>CAYSWT010000014.1:7334-27629 GCA_964434845.1 uncultured Atribacterota bacterium | reverse complement strand
CTTTCAGTATCCTATCTAACGGATCGAATATTGCGACTTGCCCGGAAATGGGACCACGGTTCAATCCTTCCGTACGCTTTCAGTATCCTATCTAACGGATCGAATATTGCGACGTTGCTACAAACTTATTATCAAAGACAACTGTTAATGTATCTTTCAGTATCCTATCTAACGGATCGAATATTGCGACAATATAAATAACAAGCGTATTCGTCATTAAAATCAATGCTTTCAGTATCCTATCTAACGGATCGAATATTGCGACGGCTCAGAAGACATTGCCTTAATTTCGCTTTTAAGGTCCTTTCAGTATCCTATCTAACGGATCGAATATTGCGACTATGAGCTGGAGAATGATGGGAAAGCGGTTCTGGTCTTTCAGTATCCTATCTAACGGATCGAATATTGCGACAGTTTTTATAATCAGCAATTCAAAGGGTTATGGAAAGACTTTCAGTATCCTATCTAACGGATCGAATATTGCGACATTTAAAACCTCATCGGATATTTTTCGAGGGTTATACTTTCAGTATCCTATCTAACGGATCGAATATTGCGACCTTAAAGGAATGTTATTCGTCAGGTGCCTCGTCAACCTTTCAGTATCCTATCTAACGGATCGAATATTGCGACAATTTATGGGACTCGAACCACTCCCCGATGGTCAACTTTCAGTATCCTATCTAACGGATCGAATATTGCGACTCCGGCTGTGGGTGCGAATGGTGGAGCAGCAAGTTATGCTTTCAGTATCCTATCTAACGGATCGAATATTGCGACTAGTGTTGGTGATCCTGTTTATCTTAGTACTACCGCCTTTCAGTATCCTATCTAACGGATCGAATATTGCGACAACATATCTGTATGTTGCCACAGATAATTAATTTCTCTTTCAGTATCCTATCTAACGGATCGAATATTGCGACTGCAATTTTAGAAACAGAATAAAGCAACTTTTTTACTTTTCTTCTGGTTTTTTTCCGCTCAATTCAAAGAAAAGTAGCATATGACTGTTTAAGGAAAATGTTTCCTGTTCCATATCATATCCGCAAATTGATTTCTGCTCAAAAACAGGCCAGTTTTGCGAAGTCACTTTTCCCAAAAATTTAGCCTCACTCTCTTGTTTTGTTCATTTGGTTATCTTTAATCTCGAACTTAATAAACTCTTCTGGAAGGGCTTTTTCGAAATATATCCTGGAAACTACACCAGGATTTCAGCCTATGGTGTAAGATTGAAAAACAGAAAAGACTAAAACTGAAAGGATAGACCCTCAAAGTTTTCATTCTCATCTGGTGCTGCGAAAGCAGCATGAGGGTCTATCCTAAAAACTTACTTTGGGTGACACTCATGCCAGAATGAACAGATCTCTGGACACTGTTGAGCAAGACCCGGATCAATTTCTTCATGGATCATCCTCATCCTTTCATCCCTCTCTTCAATGAACCACTGACGAAGCTCATCATCAATGAAAAGAAAGTCACGCTCAATAGCAAGACGATTGCCGGAAAAAGAGGGATACACGATACAACCGACATTAATTGGGTATTCATAGAGGCTTTCCATAACCAGGGCGTAACCGGTTATCGAAAGATGGTGAAATTTCTGTTTCAAACCAAATTTGATATCTACGACCATCGGTTCGGAGAAAAGAAAAGCATCAACGCTAAGATGGGTACTCAGTCCTAGAAACGAGCCATTGAGCTTTTGTTCCACCGTTACCGGCAAAGCCAGAGCAACCAGTGCATCAGGTCCGATATGGGGTTGGACTGTCAGGACGTTTTGTAAGCGGTTAAATATGTTGTGGTATTCATATTCCCAGAGGATTTCCATTTTGGCTTTCATTGCATTGCTATCTTCTGGGCTGAGAATTTTGAGAACCGTATTTGGTATGTTGAAAAATTCATTCCGGTCTAGGGAGGCAAGTTGATTCAGGGAGCCCGCTCCATGCTCATAAATGACTCTTTTAACGGCAATAATCAGCCGACAAAGCATGTCGTGGAGAAGTCCTCCTTCCATCATAGCTCGATTGACCGGCATTTTTATACCCATGACCCGCCGAAGGTAAAGGTCTCGGTTGGAAGGACAATAGGTATTTGCCACTTCTGCTACCCCCAGTTTGATCTGGTCATATATTGGACTCATCGGGGGTTTATCCCAGTTCCAGCCTCGTAAATCCTGCGCTATATCTCTTTGCCTTGCCTGGGGGAGGATACGACGCAAGAGCAATTTTTTTTCCTCTTCATTCAAAAAATACACGGCATACCTCTAATCGATGTCATTACAGAAATTGAGAAATTCGCAATCCGTGCAGTAGACCTTCCATTTCGCCGGAGCGGGAAGAGACTCCTTTTCAATCATTTCCCGGATTTTTGTCAAAGTTTGTTTAAAAAAAAGGCGCATATTGTCAGTGAGAAGTACTTCCTGAGCTTTCTTTTGAGGAACGAGATAAACAAATCCCCGCCGAACCGGTTTGTTCCATTTTTCTTCACAGAGCAATGCATATCCGGTGAGTTGATATTTGTGGTTCAACCCGGCACTACCGGAGGTATTTTTAAAGTCAACTGGGATAATCTCGTTCCCACTAATGATAACCATATCCAGCTTTCCGGAAAGAGCCAGCCTTTGGGAATACAGATTGATGTTGAACTGCCTCTCCCCTTCCTTCAATCCATAGGTTTTTAAGCTCCGCCGTTTTTCTTTTTCCGCGACAGCTTCATGTTCCAGACTGCCCTCTTTCATTTTATAGGTTGTCGGGCGTTTGGTATGAAGGCAGTAGGTATAAAAAACCACCCTGGGACAGTAAAAGTATTGCTTTACATCACTGACCGTCAGTTTTATCGGTTCTGCCATCGCCATCATTGACCAGTACAATCTGCCTGAGCCGCACGTCCTTATCACAAATGGGAAACAACTGGACATTTGCCTGTTTCCTGCCCACTTCCCGTTTTATCTTCTGCAGCAACTCCTCCCGCCGGTTATGATTGATTTCCCCCAAAAAAGCACTGTATTGGATACGTTCCAAACCATAATCCAAGCATATATCCGCCACCTTACTCCGTAACTTGTCATTCGGTATGTCGTAGATGATGAGAGAGAGCATTAATTCTCCTCATACCTCCAATCCAAGCTCAGAGTATGCAACATCCACGACCTTGGGCCAATTTTGTCTATCATCATCACGAACACGACCATCACAAGACAATTTCCAATATTGTTGCCATTGCAAAGATACAAGTAGTTGACTAGCTTCAAGAGGTTCATCTTTTTCAATAAACATACGATAAGTATTTTCAAAACATTCAGGTAAAACTTCAATACTATCGAAAGCTTGATAGAAAGCTTGTTCAAGTATTGAATCTGAATTAAATGCACGAAGCGCAGAAATGCAAGCGCTTTCAAAATCATTATAACTTTGTTCATACTTCTGATTCCATTGATCAGCAATTAATCCAACATATATCTCATCAAGCCATTCTGAAATACAAGCTTCATTAATCATATTATCTGAATTCTTGGTAAGGACTTTCAAAGCTGCTTTTACCAAATCATCTGAATAAATGCCTTGTCCATCAGATGGCTCAGTAAATACGTACACAGGTGCATTTTTTTTCTTCCGTCGTCGATTAATTCTTCCGAAGCGTTGAATTAATGCCTCCAAAGGAGCTGGATCTGTATATATTAAGTCTAGATCAATATCCAAACTTACCTCGATAACCTGAGTGGCTATAAGGACGATAGGTTGTCTTTCCATCGACATCGAGCCAGTTGATATTTGGACAATTCTTTCTCTTTCCAAACGATCTTTGCCATTAAAACGTCCATGTAATAATACAATATTGATATTATCTTTCATTATTTTTTTTATTTCAGTATAAAAATGCTGTGCGCGTTTTACGGTATTACAGCAAACTAGCACTGACAGTCCTTTTTTCGCGGTTTCAGCTATTTGTTCCATCCATCGTTCAGTAAGTAAGTCACCATCTATGAGATGCAACTTGTGTCTGCAAAATTGAGTAAACAGTTCTGGTGTAGCTTGGATTATAGTGTATTCTCCAAGCACTTCAGTTAACTTTGACAACAATAATCTGGACAATGTAGCTGACATCAGAAAAAACCGAGTTCGAAACTGTTCTCTCAAATATTTCACAGTACATAAGATCATGGACAGTCGACCGGGATCGTATGCATGAATCTCGTCCAAAACAAAAGTCGCATCGAAGAAATCGCATAATAGCATCTCATAGCCTTTTAAACGATAAGGTGCTTTTAGGATTTGATAAGGGCTAAGTACGCGTACAGGGAAATAGTTCAACCTTGATAAGTTCTTACTCCATCGTGCAGCACGGGAAGCTTGTTGAGGTGTGTATTCTTCACTCAGCCAGTGACGGTAAATAGCCAAAACACTTCTACTATGCTCTAAGCCTACTTGCTTTGGGAAGGCCTTTTTATTTAATCGCTCATACATAGCATTCATGCTAGCTTGATAAGGTAACGTGTAAAAAAGACGAGGTACAGGATGCTTTCCAATTGATTGAGCACATGCCCAAAGTAAAGCTGATTCGGTCTTACCGCTACCCGTCGGAGCAACCAATACCACTGATCCTTGCTTGA
Organism: uncultured Atribacterota bacterium; assembly: GCA_964434845.1. GTDB lineage: Bacteria > Atribacterota > Atribacteria > Atribacterales > Atribacteraceae > CAYSWT01. Next base: position 23,017 of record CAYSWT010000014.1, on the reverse strand, counting down.
CAGCACATTCTCTCTGATGAGGGTACAACATATTTTCTCTGATTCCCAAACGCGTCAATAAATCACCCGGTGAGGATATCAACGATATAGGAAACTCGTTGATGTGAGCCGAAGCCATATGATCGGATGATATTAGATGTCCTCGTAAGGCAAGAGTACCAATAATAAGGTTCCATTCGCTACTACGATTAAGCGTTCTTAGCCAACCACGAAAATTTTGTAGCAATTTTCGTACCCTTAGAGCTCCCTGCTCTTGGACATTTTTTATGGCTTCTGATTGTTGAGGTAAGACGGGTATCCGGACATCTTTATCACTCAACCCCAATGCCGCAACCCAAGATGATGAACATTCGTTTAGCCAGCGCCATAAACCACTCATCGCCTCATAGCTGATATCACTAACGAGCAAAATCAAGGGGTCATCTTCAGGATCAATTGGATCCAAGTACATTGATTGGATTTCATTTGCATCTTTATGATGCGAGACTATTGCCGCTGATACCCACTGATACTCTTCTTCGGACAAGGCATCTTTAACCCAATCAATAAAAGCCAAAGACAATAGCTCATGACGGTGTGGCCATTTTTTCCCCCCACGCAATCGCTCTTGAAATCCTTGGGCTGCCTTACCGAAATCATGCAAAAAACAAGCCCAGAATAAACTATTCCACAAGCAAGGGAATCCAATATTTTTTGGTAAATCTGGACGTAAACGGATGGATGCAGCAAGTGTCTCCAATACATACCAAGTATGCCGAGCCAGGCTTTCGGCTCGACCGTCTTTGCCAGTTTCTGCGCTTTTTGCCCAAAGTAAATTATCTATCCATTCAGGCCAAGAAAGGGTTATCATCATATTCACCAACAAACGTGTGAAATGCGAGGCCAAGGTAATCACCGTCATCCTCCAGCGATGTTGGGTCGATCCAGAATTCCGATTCATCGGCTACTCCAGGAAAATGAAGGAATTCGCTCGTGTGGATGCGCTGCTTGAGTACCACGTAACGAGCGAAGATGGCGGAGCGACTTTGAGCATATTCCAGAAAACGAGGCATCAGTAAAGCGTATCCGCGACCTGTTTGGAAGCCCATTTTATATGGTATTAGTGTATGTTCGAAATATGCATGATGAGCACGTGTCAGCTTAACAATCTCAACACTAATGTAAGTAAATAGGTCTTGAGAACGCCCCAGCACTACAGTGTATGATGGACTTCGAAAGGCTTCTTCCCATTCTGGCTTATTAAGATAGAGAATCAGCCTTGGCTGAAATAGAATAGTTCGCTTGAATGGGTTTATAATTCCTTCTAGAGCCTTGGGATGCTTAGTACCTGGCAAGTTACCACTCGAAGATACAACTACATGTATATTTTCCACATCGTCAAATTTGCCTAAATGGGTGAAGTGATAAGCAAACTCTATTCCATCAGGTTTTATCCACTCCCCTAATGTACTACAAATATGACCATAAATTGTTGCTGGTGGTGGCATTTCAAAGGTAGGGTGAATACCCTGCATAAAGTGAGGATAGCGGAAAGATGTTGTTAACCCCTCTGCAACCACTTTAAGAACATGCATAATTACCTCTCCTCGATAGCGTTATTCTAGCCACATTCTGTTTTTATCCTCTTTAAGTACAGATATCAGGGACTTAAAAGCCTCTCGTGGATGGCTGATGTTCAAATGAATACCCTCTGGTTCTACACCAAAAGTCTCCAGCTTGACTCGTTCCTCATCCAAATAGCCACGTACCCAACCCACATATATATCAGAAAGAATCTCATTTTTGAAAACTATCAGAGATTCCTTTAATGCTTCAATGTTGAGTACAGGTAAACCGCGCCCGTTCGCACCAATGATGTGTCCAAATATATGGTTTCCTCCTTTAGTTACAGCCATAATGACAAACACTGGGGCAACATCAGTATAGTGAAGGGTTTGTTTAGCTCCACCATCAAGCATGGCTATTCCTTCAAAAAGGGTAGTAACACGTTTTAAACGTTGTTCAATGGGTAAACGATATGCTTTTTGATCCGGAATTTCCAGGAGACCAGCTTTTTTAGCTTCATCGATTCGAACATCATCAAGATTTCGGAAACCGGTCTTCTGGCGATACCAGAATGTGCCAGAAGCATGAAGATCGAGAGAGAATAAACCTTTCAGCGTTGTTCGGTAGAATTGATGTTCATGAGGTACAGGATCACCATCATGGCGTGACATGACACCAAAATCACTAGTAGGTGTAACTGGTGCAATTGAAACGAATGTACTTACACGAAACGGTGCGACACGAGTAATGGTTTCGTTAGTTTCAGTCTCTCCAATACGTGACTCATCTTCCTCGCGCTTAGCTCTTGCTGATTCTCGCTTTGATGGAGCGCGCATATAGCCAAATAAATCATCATCCCACCACTTGATTGGGTTAGCATCGGTATAAGCAATTTTTTCTTCACGATAGATCGGAGCAGATTTCCAATCCATCACATTTTTTTCCAGAGTCGTCCTTAACCAATATCGAAAAGCTTGAGCAGAAACATAAGGATAAGAGCCCTCTTTCGAACGAATCACTTTAACTCCTGTGCTATTGTCATATCGTTCACCTTCAATCTGACCCAGATTATTGAGAGCAGATGCTGGTGCATCAATTAGAATTAGACCAGTTATAAAAGACATTTTCACACCTCCTATTAATCTTGAGAAATCTCATTATCTAAGATTTCAGGAATAGCCTCGGAATTCTTACCAATCCATCCTAGGTTATACAATTTCTCGATCATGCGAATCAACACTAAATCACGAGCTAATCGCCAGTCAGACTTTCCAACCTCATCTCCATCTTCAAAAATCGTGAGATATGGATCGAGTGTGATGAGCGGTGGATTACCTCTTTTTACATGTTCAACATTAGCTTTAATAAGAGAATTTCGTAAATTATTGTAACTTCGCTGTTCAATATAAAATGATGTAAAAAAGTGGCGATTATTTTCATTGTTTACATACATAGCAAGACGGTCACCCAATTCTTTGATTTGCTGTATACGTTCTTGATTCACAAACATCACCTTCCTCAAAAATAGTTCTGTTAGTTTCCATGAAACTAACCCTGCTTCATTTTTTAACGAATAAACACGGCGAGGATCTTCTTCTCTGCTTGTGCGCGTTGGAATGCGCAAAAAATAGCGGCGTATAAATCTCCCCGCGCCTAATGGTAACCGAAGCAGGTCTTCATATAAAAGATTTCTTTGAGGTAGTAGTTTTTCTTCTTCAACATTTTCCTTTCCTCTTTTTTCATTTTTCTTTTTTTTCATCGAAAGCCACCAGGCTCTTTGTTTTATAGCATTCCATTCATTACTATATTCAGCACTGGTGAGATGACTAAGAAAATCAGTTAGCTCTAGCGGTAAATAATAAATATCCAATGGTGGATTTCTGTTATCCAATGGATTTGACTGGCCGGAGTTATTTATATGATAGGCAGTTACTGAGAATAGAATATGTTGATTTGCCTCGTCATGTCGTCTTTGCTCAATTTTTAACAGTGTGTCAATGAGCAGTGTCTTGGCTGAGAATTGTGCTTCAGGCATCTTTTTACTTCCTGATAAATGAGCCAGGGTAAGGGCTTTTTGATTCATTTTAAAAAATTCATAGGCAAATTCATAAGTTAAATTCGGGCTTTCAGAATGGACGGCTAATAATCTACCGCCACATTTGGCACAGCCAAGTGGAAAAGCCTGTATACAAAGAATTGCTTCACCAGATACCGGTAATCCTACTTTACCCCATGGATAGAAATTGATCACATTTTCTCCTGTCAATAGTGGGATATGTTGGCGAAATGCTCGACCGTCCGGCAACTTATCAGAAAATGCAACGGCTATAGCAAGCCTCCCAGTAAAAACACACCTATCGCTCGATTTAGGTATGTCTTGATGATAGCTCCTTAACAACCGATTGCTATATTCCTTTCTCTTTTCGGGATGCTTATTAAAAGCTGGTTGATTAAACCATGCGTTAGTTGTAAATGCTACTCCAAGGAACGATTTGAGTGGTTCCATTTGGTATTCTCGTTCTATATAATCTGCTACTTTTTTAAGATCGGCTTCCGTGATTGAATATATATCTGGTTTCTCGTTAAAAGCAGCTATGGTTGCCGCTCCAATATCAAAAAAGGGATGTCCAGTAAATCTGAGTAGTCCACCTTTTTGACGTTTTTCTAATTCATAATTACCAGTCATCTCACCATCTCCCCACAAATGGCTTATACTGCGCTCCTTCACCCCGGACATAGGTAGCGATGTGCCTGGCCTGGGATTGGATGATGGTACGCAGTTTGTGTTTTTTCCCCTCATAGAGCTCGTCACTCTCAAGACGCTCATTGACTTTCCTAGCGACGGTACGGCGGCTTTCCTCGGTTAGCTTGCCGTCCGTTATCTCCAGCTTCACTCCTTTATTCAGCATGCCGAAAACCAGTTTATCGACCACCATCTGGCGGAATTCTTCCACCAAATCAAGCACCAAGCTTGGCTTACCCGAGCGGTCGGCATGCAGAAAACCGGCATAAGGATCAAGGCCGGCCAGCACCACTGCCCTCTCCACCTGACAATATAGAATCCCGTAACCGTAGTTTAGGGCGGAATTGACCAAATCCTGTGCTCCCCGTGTTTCCCGTCCTTTCCAATCCACCTCCGGTATGATCAGTTCACCGGCAGTCTCCCAATAGAGCCTGGCCGCGTGACCTTCCAGAGTCAGGATCTGTTCGCGGGCGACATCGATCGTGACCGCTTCCACAGCCTGAATTTGTCTGGAATAATCTTCAAGGTCCAAAACGGTCGCTCTGACTTTTTCAAAAAGCACGGGGGCAATTTCCTTGCGATACTTGGCCATGTATTTAAGGAGAACCGCTTGATTAGAAACCTTGCCTGTGGTAAAGGCTTTGGCCAAAGCCACCCCCCGGATATCAAGGTAACTCAAGAGCTGTTCACGGCGAGTCTTTATGGTCCCGACCACATTGGCAGACATGAGCTTGGCATATGGTTTGCCAGTCCCGGTTATAAAGCTGATGGGGATACCCTGTTCGGCACACTCCTCGATTATATCGCTGGAAATCGTTACCCCACTGGATGAAATGATAATATGCTCGAACTCGGCAAGGGGCTTCTCCATGATAACCTCACCCTTCAAGTACACTTTCAGCCTTTCCGAGTGCTTCCCCAGAAAGAGCCCGTATTGATCTAAGATAAGCTGTCTGCTATCCGATACCATCCATTCCCCCTCGTTGCATTCTTGCCGACATGGGTCAGCATACCCCACACCACCAAAGGGAGAAATGCTTTTAAAGAACCTTCAAAAATAATCTCCCCGATAAGTCCACCAGTGGGCGTTCTGGCACGACGCCGGTTGCTGTAGCTGGATATATCGACCCAGTGGGTGTTATCTTGAACAACCCACACCTCTTCTGCTTTTTTCAACAATCCGGAAAAACCCAAGACAAGTTCCTGATTACAGCAGAAACGGTATAAATCGGTCAGCCGGCGTAAGAGCCGTTGCATGAAAATAGGAAAGGTCAGTTTTTGGACCAGTGTACCTTGAATAATCATTCGGAGTGGAGTCATGATAACCATGCAAAGTTTTTCATCGTTGAGCCTGGCTGAAAACTCCAACACCTGGTGATGGGTAATGGCTAAATCCGGGACTTTAACAGTTCGACTATCATTAGAATAAATGGATTGTTCAAGAGCCGACAAAGGATTGACTGCCTTAACTTCCCTCAGTATAAAGCGCCCCGGGTTTTTTCGATAATTACCCAAACCGATTTCACCCATGTGCTGGATTGCCAATATCAGGTAAGGAAACAGGGACAATGTGTTTCCAAATAAAGTAATGCCGAATGAAAAGGTTTCGCCGTGCTCAAAACTGGTCTTCTCGCCAATTACCGGCTCCAGTACAAAAGGGCGGGGGATCTCGGCTCCACGATTATTTTTCCACTCTACGGTAGCGACCAAGCGGCAGATAGGACACACTTCAGCTGCGGAACACTGGAAACAAGAATTTTGTGCTCTATTCAGGCAGAAATCCCGGCGTAATGCACTAAAAAAAGCTCCTCGCAAAGTGGAACCATTATAGTACGGCAAATTGATGGTGGTTGTTGCTTCACAGATAAAATTCAGTTTGTACGCGGAAAAATGTTCCATATGGGTTCTTTTTTATCCCTCCGGTGAACAATAGATGCCATATAACTGTTTGCTCCAGGAACAAAATCTCTCCCGTAATTCTGGTGGACCAATAACTTCAACATCTGGACCCCAGCTTCTTATCCAGGGTGTAATCTCTAATAAGCTTCCAACTTGCAAATTGAGCAAACAGCCGCCTTCTGGTAAATCGGTCAAAATCTGAGAAGGATGCCAAACTGATTCTTTCACTCGTCTGGTTACTTGCGGAGAAAATTTCAACAAAACCTCGATTTCATCTCCCCAGACTACTCCCCAACTTGAATCAAGGTATTTTTCAATTTCCAGGTTAGGAGGTATTTCATAATTCTTTCCTGTAAATTCTAACTTTTTGATGCGATCAAGTTTAAAAGTGATAACCCCATCTCGGCCCTCCCGTATAGCGTGACCAATGACATAGGTCGAATCGCCAATACCTGACATTTCAATAAAATATGGTTCAAGAATCCATTCTTTTGTGTCTAGACTATGCAAGGATTGATACTGCATTATTACCTGGCTGTGGGTAGTCCAGGCAAGAGAAATTTGTTCAAAGATTTGAATAAAGTCTGAATTTGTCCTTTTGTTTCTGATGGTATTTACACTTCGCTTTATCTTATCAGCCAGGTCTTCAGGCAATACTCCTGAAATCTTATAGAGAGCATCGGCAACATGGGGGTTCGATTCATCTGTATGCCTTATAGCTAGCCTGGAAGCCAGGAATAACGCAACTGCTTCATATAATGTAAAGAAAACAGGGGGAAGGATATAATCATCTAAAATACTGTAACGATTTTTCTCTTGTGCAATAGGGATTTTTAAATCATTTTGCAGGGTATTCAGATCTCGCTGTATAGTTCTAACAGAAACACCACAAAGCTTTGCCAGCTCTTTTACAGTTATTCCATGGGGAAGACTTTTTATATAGTAGGGTAAGCGCGCCAAGCGCACCGCACGTTTCAAATTTTGGTCAAATTCCATATTTTCACCTAAGATGAATAATTATTTTTATTTTATCATAATACCACGACACATGATGTCGTATTTTTTACCTAAAAAAATTAATGATGTTTGGGTGGGAATGATCATAGCTATCGATATAAAAAGCTAATGAACAGGAGAATATTGAGAACGGTAACGGTAATCGCCACCGATCATAAGACGAGTTTTTCGGTGAAACTGTTGGTGTATTTTCCCATGAATTTTTTAGTGGAAGTGAGTTGGTTCTTCCATCTTTTTTATGGGTCAGTTTTGAATTTTAAGAAAAGTAGATTGAGGCTGATTGTAGCCTTAAGGATTTCAGCTAAACATAAATAACTTAACAATGCCTGACACTTGGCACTTAGTTATTATTTTTCCGCTGATTCCACCAGCTTCGCTCGAACCGGATTGAGAACCACAGAGTGGCACAGTTCAAGGAGGGAGTAGTCTTTTTCTACCAGAATCGCTTGAAAATGGTCTGACAAGATGGTTCCGGTGGTGGGGTACTCGCGGTGGTAGGCTTGAGTATGCCCCCATTCAGTTGACGTATGCCAAGGGAGAGATTGGCATCCGGGGTTTCGATCAGAAGGTGATAGTGATCGTCCATAAGGCAATAAGCGTGACCGAGCCAGTGGTATCGTTTGACTCCCAATCCTACAATATGGAGAAAATTCTGCCGATCCTGATTGTCAGCGAAAAACGTGTTCCGTGTATTCCCGCGGAGGTGATGTGACAGATGAAAGGGGTAATCGATTCGAAATGGTCTCGCCATAAAAAAGTAATAAAGGAAGATAACTATATGTCAAGACCTGATCCCAATACTTGCAATTCCTTATTGATATTATATTTTACAATTTCTAACTGTTCTTATATCTCCAGCTTTGCAGAAGTTCGTATAAAAAAACAACATTCTCGATCGGTGTATCCATTTGAATAGCGTGTGTGGGTGCGGCAATATATCCTCCTCCAGTGGCACAGATACCTATTATTTCGGTCATTCTTTCTCGGAGTTCCTCTTTTGAAGAGAAAGGTAAAAGACTTTGTACTGAAATTGTTCCGTGAAGGGTTATTCTCTTTCCATATTGGTCCTTAATCTTTTTCAAATCCATGCATTCAGGTTGTACCGGGTTGAGAATATCTACACCAATTTCTATCAAGTCATCAATAATTGGCTCAATATAACCATCGCTGTGATATTGAGTAAATACCTGGGGGGTAAGCTTTTTGTAACTTTCAATAAGAACTTTCATCCGGGGTTTAAAGTACTTTCGCCAAAGGTCGGGGCTAATCATCATTCTATCCTGCATTCCAAAATCATCACCCAACAAGATGATGTCTACTCCAAGTTCAATATACTTCTTGCATTGAATAATACGGAATTCAAGTAGTGTGTCTAAAAGCCTTTCAATCCACTTTGGATTCTTATACATATTGTAAATAAAATGCTCATACCCACTCATCTGCCAGGCCTGTTCGAAAAGGGTGAGAGTAGCTTCGCCTTGAATGCAAAATTCCTCTTTAAAAAGATCTATACACTTTAGCAAGGATTTGTAACGAATATCTTCTTCAGAATCGGGAAAACGGTATTTCTCTAAATCCTCGTCTTTTTCTAAGGGATGACTAAGGAAACCAAAATATCTTTCATCTTCATCAGTGCGATATCTAATTCCAAATTCGTCTTCATAAATTCCAGGATAAACTTCAATGACCCACTTACGACGAGGGTGAAAAAAAGCTTTTCTATTAAGAAATTCCTCTCCAGGGGATATCCCTCCCCTTCGAATGTCTATATCGAAATGATTTAAAAGTTCCTCCTCTCTCTCAAATTGCAGAAAAGATAAAAGATTTTGAATAACTTCGCTTCTAGCTTCAAAATCAAGAGGTATCCTATCTGGTTCTTGATGATGAATAGCTATTGATACCCTTTCCCGATGTTTCATACTCAAAAATACCTCTTTACACCAACATATTTTCAAAAATAATAATTACGAAATTTATCTTTTCCTTTGTGTTTCAAAAATTTCGAACATGCAAATAATATTCTCAAGTGGAATTTCATCGTGTAACTCACTGCTGGAAGAAAATATTATATTCCCTGTTGACTTTGCAAGATCAACAATTCTTTTCACTTCCTGTTCAATTTCTTTTCTCGAACCAAAGGGCAGAAGTTGACTACAGTCTAAATTCCCAAGAAGAATCATTTCCTCTGGGCAAATCGCTCTCACCTTCTCCAAATCCATTCCCGCTATTGGTTCGATCGGGTGAAGCCCATTTGCACCAGTTGCAATAATTTGATCGATTACTTCCATTAAATTTCCATCGGAATGAAAAACCACCTTTACTCCCTTCTCATTAAAAACATCAATAAGACACTTTAAACGAGGAAAAAACTCCTTTTCCAACATCCAAGGCGAGAATATAAGTCCAGTTTTACATGCTATATCTTCCCCAATAAAAGCTATGGGAAATTTTTCTGCATCTACGAGGACTTCTGTTATTATTTTCTTCTGTCGAAAACGTTGTTCTATCCACTCAGAGAAAAGGACAGGGTCATCGTACCAAAGATAAGAAAAATATTCCATGCCAGCTTCATTATAAGGACCATAAAACCACCCCTCTGCTTCTGTCCACATAAGAACTGTATCTCCAAGTAAGTTCTGTTTGAGCTCGTAATCATTTTTTATTTTCTCAAGAAAAAACACATCTGGAAACCATCTGTTTAATCTTTGAACATCCAACTTCACCCATTTTTGAAATGATTGGTAATCACCGAACGGTCTTTCTACGATCCAACTTGTCCACCCAGCATACATCTTTACAAAACCATTTTCCTCTATTTGAACAGGTGGATCTATTGGTACTCGAATCGTTCTCGTCAAGTCAAGAATCTTTCGGCAAGCCCCGGTAACAATTTTAAGATTGTTCTTTCCATCAAGCCTTTTACCAGCATAAAACTCGACCGCCCTCTTGTTTCTAAGTAGATCAAAGTTGGCCACTTGATCAGTTTTTTTTATAGAAAAGGTTTGTAAAATTAACTCTCGAGAAAAGTAATCCTTCAAATTCTTAAACATCCTTAGAGGTCTATATTCTGGAAGAAACAATTTCCTTCAAAACTATTTCTAATGGAGACTCTCTCTCAACGCAAAAATTCTTTTCGTACCCCAAAATTTCGTAAGCTCTTTGGGCCAAAGAATAAGTATTTCTGCACTCCACCACATCTACTTCTCTCATCTCTTCACCCTGTAAGCTAACACAACGGTTAATTATCAACCTACGAGGTGCAATAAGCGTTGCAACTTGTGGTAAATCAAAATGCTGAAGAATCCCAAAAACATATATTCCCATTGGAGCAAGAATACCCTCATTACCTACCAAGGAAAGATAACTAAGAAGCGACCGATCTAATATCACACCATTAATCCAATCCTCAATCACGGAAGCAAACAAGGCAATGAGAGAACTCCTTATCCCGCTCACAAAAATACTTATCTTGGGGGGATAGAGTCCAAACTCTTTCTCAGACAAGGATCTTAAGTATTTCAGAAATAAAACAAGGTCAGCAACCTGTTGACCAAGTAAATTCGATCCCAACATCATACTATTGGTAGCTATTTCAAATTCAAGTGTATCACCAGGCTTACTCCGGATTGTCTCTAAAGTACCATCTGTTGTTGCCAAGGTTTGGTATTCAGGAGCAATGGGAGTTGTTTCCCCATTGCATCTCACATCGAGAGCGAAAATACGGATTGCCTCTTTTTCTACTAACTTCAGCAACTTCTCATTTATGCTACATAATTTACCATCGTCATTTAAAAGGACAAGCCATCTTTCTTCTCTCTTCGCGCCCTTTTTTAACCTCCAACAATAAAAAGGGATTGTTATCCCTTCTTCTGACTCCATAATAGACCTTTCTGTTATAAAAACGTCGTCCTCGAATTTCCCATCGTCCAAAATATTCGTCACTTCAAAAGGCAATTTGAAGTCAAGTACTAATTTAATCTTTTTAACGAAACCTTCCCTGTAAATTCGCCAATCACTAACTATACTTGGTAATTTCATTTCGGGAGGAAGATTTTTAACTATTCCCCTGCTCAACCGAGAAATGACTGGACCAGAAGGAATTGGAATATTCCATGCAAAACAATTAAATTGTAAGCTATTAGGAGGCTCGGGAACCACTTCCGGTTCTGGTATCGAATTCCCATCTCCTACCCCCATGAGCCACTTTTTAAACCATCCATATGCCGATTCTCTCATAGGTCGGTTATAACCATGTCCTGATACTACCTCTACCATTTTGATTCTCTCTTCAAAACCTATGCTTTCGTAAATTTTTCGAACCTTACCAAATACATTCCTTGCTCCCTCTATAGGAAATTGAGGATCTTGAGTCCCATTGACTAACATCAAGGGTCTCTGGGCAATAAGGGAACACAGACCAGCCATATCAATGTATCTCATAACACCAGGAACCTGGTTGCATAGGTCTATACCTCCATTCCAATTCAAACCACGCATAGATTTGAGGAAAAGAGTAAAAGAAGTAATATAACAAACTGGTATTATAACTGATATCCGCTCATCAACAACACAGGTATAAAGAGTATTGAGACCTCCACCAGAAGCACCAGTCATTCCAAGCTTGTTCCCATCGACTTCGGGACGGGTAAGCAGGTAATCGATCATTCTTATGCTTTCCCATACCATAAGACCCTCCTGGGAAAGACCTAAAAGCAGAATATCTCTATGTCCATGATCGTAAAAGCTGCAACCTCTTTCCCCTTGACCAATCGGATCGTAGACCAAGACCACAAACCCCAGCTTAACTAGACCAATGCAACAATTTTGAACATCTGGTTCCATTTTGCCATTCTTCATCCAGTGACCCACTGAATACAATATTCCTGGAATAGGAAAATGAACATTCTTTGGAATATAGAGGTGAGCAGAAACAAGGAAAAATGGTCGAGGTTCAATCAGCAATTTTTCTACAAAATACTCATCTCGATCGATTATACCCATAGATCGAACATGTAGAGGAGATCGAATGGGCAGAGGGTTAAGCCCCAAAGATTCCAACACTTGATTTCTCATCATTTCCCGCCAGGAAAACCACTTATCCCATGACAATTCAACTTGGTTTATTTTCTCCATTTGGGAAATTTTCAGATCGATGTAATCAAGCATCATGTCTTTATATTTCTGACTTATCTGCGAGCTTTTCTCTATTTGAACTGCCCAATTCAGAGTCTTATATTCATTCATCACTATAGTGACCGTCTCATTAAATTAAATCTTGAATTCTTTAAATTCTTCCTGACAAGGATAGCCATCTGTTATCATTAATTTTCTTTCCGCTGGCACTATTAGAAAAGCATAAAAACTGCACATTCCAAGATCTTTAAAGTGGGCACAAATAGGACCAATAGGACTATGATTCTGTAAAATTTTTTTCATTCCTCTTAAACCCTCTTGGGGAAGACTCGATTCTTTCAAATTAAATAGATTGATATAACGCTCAAGAGCATTTTGATAATAAAAAGCACTTTTATCAATATATCGAGCCATGCTTGGAACCATATAGAAATTAGTGGCAAAAATAATCCCTTTTTCATCAGGAAACCGGATTCCTTGATGGGAAATGCTCTTTTCAACAACACACGCTTTCCCAGAACGATCAACTAAAAGAAAATAAAGGCCAAGACGAATGAGATTATATTGTGAGATCAAAGCAATGGCTTCATCTACATCAGAACAAGTCTGCAAAACAATCCTTGCCAAGGTCATCCTTTCAATACCGGGTTCTCCCCCATCTAAAGGAAGAACCGAACCAGTTGCAATACTTAGACCCTTCTCATTCAATCCTACTTCGGTTTTTATGCTTCCAACTTTTCCCATGCTCAATAACGAATATCCCTCTTCTGGTTCAATAAATTGCAAAATATAGTAGGGTCTTTGAAAATCCTCTATGTCAGTAGTTTTTCCTATCAAAGGACCATCCATAGTACGGGTAAATGCAATGCTGGTACAGGCGTTGTTAACCAATTGTTGACTTGAATAGGCCTTCAATTCTTCCCATAAGGTTAGTTCAGCAATTTGATCGAGTCCTTCTAATCCTGCCTCTGCAGCCATGCCTCGCATTTCGTCAATAAGTTCAGGATAACCTTCCTCCAATTTCTTCAAAAAATTTCCTATGTGTAACCTCTTCTCTTCTGGAGATAACTTTATAGGTTTACAGAGTTCTGCATACGCTTTTTTTATTTGTTCTTTACAGGCTTGAACTTGCGCTCTCCCTCTTTCAAACCCCGATCCTTTCATTAAAACCGAAAGCATGGTTACCTACCCCCTTTTTTCCCCTATTTATTCCTTGACGGCACCAACAGTAAGCCCACGAACGAGGTATTTCTGAATGTAAAAAGAAGATGCAAGCATCGGAATCATTCCAATGACTCCTGCGGCTGATGCAGGACCCCAAGCAGTTCCTCGTTCAACTTGAGAGAAATTGGTAGTATAAACTGGAAATGTTTGGGCTCTAGCAGTTGTAGTTAAAACGTTGGCAATTAAAAGTTCATTCCAAGAAGTAAGGAAAGAAATAATAAAAACTGCTACCAATCCAGGAGCAACAAGTGGAATGGCAATTTTGAAAAAAGCCTTTAAATTTGAACAACCATCTAAAAGAGCTGCTTCAGTAATGCTTTTGGGAATATCATTAAAAAACCCCATCAATAAAAGTGTACTAAACGGGATACTTAAAAGAAGATGAGCGATAGACACTGCCCACCAAGTATCAATGAGCCTTAAACTTCGAAAAATGGTAAACATAGGAATAGCAATTACAACCGGTGGTATCATTCTTAAAGAAAAAAGCCAGTTATAAAAACTGCTCCCACTTACCTTAAAGCGGGTAATTCCGTAACCTAAAAAAGAACCTAACAATGTGCCTACCACACTTGAAATTAAACCTATAACCATGCTATTAACCAAATTTGGTATAAGGCTGGGCAGAAAAGAACGCCCAACATACTCCTTTTGTCCCCAAAGGGCTCCCTGATACCCAATAAGAAGTCGAAAATTGTCCAAAGTAAATCTCTTAGGAAACCAGACAACAGGATTTGCTGTTACATCACCAGGGAACTTTAATGATGTCAACACCAGCCAATACATTGGAAACAGAAAAAAAACAAGTAATAAAGCAACCAAAAGGTAGCGTGTGGTAAGCTTTAATACCATTTTCTTCCCCACCATGTTTAATTCCACTCCAATCTTTTACTCAACCTCATCCCTTTAATAATAACCCAGATAATTATCATAAGAAGAATTAACAAAACTACTGCCTCGGCTGAGGCGTAACCAAAAGACCCAAATCGGAAAGCTGTCCTATAGATATTCAGAGAAAGAACTTCGGTTGAAAAAGAGGGACCACCGGCTGTCACCATGTAAATAACATCAAATATTTTCAGTGCATCGATAACTCGAAGCGACAAGGCAACTGTGGCGGAGGGAATAAGCATAGGCCAGGTAACATATCGAAAAACCTTCCAACTGCTTGCACCATCTACTTTTGCGGAATCATAGAGATCCTGAGGAATGGTCTGTAAACCAGCTAAAAAGATTATAAAAAGAAAAGGGCTCCACTGCCAAACATCCGCAATAATAATGGACATTTTTGCTAATATTGGAGTACCCAACCATTGAACGCTACTTAAATGTAAAATATTCAATAAACCGTTTAGCGGGCCAAAATTATCAAAAATCAATTTGAAATTAAGTCCAACAACTACAGGAGGAATCATAATAGGAACAATGAGCAAAGACTTAATCAGCCTTCCAATAAAAAGCTCTTTGCTCAGCAATAATGCCATCCCCATCCCTAATAAAAATTCAATTGTTACTGCTAAAACAGAAATAATAAAAGTATTTTTTAAAGAAGCCCAGAAGTAAGAATCCGTTGCAATTTGAACAAAGTTGCTCAACCCCGCAAAAATTGGTTTAGTCATATAAGTAACATCAAAATTAGAAAGAGCTAAGCGCCATAGATAATAAGTAGGATATACAATAAGAGCTACAAGTATAAAAAGGGGGATAAAAATAAAAATTCCTTTGTCATAACGGTCAATTAACGAATAATTGACTCGAACTCTATTCCTAGACATTAATACCTCTCCTATTAGAATTCCCAATATTTAAAAGAAATTAGTTTCTCCTGCAAAAGAAGTACTTTCTCTTCCTTTGCAGGAGAAACCTTTTAGTTCAAATTAAGAATTACTGTAAACCTGCTGTTTTTACAATTCTGTTCCATTCATCAGCAACAGCTTTTAATGCTTCTTCTGGCTTCATCTCTCCTGTCCAAGCTTGACTAAGCATCTTACCCATCGCATACTCCAGTTTTGGAAGAACTGGAATTTTTGGTCTTACACTTGGCATAGTCAATGAAGGTGCCATAACCAGGAGAAACCTTTTAGTTCAAATTAAGAATTACTGTAAACCTGCTGTTTTTACA
>CAYSWT010000014.1:0-7234 GCA_964434845.1 uncultured Atribacterota bacterium | reverse complement strand
AAGAACTGGAATTTTTGGTCTTACACTTGGCATAGTCAATGAAGGTGCCATAACCCAAAGGTCTGGATTTTTAGCTTTCAACTGGGCATCAGTCATCGTGGAAAGTCTGGTTGGTGTTTCAGTAAAAGTCTCATACAGATATCTAGCATCTTCCTTATTGGTCAACATCTGAATAAACGTATAAGCTTCTTTTGGAAACTTCGTATCTTTATTGATAGCTACACACCAACCACCAAGGTGAGGCGCAGGAACCACTGAAGCTCCAACTTTGCCGTGAACGGGAGAAGTTGGATCAGTAATGGAAGGCCAATATCCTCCCCATCCAACAAACATGGCAGTAATCCCACTTCTAAAGGGCTCAGAGCTGGTAATCCAATCAAGAGTTACTGGGTTCGGTGAGAATTTCCCTAACTCAAGATAATTTTGAAGAGCTCTTAATCCCAAGTCACTCAGGGCGGGATCGAATGCTACTTTATGATCAGCGGTGAAAAAATCCCCGTAATCAGGATCCACTTCACCAAGCAATTTCAATCCTTCCTCTGAACGCCGATAAGCGCCAAAAAACATACAAAAGGTTGATAGCAAAGGATCTCCCGAAGCTGCAGGAAGAGAAATCCCATATTGCTCACCCTCACGCCATTTTACTCCATTGGTAAAAAATTCTGCAAAATCTTTAAGTTTTTTAAAAGTTAGGAACTCCTTATCACCATCTTTGGGCATGTGTAAATCGTAACCGTATTTCTCTTTAAATTTGGCTTGATATTCAGGATTTTCAAACAGGTCGGTACGATAAAAAAGAATAAGTGTACCATCAACAAATGGCAATCCGGTATTTTTCCCCTTAAAGGTTGCATATGTTTGCCAAAGTATGGAAGGAAAATCCCCATAATCATAGTTTGGATCAACAATATCAGGGAACTTTTGTCGAATTTCATCAAGATCATAGAGATAATTTCCAACCGTTCCAATCCAGTGGTAACCAACACTGTAAACATCAAACGAACCTGCACCCGTCGTAAAATCAGTTAACATTTTATCAAGTAACACATCAAAACCAATTGCAGTAACCTGAGCTTCAATCTTATCGCCATACTTTTCGTTAAACTTCTTCGCAATCGCTTCAGCACTATCAGACATTCCGTGAGCAGACATAATACCAATTCTTAGAATATCTTTAGCCATGATTGGTGAAACGATAATCAAAAGAGTAAAAACCAATATAATTATAGTAAATAATATTCTTTTTATCATAAGAATCATTTTTTATTCCCTCCCTGGAAATATCCAAAATTCAATAAAAAACTTTTCAAAAACCATTTTTTTCGAATACTTCATAAAAAGAGCTGATTTAATATTTACAGCTTAATATTTCGAGCACTCATCCCAAACATTCCACATTGTAGTAAAATTTTCCATTGGGACATCATCCTGAATGTTGTGTACTGAAGCAAAAACAAAGCCCCCACCCGAAGCAAATATTTCTATCTGTCTTTTCACCTCCTCCCTTACTTTCTCTGGATCTGCATAAGGCAATGTGTTTTGACTATCTACGCCTCCTCCCCAAAAAGTGATAAAACTCCCAAAATCTCTTTTCAGCATTTCAGAATTCATACCAACTGCATTGAATTGGATAGGGTTCAAAATATCAATCCCAGTCTCGATAAAATCCGGAATAATTTCAGAAACCGCACCACAAGAATGAAAAAAAATAAAAAAAGGGGAGAGGATTTTTCTTTTTGCATAATCAAATAACCTTTTATGTCTAGGCATTATAAATTTACGATACATTTCCCTTGAAATGATAAGACTTTGTTGAGTTGAAAGATCGTCGCCTTCACGTAAAATCTGAAAATAACCATTAAGCTTCGTACTCAGAATATCAATATATTTCATCTTCACTTCAAGTATCTTCTCTAAAATTGTCTCTGCGATTTTGGGAGAAAGGGCCAAGTCCATAAGAAATTTTTCATAACCCCTTAAACGCAAAGCCATTTCGAATATCCCCGAACCATAACTTTCTACAACCACAACATAATTTTCTCCAAGATGGTTTATCTCTCTTGACCAATCTTCTATTATCTCCATTTTTGGCTCAGGCCAAGGATAATTTTCAATATCGCTGATGTTAGATGCATCCTTAAGAGGATTACAAAGTATACTAAAATACAAACCCTCTTTCTCTGGCATCCCCCACAAAATTCCCCATTCATCGGTGAAGAAGTAGTATTCCATATTTTTATTAATCACAGGCCTTTTTCTACTCACTCCCGGAAGAAAACCTCTCACATCTATAAGTAACTTCTCCATAATATCTTCTTCCACTCTGGCCAATTGTTGAACATGATCAAGGATTTGTATCTTTCTCTCCTTATTCCAAGACTTCAACAATTTAGAATAAAAACCTTTCCTCAGTCCGGTTACTATTGTTCCTCCCAGATCAATTGGTACTCTATCAGGTTCTCGATTAGAAAGAGCGGTCAAAACCCTTTCTTTTGGTAACAAAACTCTCTCCTCCTCACTCTATATGATAAGAAAAAAAGGATACCTCGCCTTTATAGACCTTTATAAGCGGGGGACCTTTGATGAATTAAAAATAACAATTCAGACACAAACCGTACATGACGATCTTATTACCAAATCCGGTTTCAATTTAATTAAGTTATTTGGTATCCTCTCACCATGAATTACTCTAAGAAGAAAATCCATAGCTAGTTTCCCTATCATATATTTCGGTTGGTTAACAGTGCTCAATGGGGGGTCCAAATATGAAGAAAGAAATATGTCATCATAACCCATAACTGAAACATCATTGGGAATTAAGAGATTTTTTTCTCGTACAGCCTTCATGGCACCTAATGCAACTAAGTCGTTATAAGCAAATAAAGCCGTAGGACGATCATCAGAGTTAAAGAGTTTTAAAGTTGCAACATAACCACCTTCAACGACAGGGGGATTAAACGTTATCAGGTTTTTGGGAACTTCGAGATTATTATCGTGAAAAGCCTCAATATAACCCATTTCCCTCCACAAACTGGTTTGAGCAAAAGATGGACCATTTAAAAAGGCAATTTTTCTATGACCAAGGTTAAGCAAATATTTTACTGCCTGATAAGCACCAAACTCATAATCTGCGACAACGCAGGGAATCCCAGAAATAATCCTATTAATAAGGACACAGTGTATACCACTTTTGACAATATTTGTTACTTGTTCATCAGGAAGTCGAGAAGCTCCCAAAATAATACCCATTATATTGCTATTTTTTAAGGTTTCAGCATAATCTCTTTCCCGTTTTGGATCTTCTCTGGTATTCCATAAGCTTACAGAGAAACCATGCTCAAAAGCCAGGTCTTCTACACCATGAACGATTTCTGGGAAAAATGGATTTGCAATATCAGTTACCATTAAGGCGATAACTTTACTTTTCTTATTAAATGATTCATTTTTCTTCCATCGATTAGCCAAATAGTGAGATTCTTCTGCAACTATTAAAATCTTTTTCCGAGTTTCCTTGCTAATTCGAGGATCTCCATTCAAAGCTCGAGAAACTGTGGAAGGAGAAACGCCGCTTTTTTTAGCAATGTCGTATATGGTAACACGCATTAATAACACCCATCTTTTATTTGAATTATAAAGCATAAATTGCAATATTTCAATATTCAATAGAATATTTTAATAAATTGTAAATTATTTAAAATTGTTGCATTATAAAGGGATATGAAATTTATCATACTATTTTGAGAGGGTAACGAGGCACCCCCGTATAGAATGTAGTCTCTTATTCTATACGGGGGTGTGGCTGTTGGAGTCCGTTATTCAGGTGACTGGATTAACTCGACCTTGAAATGCCGCCCCCGTTTTTTTATATCGTCCTGTGACGTCCACAGGGATGGTGCCAGTCTTGATGACCGTGGCTCGGTTTATAGACGAGACGTGGGACGATAAACCCTCATCAAACCCTTAAGGGGGAGGCCCCACATCATGAAAGAACAGCTTTTAGTTGGTATCGACGTTGGATGTCATGAACACCGAGTGGCTATTGCTCAATCGAGTGGAGATATTCTCAAAGAATTTGGTATTTCACACACCGCAAGTGGTTTTCACCCTCTTTACTACGAACTCGAGCACAAAGAATCCGCTTTAAAACTCCCGGTCGTCATTGAGATAGAGGGTTTTAACCGGTATGCTTGACCTCTCGATCAAATGATAGGCGATAAAGAATACACTCTCCTCAAGATCAACCATTTAAAATGTGCCCGATTTTATAAAAATATAAAATGGATTATATATTTAGAAAATGCAGTATTCACAAGGAGAAAGATATTCCGATCAAAGAGATCTTAGAAATAATCTAAATCTTGCTATGATAAATTATTAGAGAAGATTTTTACTAATTACTCATTATAACAGTTCTATAATGAATGGAGGGAAAAAATGGACAAAAGTACCGTGCAAATCCGAGGGCTGATTGCGTTGGGGATGCTGATCTTGATTGTGGTCATGATTATTACCGGAGTTCTATTATGGCTGGCAACCTTGGGCGTGATGAACAACCCTGTTGTCTGGGGTTTCGCTTCTCAGGTTCATCCAATCATCGGTTTGGTTATGTTTGTCCTGGGCATGATTCACTTGATTTCCAATAAAAAAATGTTTGTAAATGATTTAAATACCTTGACAAAAGGAAAGAAAAGTTGAGTTTTAGATCATTTCACCCTTCCCTAACCCCTCCCTTGATGGGAGGGGAAAGAGTATTGGTAGGGTTCAACAAATCAAACCCCATATGGTATTGAACGATATCACAACCGAGACGTTACTCCAAAAAGTTTGAATGGAATTGCATATAAGAGCATCATTCTCAATTCGATGAAATAAAGTTCCGTTCTCGTGAGTGGCGTCGGGATGTTGGTGGCCTATCCAAGAGGCGCTCTTCAACCAGCTTGGGTTTCTTTTCCTGAAACCGCTGCATGGCGAATTGAGAAAGCTCAACTAACGCATAATCATCGCGCAACCGGATATTTCCAATTTCTTGCCGGTTAATACCCAAAATTCGACAAAGAGTCCCGAGAAGCCTCCCAACCTCCCAACCATTGTTGGTTCCGGTGGTGAGCCGGATGGTACCGGCTGAAGCAAAAGGTTGGGTGTTCTTTTTTCCCTGAATGCGCTTTCGTTCTAGTAAAGAATGAGGTCGACGTATCGTTTCGGCTTTCAGATCATCCTCAAGAGGAGCTTTCAAGGAGAAGCCTTTGGTATTGTCGATATCATGCCATTGTAATAGCTTGCTCACCAAATCGATCGGATCGCTTTTCGAGAGGAGCGATTGAGCCCATTCATTAAAATGGCGGTCAGGAGTGAAGTTTAAGTCGAAGAGTTTCTGCTCAAAACGCTGATGATTCTTGTCAACAATATCATTCTCATTGGGAACTGGTTTCCATTCAACCTTCAACGAACTATGGGTAAACATCCCACGGAATTGGGCGGCTTCACGATGGGTCAGCAGCGCCAGACTCATCCCGGAATGACCAGCTCTCCCGGTACGCCCGCTCCGATGAATGTAATTATTCACATCTCCCGGGAGTCCCAGTTGAATTACATGGCTAACCATATCGATGTCAAGACCTCGAGCGGCAACATCAGTCGCAACCAGATACGGGGTAGTGCCAGACCGAAAAGCATTAAGAGACGCATTCCTCTCGCGTTGAGTCATTTCTCCATGAAGAGCATTGGCCTGGAATCCAGCTTGAACTAAAAAGGTAGCACATTCAATGGTCTCAAGACGGGTTGAACAGAAGATCAGAGCCTTCTCCGGGGTTTCCCAGAGGAGCACATTCACCAGACCTTCAAAACGATGTTGAGCTGGAATGAGATAGACTCGATGTTTGATGTCCTCATGAGCAGTGAGATCACGATCTAAGGAAATCCATTTGGGATGGGTGAGGTAGCGTCGAGAAAGATCCCGAACCTCGGGTGGCATCGTCGCCGAGAATAACCAAATACGACGGACGTGTTTGTGTGCTTCTAAAATGGCTTCCAACTCTTCCCGGAAACCTAAATCAAGCATGTGATCACCTTCATCAAGCACAACAGTCTCGATGCCATCGGTATGGAAATTCCCTCGACGGATATGATCCAAAACCCGTCCCGGTGTACCAACCACGATGGTCGCTCCTGCCAATAACTCTCGTCTTTGGTTTTCAATATCCATCCCACCCACTAATGTCGCTATTTTTACCTGCATTTCTCGACCCAACCACTGTAATTCGCGGGCAGTTTGGATGGCTAATTCCCGGGTGGGGGAGAGAATCAGAATCAAGTGACGATCTTGATGGTGATCCAGCGTATTGAGGAGCGGCAGTCCAAAAGCCAGTGTTTTCCCCGAGCCAGTTTTGGCTTGTACGATCAAATCCTCGTCCATAATTCTTTCTTCTTTCAAGATCTGAATTTGGACCGGGCTTGGGCAATCATAATTTTTCTTCGCCAGAGCGCAGAGAAGCTCAGGGCGAAGTGAAAATTGAGTAAAAGTAATATTTTCTTCGGTCAAACGAGTGACCTCCTTCATATGTGTACGGAAAAGACCGCGATCAAAGCAATCAATTGACATTCATTCTCCGATGAGATCCGGTCTGTCTTTCACAGGAGGCCTTCCCACAGAACAGTAAATGTCACCAATTTCATCCTTCAATATAAAATAATTAAAGGTTTTTCCTTGCGATCTATTCGTATTTATTAGATGAGATTCAAGAGAGGGGGATTGACGAGAGAGCTTGAAGATGAACTAGTGCATCATTTCATCAAAAACCTTCGTGATTCTCGAAAAAGAATTATATCATGAAATTATATAAATAGCTACTTAAAAAATGAAATAGAATGAATCGGTATTTGTTTCAGGAAAACGGTTTGGGATTATTAGAAATCAGCAATTCGTCATTCCCGAATGTATTAATCGGGAATCCATGGTTTTTCCCATTTCCTTTAGACCCCTGATAGAAACATTCAGGGGTGACGATTAACATCGAATCCTGTGACAGTTTCCAGGATAGACCCTCATGCCACGTTGTGGCACCAGGTGAGTATGGAAACACCAAAATGTTGAGGTGTTGAGGCGTTGAGTTGTTGAGTTGAAAAAGATCAAAAAGATGAGATCCTCACGCCATACTCTTGGATTCTTTCTCCACGTGTATACATGTTGTTTCGAATTTTTTCATCTTACGCTGTAGGCTGCCATCCTAACAGTTTA
>CAYSWT010000013.1:0-28969 GCA_964434845.1 uncultured Atribacterota bacterium | reverse complement strand
CGCTTGTTACTTGGAAACTTCTTTTGGAAGTAGGCGGAATATTTACTTTTCAAGGGTCACAGCCGTACATTAAACAGTTCTACGGCAAAGCACTTCTCTTTTTTTTCAATAACTACCCTCGCCAACTGGTTTACCCGGTTTTTGAGGGCAAGAGATACTCTAACATAGCCCCTGTTGATTGTCAACACTGGGCGAGAGAAAAATTATATAAATAAAGAAAGCAGACATCCCATACCAGGCCAAAATCTCATCACCAGCAGAGGAATGAAAATCCTCCCCTCACCTATCTTCTCTCATGGTGAAGCGAGGGTACAATTAAATGTAGGGATTTGATAAATCAAATCCCTACCAATTCCTGCTTTGTTGAGGAAGAGAGTTAGAGTGAGGGGAAGTTGGAGCAGCCTTCGGTCTGCGATTTCATTCGCACCTAAAGGCGCTCCTACGTAAAGGATGGTTCAAGTATTTTGAACGGTTTTACTCGTGAAATGACGGTTTATTTCGACTGAAAATCCATGGAAGCCAGGTGTTGGTAGAGTTTCCAGCGGGAAGCTACGTCTTCTTCAGCCAGGGCGAGGAGCTTCTGAGCTTGTTCCGGATCGCTGAGCTTGAGCATCGAATAGCGAGTCTCGTTGTAGATGTATTGATCGAGCGGGAGCGTTGGTGGCTTGGAATCGATCTGGAATGGATTTTTGTTTTCTTTGATCAGGTCGGGATTATAGCGGATGAGCGGCCAGTAACCGGACTGGACGGCTTTCTTTTGCTGTTCCATGCCTTGGACCAGGTCAAACCCCTGGTTGATACAGTGGCAGTAGGCGATGACGATCGAGGGACCGTTGTAAGCTTCGGCTTCGAGGAAAGCTTTGATGGTCTGTATATCATCGGCACCCATGGCGACCCGGGCTACGTATACATCCCCATAGGTAATCGCCATCATGGCCAGATCCTTCTTACGCATGTCTTTCCCGCTGGCAGCAAATTTGGCGACGGCACCCCGCGGAGTCGCTTTCGACATCTGTCCTCCGGTGTTGGAATAGACTTCAGTATCGAGTACCAAAACGTTGACATTACGACCTGAAGCCAGGACGTGGTCTAATCCGCCGTAGCCGATGTCATAAGCCCAGCCGTCACCTCCCAAAATCCAGACGCTTTTCTTAACCAGGCTGTCGGCGATGTTGAACAGCCGCTTGGCGTCCGGGAAGTTGAGGGCTTGGAGCTTGGCTTTTAACTGTTTCACCAGCTCCCGCATAGTTTTGATACCTTCTTCGTTTGACTGGTTGGTAGATAGCAGAGCATCCACCAGTTCGGTACCAATCGCAGTGTCGAGCTTATGGAGAAGTTCTTTGGCAAACTCGGCCTGTTTGTCGAGAGCGAGCCGCATCCCGAGACCGAATTCGGCGTTATCTTCAAAGAGCGAGTTTGACCACGCTGGACCACGGCCTTCGTTGTTCTGCGCCCAGGGGGTAGTGGGGAGGTTCCCACCGTAAATTGAGCTGCAGCCGGTGGCGTTGGCGACGATGGCGCGATCGCCGAAGAACTGGCTCAAGAGCTTTACATAGGGTGTTTCGCCGCAGCCGGCACAGGCACCGGAGAATTCAAAGAGCGGTCGGAGCAGCATGACGTCGCGGGTACGAGACAGGTTCAATTTCTCCCGGTCGGCATCGGGAATACTGAGGAAGAATTTCCAGTTTTTCGCTTCCTGCTGGCGAATTGGGGGCTGAGGAGCCAGGTTGATGGCTTTCAGGCTGGGATCTTTTTTGTTTTTCGCCGGGCAAGTTTGAACACAGGCGCCACAGCCGGTACAATCTTCTGGGGCAACCTGGATGGTGAAGGCGTAGTTGGGAAATTCTTTCCAGCGGGCCGCGGTCTGTTTGAAGGTGGGCGGGAATTCACCGACTTTTTCCGGATCGTAGATTTTACCGCGGATGACCGCATGGGGGCATACCATAGTGCACTTTCCACACTGAATGCAGACCTCCGGATCCCATACTGGAATCTCGAGGGCTATATTCCGTCGTTCCCACTGGGTGGTCGCGCTGGGAAAGGTTCCGTCGACTGGCAAGGCGCTCACTGGAAGGTCGTCGCCTTCGTTGGCGATGATTTTTGCGGTGACTTTCTGAACAAACTCTGGAGCTTCGATTGGAACCGGGCGTCGCATGTCGAAGCCGCTGGTGGCCGCTGCCGGAACTTTCACTTCATGGAGATGGCCAAGGGCGGCATCAACGGCGGCAAAGTTTTTCTTGACCACAGATTCGCCACGTTTTCCATACGTCTTTTTAATAGATTCCTTGATTTTTTCGATCGCCAGATCGCGGGGTAAAACACCGCTGATAGCGAAGAAGCAGGTTTGCAAGATGGTGTTGATGCGCCCGCCCATACCGGTTTCCTTGGCGACTTCATAACCGTCGATCACGTAGAATCGCAGTTTTTTGTTGATGATTTGTTCCTGCACCCGTTTGGGCAGGTAATTCCAGGTTTCATCGGGACCGTAAGGACTGTTGAGCAGGAAAATCGCCTCGTTTTCGGCGTTTTTCAGCATGTCGAACCGTTCCAGGAATGGGAATTGGTGACAGGCGACGAAGTTAGCCCGGTTGATGAGATAGGGAGAGTGAATTGGTTTCGGTCCAAAACGGAGGTGGGAAACGGTGACTGTTCCGGCTTTCTTGGAGTCGTAGACGAAGTAACCCTGGGCGTAGTTGTCGGTTTCAAGACCGATGATCTTGATTGAGTTTTTATTGGCGCCGACTGTTCCGTCAGAACCCAGCCCGTAGAAAAGCGCCCGGATAGTTTTGGGGTCTTCGGTGGAAAAAGAGGGGTCATAGTTAAGACTGGAATTGGTGACGTCATCGATGATGCCGATCGTAAAATGATTTTTGGGCTCAGCTTTCTTGGCTTCGTCGAAGACCGCTTTGACCATGGCAGGGGTGAATTCTTTGGAGGAAAGACCATATCGTCCGCCGAGTACCCGCGGTTTTTGGGCAAAGGAAACCAGCCCTTTTTCCATGGCTTCGTCAAGAGCAGCTTTGACGTCGATATACATCGGTTCGCCCACTGCGCCCGGTTCTTTGGTCCGATCGAGTACCATGATGGTTTTGACGGTTTTGGGGAGAGCTGCAGCAAAATGAGCGACCGAGAAGGGACGGTACAGCCGGGTTTTGATCAACCCGACTTTGGCACCGCGTTCGTTTAAATATTCAACCGTTTCCTGAGTGGTTTCGGCGCCGGAACCCATGATAACGATTACCTGTTCGGCATCGGGCGCACCGAAGTAATCGAACAGCCGGTACTTTCTCCCCACGATTTTTTCAAATTTTTGCATTACTTTTTCGACTACATTGGGGCAATTCAGATAGAAGGGGTTGCAGGCTTCCCGAGCCTGGAAAAAGACATCGGGGTTCTGGGCTGTGCCACGGATAAACGGGCGATCGGGAGACAACTTGCGGTTGCGGAACTCTTCGACTAACCGGTCATCAATCATGGCTTTCATGTCGTCAATCGAGAGGAGTTCGACCTTGGCGACTTCGGAAGAGGTCCGGAACCCGTCAAAAAAATGAAGGAAGGGAACGCGCGATTCGAGAGTGGACGCCTGAGCGATCAGCGCCAAATCCATCGCTTCCTGGGGCGAGTTGGAAGCCAGCAAGGCAAAACCAGTTTCCCGGGTAGCCATGACATCACTGTGGTCGCCGAAAATCGATAGGGCGTGAGTGGCTACAGTGCGGGCTGCTACGTTGATCAGTGCGGGAGTGAGCTCGCCGGCAATCTTAAACATGTTGGGAATCATCAGCAATAAGCCTTGCGAAGCGGTGAAAGTGGTGCTGAGTGCACCCGCCTGGAGCGCGCCGTGCATCGCGCCAGACGCGCCGCCCTCGCTTTGCATTTCGATCACCTGGGGAACGGTTCCCCAAATGTTGGGCTTTTTCTCCGCCGCCCACTGATCGGCCAATTCGCCCATAGTGGAAGAAGGAGTAATGGGATAGATGGCAATCACTTCATTCACGTGATACGCCGAGTGAGTGGTCGCCTCGTTCCCATCGATCATAACCAATTCTCGAGTCATATCTTTTCTCACCTTTCTTATTGGATTATTTTTATCCTGTAAACACATTCCTTTTTTTTACCTCACCCTTTGGATAAAGAGGAATTCGATCTGATACAGCTTTTCATACGTATCCCCTCTCTCCCCATTGTATCATTTTACCCATCCACATCCAAAAACACCTACTACGAATCCAACCGGATATCTCTTCTTCCTTCGAAAGCCTGAGAAAGCGTAATTTCATCGGCAAATTCCAAATCCCCCCCAAGTGGGAGACCCCGGGCGATCATGGTGATCCGGATCGGATATGAACGGAGTTTGCGAGCGATAAAGTATGCAGTTGCTTCACCGTCGAGCGAGGGATTGGTGGCGAGGATGACTTCCTGGATGGCTTCGGTTTCGACACGTTTGATCAGCTGATTGATGGTTAAATCTTCCGGCCCGATTCCCGAAAGGGGGGAAAGGGCGCCCTGGAGGACATGGTAAAGCCCCCGATATCCGGTCTTTTCGATGGAGAGCACATCCTGAGGCCGTTCAACTACACAGAGGAGGGTCTTCTCGCGAGTGGAATCCTGACATATGGAACAGGTATCATCCTCGGCATAAAAGCCACACCGATGGCAAAAATGAATTTTTTCTTTAACAGCTTGAAGCGAAAAAATGAGTCCCTGGATTTCCTCTGGAGAAGATTTAATCAGAAAAAAAGATAAGCGTTGAGCGGTTTTCGGGCCGATACCCGGAAGACGGGAAAAGGAGGCAACCAGATTTTTCAATGCCTCTGGATACGAATCACTCAAGCAGAGCACACCTCTTTTTATGTATTTTTAAAAATATAGTTGATTTGGAATGACTTCGGTTTACATCATTGGTTCGAAACAAAAAATATGGTTCAATAATTTTGCTGCGATTTTTTTAAGTCCCCTCTTGAGAGGGGTAGCCGAAGGCCGGAGTGTGTTCCTGATTACTTTTTAAATTAACCCCGGAATATTGAACCCCCCGGTAATCTTTGCCATTTCTTCCTGGGCGAGTTCCCGGGAACGGTTGAGCGCTTCGTTGACTGCGGCCAAGACGAGGTCTTGGAGCATCTCCACGTCCTTCTCTTCCAGAAGCTCCGGTTCAATATGAATAGCGAGCACTTCCTGTTGACCATTGCAGACCACTTTGACCATTCCGCCGCCACTGGTGGCTTCCACCTGCTTCAGTTTCAGTTCTTCCTGCATTTTGGCCATTTTAGCCTGCATTTTCTGGGCTTCCTTCATCAGATTTTTCAAATTCGGTCTCCTCCCATCCGCCTTTCAAATGATCTTCCTTGGCTGAATATTCTACCACCAGACCGGAAAAAAGATTGACAACAACCGTTAACAAATTTTTCTGATCTGGTTGAGTGTTTTTTTCCTGAGGTTCGCTTTCCGCTTTTGTACGGTCAGGAATCGAAGTGTCCGGCCGTGGTTTTTCAACTGTTTCCGGCTTTTTGTCCTCATCGATGATACACTCGAGCTGGCAGTTTTTCCCACGAACTTCCTTGATAACATCGATCAGGATTTGAAAGTTCTCGGTTCGTTCGACACTTTCTTTATGAAAACGGTGGCTTGGTCCAAAAGCTAAAATTAACTTGGAGTTGTCGCTTTCCCGAAATTCCGCCTCCTGCAAAAGGGCATAGAGTGATATTTTTTTCTTTTTCAGCCGTTGTAAGACAGTTTGCCAATCATCCCCAACGGCGTTTGGTTCTGTTGGAGTCGGTGTTTCTGGTTCAACCGGCATAGGAGTCTCCATTGGACTCGACGCTTGCGGAGAAGCCGCTGGGACGACAATACCCCGAGGATGGATCACCAGAAAATCTATTATATCTAATATACAGAGTTCGAGCAAGATTTGGGGCAGAAAAGATCGTCGCATTTCTGCTTCCAAACCCTGAAGTCGCTGAAGCGCTTTTCGTAAAGCCGATACTGACAGTGGATCGAGGAGTTGTCGTAGGGCATCAACCCGCTGAGGAGAGACGCCATCAAGGGTATTGGTTTGAGTTAACGCCAAAATGAGGAGAGTTCTAAAATAATGGCTCAATGCTCGGGCAATATCTTCCGGATCTAAGCCTTGGGTAATCCACTGATTAATAGTAAGAAGAGCCTCACCGGCCTGACCCTCGGTTAAAAGCGCCAAAAAAGCATCGAGATCGGTTTCGTCAATTTCTCGGAGGATTTGAGTTGCCGCTTGATAGCTGATGGTTGTATCGCCCCATGACATGAGTTGCTCGAGGAAGCTTTCGGCATCGCGCAGCGATCCGCCGGCTTTCCGTGCCACCAGATAGAGTGCTTCTTCGTCTGCCTGGTATCCCTCTTGTGTAACAATTTTTCTCAGGCGCTGGACTATAATCTGGCTGTCAATTGCATTAAAATTGATCCGCAGGCAACGTGACAGGATAGTATCTGGGAGACGTTGGGGTTCGGTGGTGGCTAAGATAAAAATGGCGTGATTGGGGGGCTCTTCCAGGGTTTTAAGGAGAGCATTGAACGCTTCGGTGGTCAGCATGTGGACTTCGTCTATAATATAGACTTTAAAGCGGGATTCTAAGGGAGAATACTTAACTTTTTCCCGTAACTCGCGGATTTCATCGATCCCCCGGTGAGAGGCGGCATCGATTTCGACACAGTCGAGTGAGTTGCCTTCCCTGATTCGGATACACGATGGACATTTTCCGCACGGTTCAGGAGTAATTCCCCGGACGCAGTTTACCGATCGTGCCAGGATGCGAGCCGTAGTAGTTTTCCCTACCCCGCGTGGTCCACAAAATAAATACGCGTGATTTACCTGGCCATTTTTGAGAGCGCTGGTTAAAAGATGGGACGCAACTTCCTGTCCGGCAACTTCACCAAACGTTTGAGGGCGCCATTTTCGATAAAGTGAACGATAAGACAATTTAATATACACCTTCAGTGTAAATACGGTTAATAGTTAGAAGGGAGTAGTTAAAAACCCATAAAGCTGTCATTCTGAGCCCTCGTTTTTTGAGGGCGTGAGGATCTCATCTTTTATTTTTCCAACCCCTTCTCCCTCCCCCCGTTTTTACTGTTCACTACTTACTGTTTTAACAAAGGGGGTGTCAGCGAAACCGATGGGGTTTGTTCCCGCTGCCCTGAAGCAACAATTGCCTCTAATCGTGCACCGAAAGTCGATTCTTTCTCCCAGCCGTATCAAAGACAGTTAGCTCGGGTCAGGCACCCTCACGGCACCCAAAGAGCCCCACGTACCGTTGCTTCCTCCCGGACCTGGCGGGGTTTATGGGGATTTGTCGCGTAAGACCCAACCTTCAACGCTGCTTTTCCTGACCGACACTAAAAGAAACGAACCTCGTTACGGAATTCGATCCTGCTATAGCGGATTGCAGGTACAGGGCACCGCTAACTCCCCACCTAGCACGATCAGAGGCATATCTGGCGGAGAGGGTGGGATTTGAACCCACGAGACAAGTTCAACACCTGCCTACTCGCTCTCCAGGCGAGCGCTTTCGTCCACTCAGCCACCTCTCCGAATGCACTCATGTCACTACCGCAACCATTATATAAATGACCGCCTCATTTTACAAGTACGGAATTTGAAATGGGTTTTTTGCCCAGAGGGAGAGGAATTTGGTTGTCTTTCGTAGCTATTTATCCCTTCTCCCTTGATGGGAGAAGGTGAGGATGAGGGTGATTTTTAAAACTGTTTACAGTTTACCGTTCACTGTTTACTGTATTTCCAGGATAGACACTTTGCGGTTTCACTCTTAATTATTTGTTGAATAATGCTCTTAATATCACTTTGTTTGGAAGACAAGCGATGAACCCCCCATTATCCGGAATTTTGCCCATTTTGATACAGGTTTTGTCGGGACACGGCGATTCTGATACCCATACCTTCCCCTGATGAATATGAACCATAGTTTTTCCCAGAGGTCCCTCGATTTCCAGCGTCATTTCCGTCTTCAGATTCACCGATATCTCCCGCTGCCCGCTCATATTTTTGATGATCAGCCGATAGGCAGTCGACGTCGAACTGCGGAGAGAATAAACAACGCCGATGAAAGCAATCCCCACTATCAAAAAGAAAAACAATCGATTGGTTAAGAGGATTTTCAACCGATTTCTCACAGCAAAATTATTCATTTATTATCAGTTTTCCAATTCGCCCTTTCAAAATCTCCCCAACTCCCCGGCCATGAAATGATCGAGGACAACCGATGCCGCACCCAAAAGACGAATATCGTCGCCCCATTCTGAGAAATGAACCTGTGGAGCCACATAGTCGCGGTACAGGAGACGTTCTTCGATTCCACGCCTGATCGGTTCTTCAATAAACTCTTTAGCCAGCGCCGCTTCTCCGCCGATGACGATGACTTCTGGATCAAAGACGTTTAATAAATTAATAATTCCCACGCCGACATATTGTCCCAATTGCTTTAAAATATTCTGGCAGGTAGTATCCTGGTTTCGTGCTCCCTCAATGATATGGTGAAACTTTACATCGGCACGCTTTTCAGTCAGCAATTGTTGTAGAAACGTACTTTCGCCGAACCAAGCTGCTTCCCGGGCTTTTTCTAAGATTTTTTGAGTACTACAGTACATCTCAAGACACCCTTGGTTCCCACAGACGCACCGTGGTCCAAAAATATTCACGCTGGTATGCCCGATCTCTCCCGCTTTTTTGTTGTACCCTTCATACAGCACGCCATCAATGAGTATTCCAGCTCCCACTCCTTCACCCACCATAAAGTAGACCATGTTTTGGATTTCTTTGGCCACACCGCTCCAGGTTTCATGAAGACAGGCAGCATCGGCATTATTGGCCATGAAGATCGGGAGATCATACTCTTTGAGATAGGAACGCAGGTCCAACGATTTGTGATGCAAAAAAGTTGGATGGGCGAGGATGGTGCAAGATTCTGCATCAACTGGACCGGGAACGCTGATACCGATTCCCAGGATAAGACGGAGCGATTGGGTGGCATATTCCAGCACGTGAATAAATTCCTTTTGAAGTTCAAGAAGAGCAATCTCAGCATTTTCCTGCAAATTGTATTCTGAATCTCGACGAAAGAGCAAGTTGGGCGTGAGGTCGGTCAGAGCCACCGAAAAGCCGTGTCGGCTGAAGCCGATCGAGATAGTATAAAAAGCTCGATTATTGAAAGAAAGCAAAATCGGCTTTCTGCCGGCCTTGGTGTCGGAGGTCCCTACTTCGTGCAAAAGATTCGACGCAATTAGCTCATTCACGATATTGGTAATTGTCGGTTGGGTGAGACCAGTGATGCGGGCTAATTCAATGCGGGAGAGTAACCCTCTTCTTTTGACCAGGCGAAGCACCAGCGCACGGTTTTTTACTTTCACATCGGTGAGATTGTCACCAATTCTCTGGTCGTTCATAAACCCTCACATTGAATTGAAAAGTTAATTTATAATTTTAATTATATTTATCTCCTCTTGGTTTTGCAAGAATAATATTGAATTAGCTAAAGACCCCCCGGGGATGTGAATTTCTCAATTTTTGTTATATACTAACCCGGTATCCGGCCGATTCAAGATTCAAATCTCCCTCGGAGTGTGTCAATAAAGCAGTGAAATGTAAATTGTAAAAGGTTTAAAGACGGAGAAAAATAAAAAACGAAAAGATCAAATTCCCCTTTAGACAAAGGGGGAAGTCCGGGAACGGCTGTACCGTCATGTTTTTTTTGCGATATTTTCAGAATTTTTTATTGTGATACAATAATTGAAAATAGATTTCCGAGTTTTTCAAACTCTCTGATAAGAGTTTAAAGAAAAAATTGATACGCTTTCCCGAATCCCTCCCAATGAGGGAAATGAAATAGATTTTAATCTAAAATAGCAATGTGAGTCTATTGATCTTGGAGGATCATATGGAAGGTAAGCCACATTTTAGAGATAGATTGCGCTGGCTTTATCCGGGAATGCAAGTGAAAAGATGGCTTTTGGTCGCCATTTTAGGAGTTATTCTGATCTCCATCGGTTTAAGCCTCATCCTTTCTACTCCTTATTTTAAAGGAATCTATCGGACCTGGAACTCGATTGTATTTCAGTTGGTGAAAAGCTACTGGGTTTCAGTCGGATTTGGAATTCTCTGGCTGGCAGGCGGGATATTTTTTATCGTTTATGGATTGCACCACATGAACCGTTCCATTATCAGCGCGATTACGCCCACTCCCGAAAAGGATGTTGCGTTGAAAATCTATAAAAAAAGACAGTTGGAACGGGGGCCAAATATCGTCACCATCGGCGGCGGGCACGGCCTTCACACCCTTTTGCAGGGGATCAAAAAGTATACATCTAATACCACCGCGATAGTAACGGTGTTTGACGATGGCGGCAGCTCCGGTTTGCTTCGTCAGGAAATGGGCGTGCTCCCACCTGGAGATATCCGCAACTGTCTCATTGCCCTGGCCGACACCGAGCCTCTCATGGGCAAACTCTTTCAACACCGCTTTGATAACGACAGCACCCTCTGCGGACATAACTTTGGGAACCTCTTTATTGCTGCGCTTACCCAAATTACCGGGGATTTTCAAAAGGCAGTGGGGGAATCCAGTAAGGTATTGGCCGTCCGGGGTAGGGTTCTTCCCACTACACTGCTCAACGTCGTTCTGAAAGCTGAGTGCGAAGATGGGTCGATCATTAGTGGTGAGTCCCGCGTCGGTTGTTGCGGGAAAAGGATCAAAAGAATTTTTCTGGATCCCGAGCAAGTCGTTTCCACGCCCGACGTGGTAAAAGCCATCGACGAAGCTGATCTTATCGTCCTCGGGCCAGGGAGCCTTTACACCAGCGTACTCTGTAATCTGGCGGTGAGTGAAGTCCGCGGAGCGGTTATACGCTCCTCCGCCCCTCTGGTCTTTGTCTGTAACATTACCACTCAACCAGGCGAAACTGACCACTACCGTTTCTCCGATCATCTCGATGCGATTTTTCAGTTCATTCCTCCGGATCGACTCAACTATATTCTCG
Organism: uncultured Atribacterota bacterium; assembly: GCA_964434845.1. Lineage (GTDB taxonomy): Bacteria > Atribacterota > Atribacteria > Atribacterales > Atribacteraceae > CAYSWT01. The sequence continues at coordinate 17,953 of CAYSWT010000013.1, read as the reverse complement.
TCAATGGTGAAAAGCCGACTCCCGAAGAAATGACCGAACTCTCATCGCGTGGTATCGATATAGTTACTGCCGATGATATCAGCACTTACCACTCGATCAAAATCTTCCAAGCCTCCATGCTCTCCCATGAACAACCATCACGTCACGATTCCGATAAGCTCGCCCGGGCCTTGGTCCAGATCCTTACCTCCGAAAAACCCAGCTGGAATTTCTACTTCACCATCTACACCGAAGAGGGCCTCAAAAACCTCAAATTCGTCCGTCTCATGAACGACTTCAAGGAACGTAAGAAAAACAATCATGCGGTGAATGCAGACAACATACAGTAATCAATCACAAAATACCAACAAATTTGATGTATAATGAGAACGAAGAGGTGGGGAAAGTGAAAAAAACGGTTTCAAATCATTTTTTCATACAATGTTCGATTATTTTTGGATTCTCTTTCTTTGTGGTATTTCTTCTTTTAACTCTACAAGCATTTGCCTACGGTCCCCCCAGTTTTAACGACAGCCATACCCAGGTGGAAAACCCGCATGGTCATGGAACCATCATCTTGAAAGCGATCGATGTTTTAAGAAATGATGGCCATACCGACATGGCGAATCTGTTCAATCAATATCTCGCACAGCTTTATGAAGGAGCTTACCAGGCCGATCAAGGAGGATCTTTCAGTTATCTTGGGGTGACGTTAGGACGGAATTATTTCTCTCATTTTTACGAAGTGTCAACTGGAAAAGGGTTTTACTTGACCTCCGACTATAGCAACATCGAGGGAATATCGTTTGACTGGAGAGTCTCAACCATGCGCGGCCCGCACGCCGCTGCCACCGATATGTGCAACTGGTATTATGCCCAGGCAGTGGGATACATGCGTGATAACAATCCATCCAAAGCCATGGAATATATGGGTTATGCCCTCCATGTGCTCGCCGACCTCACCGTTCCTCATCATGCCACGAATATCGGTGCCCATCAAGACCGCATGGGAGAAGAATTCTCCATTGATGCCGATGCGTCTGAAAAAACCACTCATGGAGTATACGAAGACGCGGTTGATGATGCCCTGGATGCGAATGCTATTGCTCACGCGACCTATGGTGGGATCTATCACAATAATTGGCGACCCAGCGAGTTTTGTCTTCATGCTGCTCAGCAATCCGCACAGTACATCAATGATATCAAATATCAGGATTCCGGGCCTCAACATTTCCTTCCGGTGGCTCGCATTCTCATTCCCTTGGCCGAGCGTTTATCGGCTGGCTTGATGCAGCGTTTTTATGAAAACTGGAAAAATGAGGAATTCACCGTGGTGGCTCTCCAAATCAACCGGGTGAAGGCCATTGGTTCACGGTGCGATAAATATCTCGATTGTCCGGATGATGCCGACTTTTATGTCAAGGTCAAGATCGGGAACCGACAGTTTCCTACCTCCGGCGTGGTAGAAGGAGAAGATGACATCAATCCCAATGTGCTCTCCGAATACAACTGGTTTTATCCCGTCTGGCTGCCCACCCGGTCTGGAACTACCCCGGTCGAAATCAGCCTCTGGGACGATGACACTGCGACCAGCGACGATCACGCCGATATCGACCCGGGTGGAGGCAGAGATCTCGATTTTTCCTATAACGTCGTTGATGGAAGCGTCACTGGAGATGTTACTGTCGCTGCCAGTGAGCAGAAGACCTCGATTTTTGTACGGGGTGAAAATGGTGATGGTCAGGACCGCGCCGAAATCTGGATCAGTGCAACCCGTGATCCGGTTCTTCCTCCTGGCACTGGACCTGATGTCAACACGCTCACTCAAACTCAGACCACCACTTCGATTTCCGGAACCGTCCATGACAACTGCCATCGACCGGTTGCTGGTGTCACCATCAGCATTCCCAACACCGAGCACTCCGCCACCAGCAGTTCCAACGGTAATTACCAGCTGGAAAACATCCCTATGACCAGTTTGGCTGGCACCAATGAGTTTGTACCGATTATCCTCATTGCTCAGAAAGCCGGTTATCAATCTCAAACCCAGACGGTGAATCTCTCGGAGAATGATGTGAGTAATGTGAACTTCACCCTCAACGCCACTCAATCGGCTATGACATCGCTTCGGGTGGTGGTGGTCAACACCGAGAGTCAAACCATCAACAATGCCGAGGTCATAATCACCAATACCAATACCCCGATTCCCATGGTGAATAACGGCGATTACCGATTGAACAACATTCCCATGGGGTGCGAAAACGAGTTCAACTGGACGGTTACCGTCTCCGCTGCTAACTACCAAAGCCAGGAAAAACCAGTGATCCTGCGACCAGGCCAGATGGCTTTGCTTTCCTTTACCCTCTCTTCTCTTGTTTCCGGAGAAGAAGATGAGGGCGAGACAACCGAGGAAACTGATGGTTTGGGCTCTTTCCAGGAGGGGAATTTCGTTACCATACAACCCTCGAGCTGCAGTACTCAGGGCGACGGTCCCATTTACGGCTGGACCTGGCTGCGGAACAATGGTGATAATGCTTCCTGGACCTTCGAGCTCTCTGATCAACCGGTGAATGTTAAATCCGCCGCTCTCAACTTCTCGATGCTGGTTACCAACCAGGCCAGTGGTGGCAGCGGCTTCTCCTCGTCCCCCAAAGTGAAAATCACTGATCTCAATGGGAACCAGCTCGGGACCGTTACCCTGCATCTGGTGAACACCTTCCGGCCCAAATACGTCGGCAACACCGTCGGCATTGGCTACCCCGCCTCTGGCGCTATCGAATCCACCCTTATCAAACAACTGGTTTCAACCGGTAAAAGCTTCATCGCCACCATCCAGTGGCCAGCTCCCGATCGCAACCACCTTGCTGTCAAATGCGACTCCGTTCTGCTTGCTTATGTCATCGCCCCCGCATCCGACAACCAATCAAGCCGTACCTCCCAAGAAGGACGGAAATAGAAGAAATTTTTAATTAACCTGAAAATTCTCCAAACGCGACACCGATGAGCAACTCGAAATTTCCCGCAGCAGCGTCCATACCCACCGTGACCGGGCGCTTACCAAGCTCAAAAAAGCATTATCTAAGACTATGAAAAGTTAAAGGTATGAAACCTTAAAGCCGTGTCAAAGCATTTATAATTGCGTCTGATACATTAACCTTAATCTCACGTAGGAGCATCTTCCTGCTGCGAACCAATCGCACCAGGAAGATGCTCCTACGTGAGAGAAAGAAAGGATACGCAGCTGGCTCCATCTCCCTAACGAAGCTGGGACGATCCGACTATCCAAGAATGGCCTTGAGATCAGCTTCGGGAGTGGTGATGGTCATAACGTTGAGTTTGTCATGGAGAACCTTGAATGCCGCTGGAGTGACGAAAGCCGGTAAGCTGGGACCGAGCCGCATGTTTTTGATCCCCAAGTAGAGGAGCGAAAGGAGAATGCACACCGCTTTTTGCTCATACCAGGAGAGGATGAAGGAGAGTGGTAGACCATTGACGTCGGTATTGAAGGCATTAGCCAAGGCGACGGCGATCTGAACCGCCGAGTAAGCATCGTTGCACTGCCCGATGTCGAGCAGACGGGGAATGCCACCGATAGTTCCGAAATCGAGTTTGTTGAAACGGTATTTTCCGCAGGCCAGAGTGAGAATCACGCAGTCTTTGGGCAGGATTTGGGCAAACTGGGTGTAGTAGTTTCTCCCCGGTTTCGCACCATCGCATCCACCGATGAGGAAAAAGTGACGAATGGCGCCCGATTTGACGGCACTAATCACCTGGTCGGCCACTCCCAATACCGCATTGCGGCCAAAACCGACCATAATGGTTTTTTCGGGTTCGTTTTCGGGAAATCCAGGTGTAGCCAGGGCAGCTTCGATGACGGGGGTGAAGTCGCGATTGGAGATATGGGTCACTCCCGGCCAGGCAACCAATCCTGAGGTGAAGATGCGGTTTTTGTAGCTTTCCTTCGGTTTCTGGATGCAATTGGTAGTCATCAGGATGGCTCCAGGAAACACATCAAATTCTTTTTGCTGATCCTGCCAGGCACCACCATAATTTCCGATAAAGTGAGGATATTTTTTCAGTTCCGGATAGGCATGGGTGGGGAGCATTTCACCATGGGTGTAAACGTTGATTCCCTTTCCCTCAGTCTGTTTCAGGAGTTCTTCGAGATCTTTGAGGTCATGTCCGGAGACAACGATGGCTTTTCCTTTTTTGGCAGTGATGGGGACCGCGGTGGGCACCGGATGGCCGTAGCTGCCAGTGTTGGCGTGGTCAAGGAGCTCCATGATGCGGATGTTGACTTCCCCGCATTTCAAAGCTTTGGCAAGAAGTTCGTCGATGGTGAAGCTCACTTTGGTGAGAAAGTTGAGGGTTTCGTGAAAGAAAGCATAGACGTTATCGTCTTCCTGTCCCAGGATCTGGGCGTGATCGGCATAGGCCGCCATCCCTTTGAGCCCGTATAGGATGAGGTGCATCAGCCCGGCGATATCTTCACCATATTCTTTAATGTTGTTTTCCAGAGTTACTCCCTCACCCTGCCGCACCAATCCATCGAGGGTATCGGCTGGTTTCCACTCCGCCGGTCCGCTCAGCTTTTCCGGCTTTTTGCCGGATTTGATACAGGCATCAAGGTAGAGTTGTTTGGCTTTGTCTTTGATGGTTGAGGCTTTGTGGAGCAAGGATTCTAATCGTTTGGAATCAAAATCGACGTTGGTGACGGTGGAAAAAAGCGCTTCGAGAGTGAAAACATCGATCTCATGATCTTTTCCACCGAGTTGGTGTGCCCGGTAGGCATATTGACCGATCCCTAAGGTGGCGTAGATCAATAAATCCTGAAGAGCAGCGGTTTCCGGATCTTTTCCACAGACCCCAAACGCGGTACACCCGGTTCCTTTGGCGGTTTGTTCACATTGATAACAAAACATATGCACGACCTCCTTTTTATAATAAAAATCAGTAAATGGTGAAATGTAAAAAGTATCACTCCGCATTTTTACTCAAAACAACAATGGCTACTTTGATTCGACCAAGTCTTTGAGGGTTTTCAAAGAGAGATATTGCCGGAATTCGTGCCGCATTTTCTCGATGAGACCGCCGAACAGGCAGTGCTGGAAGGGGCAACGTCCTTCTTTGCTGAAACAGGAACCCTCTTCCAGGGGACCTTCGATAGCTTCGTAGATTTCAAGCAAGGTGATGGAATCGACTGGTCGTTTGAGATGAAACCCACCGCTTGGACCGCGGTTGGAGGCAACGAGATTGACCTTGGCGAGTCTTTGCATCACTTTGGAGAGATGCGCTTCCGATGAAGCTGTCATTTGCGCCATTTTTTTAGTGGTTAGCGGTTCATTTTGATTTTGTGCCAATAGTGCCATGCTGTGTAGCGCGAGCAGGCTGGCTTCGGACAGATTGACGATTCCCTTCACTTCGGTCACCTCATATATATGGTATATAAATACCAAAATACCAGATAAATGTCAATACATCTTAAGAGAAAAATTGAATAATTACAGGTATGGATGAAATAAAATTATGGTAGGTGGGCAATTTATTGCTCTCCGATATTTGTAGATCTCCACATCCAAGGCCGATGCCACCATCACGACTTTGATAAATCAAACCCCTACAAAAAATAAACGTAATGAGGACGAATGAAAAGGATTTCTCGAGAGGAGAATGGATTTTGAAGTATAATTAGGTGGGGTTTGGTAGGCCGTGAGGGAATCGAACCCGCAACCTACTGATTAAGAGTCAGTTGCTCTGCCAATTGAGCTAACGGCCCACCGTTTTGCAGTGAAAATATACAATGAAACGTCCGGGGTTGTCAAGTTTGAAAGGGAATTCAAAATGAGTTTGCACTCATGCCAGGCAAAGACCCTGGCACCTGGAGAGGATGAAAATAATTATTGTAATGATGTTGAGTTGTTGAGTCGTTGAGTTGGAATGAAATCAAAAAATAAGATCCTCACGTCGCAAAAAATGCTCCTCAGGACGACAACTTCGTTGTCGGATGAGATTGCCACGACCTCAGCCTTGGTTGCTTTTTCCAAGGCTACCCTTTTATCTTTGATTTTTTCTATCTTACGCTGAAAGCTTCACAAATCGAATCCCTCTCAATCTCCCTTTATCCAAAGGGAGAAGATTGGTGAATGGGGATAGTTGAATATCCTTAATAAATTTAATCTTCATTGTTTATTGGTACCTCGTTACTGATCACTCGTCAATGCATTTTTTGAATAGTTCAATAAGGATAACATTCTCTGCTTTTAACACCTTTAGTGCTTGACTCTAAAAATTTTCCTGATACAATAAATAAGGCGCATTTTAGAAGTTGCTCCTATGTCGCCGTGCCGGAGTGGCGGAATAGGAAGACGCAACGGACTTAAAATCCGTTGGGGCGTAAGCCCCGTGCCGGTTCGATTCCGGCCTTCGGCACCAAATAATAAGAAGCGTCGCGGGGTGGAGCAGTCAGGAAGCTCGTCGGGCTCATAACCCGGAGGTCGTCGGTTCGAATCCGGCCCCCGCTACCAACTTATGCTATCAATCCCCCTTTCATCAAGTACATTCAGCTGAGTCTGAACACTTGTAGAGGGGGTTTTTTATTTTATACCGGCAAAATGCTGCTCCTACAAGAAAAAGGCACGCCCCCTGTATCCCCCCTCAAGGGGGGAGTTGAAAGGCTCTCCCTTTGGACAAAGGGAGCTGGAGGGATTCGATCTTTTGAATCCTTCTACCTTTCACCGTCTTTGTTGCACATAAAGCAACGGCGGAGGACTTCGTAGGCATCGGCCTGGGAAAGGGTGTCAGGAAAGATGAGCTGGGGAGTGAGGATGAGGGTTGGGGATGAACTGGGGTGAGCTAGGAGATCTGCGATTTGGACGGCGAGGTGAGAAGGCTTGAGATCGAGGGCGGCGGTGAGATGGCCGGATTGGAGGTTGGAAAGGATGTCGGCTGAGGCTTCGAGGCAAATGAGGGGAAGGGCTTGAGACGGTTGGGAGTCAAGAAGTTCCTGGGTGATGAGGGCATTGCTGGTGATGATGAGTGAAGACTGCTGAGGAGGAGTGCCGGTCCAGATTTGGTTGAGGATGGGGTGGTTTGGAAATTGAGATTGAAGGGTCGAGAAAAAAATTTGGCTCAAGGGTTCATTTTGATGTAAAAAAACGATGGGTGCAGATGATGGTCGATCCGGGAAAAACGAGACAAGGATGTGGTAAACACTTTCCCACTGGATTTGAACTGGTATGAGGTGGAATTGGTCTGAAATGGATTCGAGATCGCAATTGAAAGCAATAAGCCATGGTTTTTGTTGAAAGGAGACATTCTGACAGTTTTGAAAGAAGGTTTGAGCGAGTTCACGATTGAAGTCCAGGAGAATGATGATTTGGGCAGAACCGAGGTTTGGGGAGAGAAGGATTTTTCCAAGTCCTTGAGGAGAGGGAGAATAGAGATCGATGTATTGGACAGAGGAACGGTCTAGGGTCCGTTTGAGATGAACTTCAAAAAAGGCGGGGAAATAGCGATCAGGATGAGCGGAAAAAAACCAAACGACCGGCCCCCCATCACTTGCGGATGAAGGGCCGGGAAGAAAAAGGAGGATAGTGAGTATTAAAAATGCAACACGACGGAGAAACAACATTTTTTAAATTTTCCTTCGATTGATAAGAATCTGATTTAAAAGCACACTTCCGACCAGAACCAACCCCAGGGAACCCAATTGCCAGATCTGGTGGATACCGGCGAGCTGCATCCCGTTGTAGAGCATGGTGATGATGGCGATGCTAAGAACCACTCCCCCAGTGGTTCCTTCACCGCCTTTAATGCTTACTCCTCCCAGAACCGCAATGGTGATGGCTTGAAGTTCATAGCCGGTACCAATGTCGGGGCGGGCACTCGCGATCCGCGAAGTAATGACCCAACCTGCCAGGGCGCTGAGGAGTCCAGATAGGGTATAGACAATAACCCGGATCTTTTTCACGTTGATGCCAGAGAAAACAGCTGCAGTCTCGTTGCTGCCCACTCCATAGAGATGCCGCCCGAAGACGGTCCGGTTCAGTAGGAAAAGAAAGATGAGAATCACCGGGATGAAGATGAACAATACCTGAAACGGCAACCCACCGATCCGGTGTTGACCGATGAAATAAAAGGAGTCGGGGAAATTGGACACTGGCATTGGGTTGGGGCCGAAACGGGGATCGACTGAGATGATCATAGCCAGCGACTTATAGACGTAGAGGCTGGCTAAGGTGACAATGAATGGCGGAATCTTGGGATAAGCGATCAGAAAGCCGTTGGCACAGCCCATGGCGGTTCCTGCCAGAAGCCCGACCAGAATCGCCAGTGATGGGTTGAGCCCGGTGCGGCCGATCAGAACCCCGATGATCATGGCGACGATGGTGAGCATGGAGCCAACCGACAAATCAATTCCAGCGCCCCCGGAAATGATAACCAGCATTTCCGCTAGAGCGAGTAACCCCAGCTCCACTCCATATTGAGTCATGTTGGTTAAGTTATAGAAGGAGAAGAACCCTTTTACTGTTGAAGAAAACACCAAAAAGAGAATGACGAACAAAACCGTGAGAAAGAGCACACGAATTTCAACAATTCTGCTCCAGATGTTTTTCATACCGATTCTCCTCTGGACCGGATTAAATCGATCATGACTGATATGAGAATCAACACCCCGATGACTAATCCTTCACTCAAGGCGGGGACATTCATGAGAACCATGCCGTTTTTGATAATGCCAACCAGGGTCGCCCCCAACAGGCTGCCGATCACCGTTCCCTTCCCGCCAAAGACACTGGTGCCGCCCAGCATCACCGCAGCGATAGCTTCGAGCTCGAACCCGGAACCGGTGTTGGTCTGCACAATCCCGGTCCGGGCGACGTAGATCAACCCGGCAAAACCGACTAAAAGCCCGGTGAGCGAATAGACGATCAAAATGGTGCGAGAGAGGCTCACTCCCGAGACCCGTGCCGCTTCGGGGTTGTTTCCGATAGCATAGATGGCACGTCCGGTTGAGCGTGAGCTGAGGAAATAGCTGAAGAGGATGATCAGAATGGCAGCAATCCACATGGAAATCGGAATTCCTAACCATTTTCCCAACCCGATGACCCGGATGGCGGGCGGAATACCTGAAACCCAGCGTCCTCCCAGGACCTGGTACATCAAAGCCCGCATCATACTCATCATTCCTAACGTCACAATGATCGGAGGGACGTTTCCATAGGAGATGATCGTTCCATTCAATAAACCAATTCCAAAACCGGTGGCTATAGCAGCGAGAATTACCACGATCACCGGACTACCCGCCATGAGAAGCTTCCCGGCAACCACCGATGCCATGCCCAGGACCGAACCAACTGAGACATCGATCCCTCCGGTGATGATGACTATGGTCATGCCAATGGCGGATATTGCTACTCCCGCCAGCTGTAGCATCAGATTGGAGAGGTTGCTCACCGACATGAACCGTTCGGTACTGAAAGAAAAGATAACCATCAAAATAACGATGAGACCAAGTACTGTAAATTCTCTACGTTTGAGGATAGTGGGGAGATTGGTAGTCATTTTTTATGTCTCCTCGGTAGCATACGCTTTGGTTTTCAACATTCTTTCGCCAGTTGCAGCACGAATGAGATTTTCCGAGGTGATATCACTGTCTTCAAAAATACCGGTGATACGCCCTTCATGCATGACGATCACCCGATCGGCCAGTTTAAGGATTTCAGGGAGTTCGCTCGAGATAATAATAATGGCAATCCCTTTCTCAGCTAAAGAGGCGATCATGTGATGAATTTCCGATTTGGAAGCGACGTCTATTCCCCGGGTGGGTTCATCGAGAATGAGGACGTGGGGGTTCACTCCCAACCATTTGGCCAGCACCACCTTTTGCTGGTTGCCTCCGCTGAGACTGAACACTTTGGAATCGAGTCCCGGGGTTTTGATGGAGAGCTCTTTGATAAATTTTCGGCCGATCTTCTTTTCCTGGACGACATTCACCGTTCCGAAGCGGGTGGATATTTCTTTGAGGATGGTGATGCTGATATTATAGGCAGTGCTCAAAATGGGGAAAAGACCTTGAGCTTTCCGATCCTCGGGGAGATAGGCGATCCCCTGGTTCATGGCTTCTTCGGAGGAGGAAAAACTAACCTTTTTCCCCTGATAGACAATATTCCCACTGTCGGGTTTTATCAACCCGAAGATGGTTTGGGCGACATCGGTCCGTCCTGAACCGACCAGCCCGGAAAAACCTAAAATTTCTCCAGGGAAGACATCAAACGAAATATCATAGTACCGACCTTTTCGGGTGAGATTGTTGACCGATAAAATCGGTTTTTCCTCTTTCTTCCCGGCATGTTGAATTTCTTCCACCAACAACCGGCCGGCCATGAGTTCGACAATTTTACTTCGATTGGTTTCCCCGATTGGGTATTCTCCCACTACCTCTCCATCGCGCATGATAGTGACCCGATCGGCGATGCGGAAAATCTCCTCCAAGCGGTGGCTGATATAGATGATGCCGACCTTTCTCTTTTTGAGTTTTCTTATAATATCAAAAAGACGCTCGGTTTCGTGTTCGGTGAGAATAGCGGTGGGCTCGTCGAAGATGATGATCTTGGAGTCGTAGGCAAGGGCTTTGGCGATGAGAGCGAGCTGTTGCAACCCTACACTGAGGTCCCGCATCGGTTGCTTGATGAAATGAGGGGAAATCTCCAATGACTCAAAGAGAGATCGGGCTTTTATTTCTTGTTGTGACCAGTCGATATTCCCCCTTTTGGTCTTCATTTCCCGCCCCAAGAAGATGTTTTCAACCACACTTAACTCTTGATAGATGAGCGGTTCCTGATAGACAGTGGCTATCCCGATTTCCTGGGCTTTGCGGGGAGACCCTATGGTCACTGGCTGCTCGAGATAGAAGATTTCACCCCGATCCTGGTTCAAGGCCCCGGATATGATTTTGATCAGAGTTGATTTCCCTGCTCCGTTTTCTCCAACCAGTGCATGGACTTCTCCAGGTTTGAGAGAAAAATCCACTTTTTTTAAAGCATGAACTCCGCCAAACGATTTTTCTATTCCGCGACATTCGAGAATGGTATCCATGGGATGCTCCTTGCTTTCACCCTCCCCCTGAGGACACTTTCTTTCATTGAAGGGATTATTTATTTAAAAATGCAAAGATCTCGTTAAACCTCCACCCTTTGGACAAAGGAGGTGAGAGGGGATTCGGTATTTTCAGCCTATGGCATATGATTTGAAAAACCAAAAGTAAATTCCTAACTTTACCCTCTTGAGAAAAGTTGGGAACTTTGGATAGGGATCTTGTTAGCTCATTTTATCCAATAATTGATCTCATCTCTTTTCAAATCCCGCGCCGTAGGCTACCCTGCGCAAGATAAAAAAACTACTTGTTCATATTTTTCAAATAAGAAATGCACAATGTTGAGCTCCCGTTGATGGGGGGATATATCGGTGATTTGAATGAAAAAAGCGCCCTGGAGGGCGCTTTTTTCATTGATATTAGAAATTGAATTGATCAACGTTGGAGGCATCAAACACTTTCGGAGGACCGAGCACCAACATCTTGTCTTTGGCGATGAAGATCGGTTTGGTTTCGATGCCGGGTACTTCGTATTCCTTACCATCCTCAAAAGCGTTTTTATCGAGGAGGTATTTAGCCGCCCAGACGGTCAGGTAACCCAGGTCAACCGGGTTCCAGAGAACGAACGATTTCACCGCACCACTCTTGACGTATTTCGACATCATTGAGGGAACCGAAATACCGGTGGCGGAGATCTGTCCGATCTTGCCAGCTTGTTCGACGGCTTCTGCTACTCCCGGTGCCGAGGTGCTGCACTGGCCGATGACTCCTTTAAGGTTGGGGAAGGCATTGATGAGATCGAGCATGACGTTGATTGCCATCTGCACGTCTTCTTCAGCGTAGCGGATGGTGACCAGTTTCATTTTGGGATATTCGGCTAATTTTTGCAGTTCGTAGAGAATCCAGGTATTGAGGTTCCAGGCGGTGGGTCCGCAGGAGACGATGGCGAATTCACCTTCGTAATTCATGGCTTTGGCCATCTCATCTAGAGTAGTGTAGCCGATGGCATCCTGGAGAGCCTGGTTCACGAAGACTTCTCGGACATCCTGAGCCCCATCGGTGTCGCTGGTTAGAACCGCGATCCCTTTCTCTTTGGCTTTTTTCAGTACTGGTGTGATTGCTGCTGGGTCATTGGGAGCGACGGCAATGGCATCGACTCCCTGGGTAATCAGGTTGTCCACGATTTCACTCTGCTTGGCGACATCGGCGGTTACTGGCCCGGTATAGATAAACTCCACATCCAGATCCGCTGCTGCTTTTTTACCACCCTCCTCCATTGCGTTAAAATAGGGAATACCAATCAGTTTGGGGACAAAAGCAATTTTGTACTTGGCTTCGGCGAAGGCAGGTACCAACAGAACCGTTACAACCAATAATGCAAATACAAGCAATACATAGGACTTTTTCATAAACACCCCTCCGATCTAAATATTATTGATAATGTTTTTATCTTAACTGTTCGACATAAAAAATTCAAGTTTCATTTTAAGTATAATTACGAAAAAAATTTGGGATGCTGATCCTACGGTTAGCGGTATAAGTGTTTCTCAAGTTGGGGGGATAAGTTGAGCGCTTGAGGGTTGATCGGTTGAGATGGTAAGGAAGCGATTGATTTGTTATTATTTATGAATGGAGGGGTTGATTTATCGAATCCGAATTGAATGAATGGTAATTAAATTCAGGGGTGGTTCGTTTTAAGAGCAATGGACTCATGCTTATTGCAGAGAAATTGAAAAATGAGAATGGCTCTATGAAGCGGTGGCGCGCCCGGAGGGATTCGAACCCCCAACCGACAGATCCGTAGTCTGTTGCTCTATCCAATTGAGCCACGGGCGCGTTCACGAGATGCGATACTATTTTAAGGAGTTCTGAAGGACTCGTCAAGTTGCCAGTGAATACAAAAATATTGTTAACTGTGAATAACGGATTTGAGAATAAAAATTGTGTATAATGATAAGAGGGGGTGGGATATTGAAGAGAAAAATTGGATTGACGGTGGTCGTTCTGTTCCTGGTTCTGTCAATTCCAGTGCTGGCAGAGGATATCAGTGGCGAGATTGCCAGGATTGCAGCGGCTTTAAAGGGGGACTATTCGTTAGGGAATCCGGTCACTGTGGGCGAGTTTACGATTTTGCCGGTGGTGAAGACCAGTGTATTATCGGTGGGAAGCGGTGAGAAAGCTCGCTCTCAATGGATAGCGGGTGGTATTAGCCTTGAACCGGTGGCATTGGTAATTATCAAGGGTGAAGAGGTGCAGGTTTATAGTGTAGGAGGCCCGGAGAAAGGTATTCAGGAGATAGTGAAAGAGTTGCCGGGTATGAAACCCAAGGAAACGGTGATATCTAGTGAAAAGATTCAGGAGTTGATGGAGAAAGGGAAAGAAAGTCTGAAGAATAGAGACTTAGATGGGGCGAAAAAGATTTTTGAAGACATTATCCAGAGCAGCCCCAATCTGGCTGATGCCCATGCCCTGTTGGGTCAAGTTTTAGGAGAGCTTGCCCAATCCACCATTGACCTCAATCAAAAGATCCGCTATGGCATGGAAGCATTCCGGGAATATGCACGGGCCCTGGAAATTGAACCCGATAACCCCTATGCTCTGACTGCCCGGGGGTATGCCCGACTCATGTCTCCCCCTCCGTTGGGTGGTGTTGATCTGGCGATCGAAGATTTCTCCAAAGCTATCGAAAAAGACCCAAAATTAGTGGAAGCCTACCTGGGATTGGCTGAAGCCTATACCAAAAAAGGCGAGAAAGAGAAGGCCGATGAGAATTATAAAAAAGTCCTTGAGCTTGATCCAGAGAATAAGCGGGCGAAGGAAGGGCTGGGGGAAGGCGGGGAGTAGACAATAAGGGAGACCGTCATGCTGTGTGGCAACACCAGGTGAGAAATGAAAAGCAAAGGAACGACATGCCATGGCATGTTGCTACAATAAAATTTAGAGAACGGGCGCAATAAATTTGCGCCCATACAATGAGAATGGTATTTGCAGGGGTTTGATTTATCAAAACCGAAATTGGATTTACAGGCAGTTGGCTATATGGTTTAAAAAAAATAAATTGAAATTTTGGGGGTGGAAAAGTATGAAAAAGGCCCTGTTGGTGGCTATTATTGGGACATTAATCTTAAGTTTGGGGAGTATGGGCTGGGCTCAGGAAAAAGCGCCGTCGGATGTGGTGACATTAATGGAAGCAGTTCTGTCAAAGATGACTCAGATGGTTCAACCGAATACGTTGATCGGTTCACCAATTACCATCGGCAATGTAACTGTGGTACCGGTGATTAAAGTGGATGTCGGATTTGGTGGTGGTGGTGGTCTGGGTATGGCGGCTGGTCAACCTTCGGGTGGTGGTACCGGTGGAGGTATTACCATGGAACCGGTTTCATTTCTGGTGATTCAGGAAGGGAAAGTAACCCTCCTCTCGGCAACCACTCCGGTTTCTCCCTGGAAGGATATTATTGAAACGGTGCTTCCCATGATCATGCAGGGTATATCAGGAATGTCCGGAATGTCCGGGACGTCTAACATGTCCGGAATGTTTGAAATGCCTGATATTTCTGATACCATGAGCAGTCCAACGCCGGAAGAATGAGAGAACAGTAGATAGATGATGGGAATAGGAATATCCTGTAGTTGTGGCGGGCGGTTGATGCCCGCCATATTTTTTTGATGTATGTCCCATCTAAGGATGTTGAATCGTTGAGGTGTTGAGCTTGAATACCGTATTAAATATCGAATCCCTTTAATCAAAGGGGGAGGTTAAGCTGGATTTTTAAACTTTATAACAGTTCCCGGCGAAAAAGGGGAATACAAAGGATATCTGAGATGAATTTTACCTATACTAAGAAAGTATTGCCATGTGGGTTGAGAGTGGTGTACCATCGGGCATTGTCCCCGATGGTTACGTTAAACCTTTGGGCGGGGGTGGGTGTTAAGGATGAAGAGCCCGGGAAAAATGGGATTTCGCATTTTTTTGAACATATGGTTTTTAAGGGAACGAGGAATTACCCGGGTTTGCAGCTGGCTCGCCAGGTTCAGGCCATTGGTGGAACTATCAACGCCGGCACGTCTCTCGATACCACCGATTTTTATATTGTGGTGCCGGGTGAGCATTGGAAACAGGCCTTAGCCCTGCAAACTGAGCTCATCTTCCATCCGCTTTTTGATGGTGAGGACATTGAACGCGAGAAGAATGTCGTTATCCAGGAGATTCATCTTGATGAAGACGATCCCGAGGAAAGACTGGCTCGGACACTCTATGAAAATGTTTTTTTCGGGACTCCCTATGGTCGGTCGATATTGGGTACTGAGTACAGCGTAGCCCAATTCAACCGGGACGATTTAATTCGTCATCAAGAGAGTTTTTATCATCCTTACAACCTCACTCTTTCCTTCAGCGGTAATATTTCGGAGGCTGAGGTATTCGAAGAAATTGAAAATCAATTTGTTCAATGGGTTAAACCGTTCAAATCTCCATTTCTTCCCTTCCCGCCTTTTCCCGTATCGAAAGAAAGAAGACTTGATATCAGCATGGACGTCCACCACCATTACGGCACCATTGGGTTTCTTTGCCCGGGAATCAAGGACGATGATTTTTACCCCCTTCGTTTTTTATCGGTGATCATGGGAGATGGGATTGGTTCCCGGCTCAATATTCGGCTCCGGGAAAAGGAGAAAATGGTAGATTCTATCCATACCGCCTATTCCTATTATCAAAAAGCGGGTATTTTCAGCATTCTCTATACCTATGCCGAAGGTGAACATGAGAAAATTGAAGAGGTTATCCAGGAGGAATTTCAGGCCTTAAGGTCACATCCCCCTCGGAAGGAAGAAATCATTCGAGCTCGGAATCTCTTATTGAGCGGGTTTTATCATTCCATCGAAACCACTTTGGGAAGTGCCGAGCTCCTTGGACGTCTGGATATTATTGACAATATTGATACTATCTTTCGCTATATAATGAATATCGAGCGTATTCAAACTGAACATATCATGGATGTTTTCCAACAGTACATCGATTTCGGACGGGCGACCACCGTCTTTATTCGACCGGAGGACCGTCGATGAATGTATCTCTTCATCAGGTACAAAAAATCGTCTTAAAGAATGGTTTATCGCTATTACTTCTTCCTCAAAAAGAGTCCACCTTGTGCGCCATCCATCTCTGCCTCATGATGGGAAACATTTTTGAGGGAGAGAATGAAAGAGGGTTATCGGCTCTTTTACAGGAGTCGATTTTGAAAGGGACTCAATCCAAAGATGCAATTACTTTCAATCAGGAAGTGGAAATGCTCGGTGCATCCATCGAAAGTTCCTCGAATTATTTTACCGGGAAAATCGCTATTGAAGGACCGAACAGTAATTTTCAGCCACTTCTTTCGCTTTTTTTTGAAGTCATTAAGAGCCCGGCTTTGATTTCGGAAGAAATTGAAAAAGAAAAAAATTTTTTGTTGGGTATTCTCGATTCACTCGATGATGATCCGCTCAAGTCAGCCATGCTCCGTTTTAAAAAGGGATTTTATGGGACTCATCCCTATGGCTCGCCGACCATCGGTGAAAAAAACAGTCTAAAAACCTTTACCGATAAGCAGGTGGTATCGTGGTATCATCGCTGGTATGTGCCCAATAATATGGCGATCGCCGTTGTCGGGGATTTTCATCCGGAAGAGGTGAAAGACTTGTTCTTACGGGAAGTCGGTGACGTCCTTCCACTGGAAATACCCTCGCTTTCCTCCGATGGTTTCTACCCGGTGTCGTTGAAAATCATAGATCGGAAAGATATTCGTGACAGCTGGGTGGTGCTTGGGTATCGAGCACCATCATTAATGGACGTGAAAGAGAGAGTGGCTTTCGAAATTTTATCGAATTGTTTAGGGGGAGGAATGTATTCCCGTCTCTTTCTGAAGATTCGCGAAGAACTGGGGCTCAGCTATGAGGTCGGATCGGCTTATGCACCATTCATTGGCCCGTCTTTTCTCTGTGCCTATGCTGGTTTTCCCTATAGCTATTTTGAGAGAGTGATTGCTCTCTTCCGAGAAGAATTTCATCATCTGGTTAAAATGGGTGATGAAGAATTTAATGAAGCGAAGAATTATACTCGTGGAGTGTTTCTCAATCGTTTTGAAACGGTTTATTCAATATCATCCCTGATTTCTTTCTACGAACGGGTTGGTTTGGGATGGGAATTCCCTTTTCAATATGAGAATATTATACGTAGTATGACCCGGGAAGAGGCGCTTACCATCTACCGGAAGTATTTAGGAGAAGGAGAAACACTAGGGGCGGTGGTCCCTTCTCACCCTGAAACAATTCTTTGAAAAAATATAAAAATTTTTTAAACAGGCTATTGACATTCTATAAAATAAATATATAATGCTTTTTGGAACTCGGAAGAAAAAGACAGCGAAGCCATGAAATGGGAGCTTCTTAAAAGTATAAAGAATCTTTCCCCTCCTTGCACTTATGGGGAGTTAGACGCCCGTCTAACTCCCCATAAGTGTTTTTAAGGGCTTTTTTCTCTACCTTTTTACACTGAAGGTTCTTGTTATTCCCCCATCTGTCTGTTATAATCCATTTCTGTCGGGGCGTAGCGCAGTTTGGTTCAGCGCACCTGCCTTGGGCGCAGGGGGTCGGAGGTTCAAATCCTCTCGCCCCGACCAGGTAAAAATTCCCCTTTATTGCTTCCTATTTCACTTTCGAGAATTTTATCTATCCTGGAAATACACCAGGATAACAACCTACGGTGTAAGATAAAAAGATTTAAAAGATAAAAAACAATGAGGATAGACCCTCATATTTCCATTTTCATATGGTGCTGCATAGCAGCATGACGGTCTATCCTGGAAACTGTCACAGGATTCGATGTTAATCGTCACCCCT
>CAYSWT010000012.1:0-30228 GCA_964434845.1 uncultured Atribacterota bacterium | reverse complement strand
CCTGTGAAGTACCCTGAAAAAGAGCTGGAGAGACCCTCTCCAGCTCTTTTTTTGTTATATGATATGATGCAGGCGGGATTATTAATAAAACGATAGAATTCATTTATGGCCAAGCTGAATCACATTCATATATAATGAAGATATGATTAAAGAACGATCCCTCATCCGAAATACCGCGGTGGTCGGTGCCGGGACTTTTCTCTCCCGCATTACCGGACTCGTTCGAGAAGTACTGATATCCTCTTTTTTTGGTGCTTCTTGGGTTACTGATGCTTTTTTTATTGCGTATACCATCCCCAATCTTCTCCGCCGGTTGTTTGCCGAAGGAGCACTCAGTACGTCGGTCATTCCTGTTTTTTCCCAATATTCAGAACAAGATCACCAAGACTCCCAGAAATTCATTTCCGCCGTCTTTTCCGGGCTCACGCTGACAGTTTCAGTAGTGTGTCTGATTGGCATTATCTTTTCTCCTTGGATAGTCGACATCGTTGGAGTTGGCTTCCGAACCGATCCAGAAAAAATCCAGATGGCGACCAACATGACTCGTATCATGTTTCCTTTTTTACTTATCATTTCCTGGTCGGCGCTTTTAATGGGAGTCCTCAATACTCTGCACGTGTTCAGTTGGTCGGCAATCGCTCCGGTCTTTTTTAATGTGGGAACCATTGTGACGCTGGTCGTCCTCAAAACCTTTGCTGGACCGTATTCATTGGCTTTGGGAATTTTGATTGGTGGGTTGGGGCAGTTTGCCATTCAGTTGTATCCTTTCTATAAGAAAGGATTTTCATTACGGTTCATCCGGGAGTTTTGGAACAACGCGGGTTTTCGGGAAGTGATCGGACTGATGTTCCCGGTAGCACTGGCGCTGGCAGTAGGGCAGGTGAATACCCTGGTCGATCGAGTCATTGCCTCGACTTGCCAGGAAGGAGCAGTATCCGCCCTCTATTACGCCGACCGCCTCTTGGAGCTCCCTATGGGAATTTTTGGGATCGCGCTTTCCACCGCTATTCTCCCATCTCTTTCTCAGCTTATTTTTAAAAAAAATACCGATGAATGGAAACAAACTCTGTATCAGGGAATGCGGCTGGTCATTTATATCATGGTTCCCATTACCACCTATTTAGCAATTTTTCGCACCGAAGCCATCCGATTGGTTTACGAAAGAGGGCTTTTTAATGCCAATGCCACAATCATGACAGCACAGAGTCTTTTGTTTTATGTTCCGGGACTTACTTTTTTTTCCTTGAACCACGTGATTACCAAAGCTTTTTATTCTCTCAAGGATACGGTCACGCCGGTTCGTATCAGTGTCATTATGGTAGGGATGAATATTTTTCTCGATCTGCTCCTGGTCCGGTATCTGAATTTCAGTGGGTTGGCTTTGGCGACTTCTCTCGTAGCGTTTTTGAATTATTATTTACTCATTTTTTTTCTGAAGAAAAATCACCCCTTTTATGAGAAAGATGTTTTATTTAAGCCTTGGTTTTTGAAGGTGATTACTCTGAACCTGCTGTTTGTCGGAGCCTGTTTGGGTATACTTCAGCTGGTTTCCGGTTTACGAGAGACTATCCACTTGGTTGGGTTTTTTGGGGGTTCAATCATCCTGCTCAGTGTATTCTATATTGTTCTTTCTCGATATATGGGACTGAATGAAGCGAAAGCCGTCTGGTCGTTTTTCGTTCGAAAAGTAAGAGGAAAGGGTTAAAGGAATGCAATTCAGAGAAACCATTCGTAATTTTTGTATCATTGCTCATATTGATCATGGAAAATCCACTTTGGCCGACCGGATCCTGGATATTTGTCATGCCATCCCAAAACAAAAAATGAGGGATCAGGTTTTAGACCAGATGGATCTGGAACGAGAACGAGGGATCACCATTAAAGCCAAAGCGATCCGATTGACTTATCATTCTTCATCGCGGGATACCTCATTTCTATTTAATTTAATCGACACCCCCGGCCATGCCGACTTTAGCTATGAAGTCTCGCGGAGTTTGACTGCCTGTGAGGGAGCAATTTTAGTAATCGACGCCACTCAAGGGGTTGAAGCCCAAACCCTGGCCCATGCCAACCTGGCTTTCGCTCAAGGACTGGTTATTCTCCCCGTAATCAATAAAATCGATCTTCCCTCTGCCAATCCCGATCGGGTACAAGAAGAAATTAAAAAAATTCTCGGTCCCGATCATCTCCCGGTCACTTTGGTAAGTGCCAAGCTGGGAATCGGCGTTGAGGAGCTTTTGGAAAAAATTATCGACTACATTCCCCCACCCCAAGGGCATCCTGATACTCCCTTGAAGTCACTCGTTTTTGATTCGGTTTATGATTCCTATCGGGGGGTTTTGCCTTTTATTCGAATTTTTAGCGGTCGGATCGAAAAAGGTCTGGAAATCATGATGTATTCGAATAAACAAAAATATGAAGTGGTTGAACTCGGCATCTTCAATCCGGAAATGAAAGAAATTGACCACTTAGGACCGGGAGAGGTCGGCTATATATCGTGCAATATTAAGACGATTCGAGATTGCCGGGTGGGTGATACCATTACCTCAGCAAAGAACCCAACGATCCAGGCGATTCCGGGGTACAAACAGGCAAAGCCAATGGTTTTTTGTTGCTTCTATCCAGTGAACTCCGAAGGATATGAAATCCTGAAGGAGGCCTTGGAGAAGCTCCAGCTCAACGATGCCTCCTTGATGTATGAACCAGATACATCAGAAGCATTAGGTTTTGGTTTCCGCTGTGGATTTTTAGGGCTGCTTCATATGGAAATCATCCAGGAGCGCATTGAGCGTGAATTTCACATTGAGGTGATCGCTACTGCCCCCCACGTAGTGTATAATGTGCTGACCAAAAACGGTGATTTGATCGAAGTGAGATCGCCCAAGGATTTCCCTTCCGCCGGTGAAATAGAGGAAGCCGAGGAGCCGATCGTGGAAATAAAAATTATTACCCCCTCATCTGCTATCGGCAGTATTATGGAATTATGCCAATCCAAGCGGGGAACCCTGCAAGACATGATGTATCTCGATCCCAACACGGTGATCATTCGGTACCATCTGCCCATGGCGGAAATCCTTTTTGATTTTTATAACCGCCTTAAATCGGTGAGCCGCGGATATGCCAGCATGGATTATGAGTTCAAGGGATACGCGTCTTCAGATTTGGTGAAAGTAGATATTTTGATGAGCAAGGAGAAAGTCGACGGCCTTTCGTTTATTAGTCATCAAGAAAGCGCCACCCGCCGAGCTCGTGAGCTGGTGACCCGCCTACGTAAAATCATCCCCCGGCAAATGTTCACTGTATCTATTCAGGCGGCTATTGGAGGAAAAATCATTGCCCGGGAAGATGTTGCCGCGCTGCGCAAGGATGTCTTACAAAAGTGCTATGGAGGAGATATCACTCGGAAAAGAAAGTTGTTGGAGAAACAAAAAGAAGGGAAAAAACGGATGAAAGCAATAGGTAAGGTGACTCTTCCCCAGGAGGCGTTTCTGGCAGTTCTCAAAACCGAAGAACAATGAGAGAAATTGCTCTATACATTCATTTTCCTTTTTGCTTGAAAAAATGTCGCTATTGCGATTTTGTTTCCTATCCTGGTCAAGGAGACGATTGCTATTCTGACTATTTTCATTCTGTGTACCAGGAATTAATGGTGCGGGGAAAAACCGATAGCATCGAGGGTGCGTCTATCAAAAGCATCTATTTTGGCGGAGGGACCCCCTCGCTGGCTTCTCCAAAAGTCTTGGGGCAATTCCTGTCCTTGCTCTCCGGCTATTTTGTCTTTTCTCCATCGATTGAGGTCACTCTCGAGGCCAATCCGGGAACGCTCCACCCCCAAAAGCTTCGTTTTTTATCCGAAATTGGGGTAAACCGGCTGAGTCTGGGAATTCAAAGTTTCAATGACCGGCATTTGCGCTTCTTAGGCCGGACCTATGCGGCAACGGATGTGTTTCGAGTGCTCGAAGAAGTGGTGAACGCCTGTCTTTTTCCCAATTACAGTGTGGATATGATTTACAGCCTTCCCTTACAAACTCTTTCCAGCTGGAAAAAGGAGATTGAATTTTTTTTTCAGTATGATCCACCTCATATTTCGATCTATAACCTCACGGTCAGTCCCCAGGTGCCTCTGTATTCTTTCTGGAAACGGCATCGAGCAGTATTTCCCAGCCAAGACGAAGAAGCCACTCTGTATCAGTGGACAAGGAAAGTTTTAAGGAAACGAGGATATGATCAGTATGAAATTTCCAACTTTGCCCGCCCCGGCTATGAGTGTCTTCATAATCTGACCTATTGGAGAAACCAAGAGTCCCTCGGTTTGGGAGTGTCGGCTTGTTCATATCTGGAAGGAAAAAGACAGAAAAATACCTGGTCATATAAACGGTATCGACAGATGATTGAATCAGGTCGTCTCCCAACAGTTCTACATGAGATCCTTCCTCCGCATCAAAAAATGGTTGAAGATATCATCCTGGCTCTTCGCACCCGCGAGGGTATCAGTCGGGACCGACTTCTTCGTCACTATGCTCCGGAGATGGTTCGTCCCAAACAGACCATTCTACAGCGATTGACCACAGCGGGTTTATTACGAGAAACAAGCGATGGTTGGACATTGTCTCCTCGCGGAATACGGCTGGCCAACCAAGTTTTTGTGGAACTCATGGATTGATAGTCGCTTAAATTACTCATTTACATTTATCAATTATCGTTTGTAAAAAACCTCTTTAATATGATATTTTTATACTATGATTCCAATCCGAGATGAATTGCCGACTCGTAAGTATCCGTATATCACGGTTACTCTCATTGCACTCAATACAATTCTGTTTATTTATGAATTGATTCAGGGTCCACGACTCGATTCGCTGGTTCTACGAGCGGGGTTGGTTCCGGCGGTCATC
Organism: uncultured Atribacterota bacterium; assembly: GCA_964434845.1. GTDB lineage: Bacteria > Atribacterota > Atribacteria > Atribacterales > Atribacteraceae > CAYSWT01. The sequence goes on along the minus strand of CAYSWT010000012.1, from coordinate 25,333 downwards.
TGGGGGAAGTATTCAATTTTAGGGTCTTTTTTTCATCCCTGGTTTACCTTGTTCAGTTCCATGTTTTTGCATGGGAACGTGCTTCACTTAGCTTCCAATATGCTGTATTTATGGATTTTCGGAAATAATGTCGAGGATTTTTTAGGACACTTTCATTACCTCGTTTTTTATCTTCTTTGTGGTGTCTTTTCCGGCTTTATTCATGCCCTGATTTTTTTATCTTCAACTATACCAACCATCGGAGCCAGTGGAGCCATTGCCGGAGTGATGGGAGGCTACTTCATTCTCTTTCCCGAAGCCAGGGTACTGGTCATGCTCATCCTGGGTTTTTTTGTTCAATTTGTCAAAGTACGGGCAGTATTGGTATTGGGACTTTGGATCCTTCTTCAGGTCATCTCAGGATTATCATCTCTCGGAATGAGCAATCGGGGCGGGGTTGCCTGGTTTGCCCATATTGGGGGGTTTTTGCTTGGCGCTTTCTGGTGTAAAATAGCTTCCACCAAGTATTATCGTAACCATTATTGGTAAGATGACGACCATGACAGGAAAATACCCTGGTATCATCAGAGTAATAAAAACTCATCCTGCCTATAAAGAGCATTGTGTATAAATATGGATGTCATTTTGCTTCATTTTGTTCTTTTTTTAGGGTAGACCGCCATGCTGCTACGCAGCACCATAGAAGATGGAAACACCAAAATGTTGAGGTGTTGAGGCGTTGAGTTGTTGAGTTGAAAAAGATAAAAAGATGAGATCCTCACGTCATACTCTTGGATTCTTTCTCCACGTGTATGCATGTTGTTTCGAATTTTTTCATCTTACGCCGTAGGCTGATATCCTGGTGTATTTCCAGGATAGACCCTCATGCCACGTTGTGGCACCAGATGAGAATGAAAACTTTGAGGGTCTATCCTTTCAGTTTTAGTCTTTTCTGTTTTTCAATCTTAAGCCGTAGGCTGATATCCTGGTGTATTTCCAGGGTAGACCGCCATGCTGCTACGCAGCACCATAGGATATGGAAACTATGGCGGTTTATTTTATCCTTATTTTTGTTTTCTAAATATTTTTAAATCTTACACCGTAGGTTGTTATCCTGGTGTATTTCCAAGATAGGTTTTATGGCTGTTCAATAAGGAGGAATGAAGTTGATTATTGAGGAATTCATGCTCCCTGAAGTTCCGATAGTGAATGATTTTGATACAGTGGCGGATGTGATTCGATTCCTAAATCGTAGAAAAATATCCGGGGTGCCTGTGGTCGATTTAGAACAGAATTTAGTCGGTTATTTTTCTGGGAATGATTTTTTTCATCTGATCGAAAGTGAGGTGCGCAAAAAGGCCAGAGGAAATGTTGTTTCTTTTCACGCCTTCCGAGAAAAACTCAAAGAGTGGTTCGAGAAGGAAATTTCTGAGTTTTTGTCAGACAAGAATGAATACCTTGAAGCCAACCAGACCGAGGAAGAGGCAATCGAATTTTTCCTGCAATCTAACACAGAATTGGTGCCGGTGATACGGTTGGGAAAAGTGGTTGGAATGCTGAGTAAAACTAAATTACTCCAAGTTATGTTAGAAAATAAATAAGAGGAGGTTGACAAATGGATAAAAAAACGATTCAGGATATTCCGCAGGAGCAATTGAAAGGGAAAAAAGTACTGGTCCGAGTTGATTTTAATGTCCCTCTGAATGACAAGAAAGAGGTGACCGATGATACCCGTATCGTCGAGAGTTTGCCCACTATTCGTTATTTAGTAGAACGAGGAGCACGGGTCATTTTGGTTTCCCACTTAGGGCGTCCGAAGGGGGGACCGAAAGATGAGTTGCGGATGAACCCGGTTGCCAAAAAGTTAGAACAATTGTTAGGAAAAAAAGTTCGCAAAGCTGATGATTGCATTGGTGAACAGGTTCAAAAGATGGTCGATGAATTAGGTGACGGCGATGTGCTGCTTTTGGAAAATGTCCGCTTCTATCCTCAGGAAGAAACCAACGATCACGACTTTGCCCGCTCTTTGGCCAACTTGGCTGATATGTATGTCAATGACGCTTTTGGAACTGCTCACCGTGCTCATGCTTCCACCGCTGGAGTAGCTGAGTTTTTACCAGCCTATGCCGGTTTCTTGATGGAGAAAGAGTTAGAAGCTCTGGGTGAAAAGCTCAACAACCCGGCCCGACCCTTTTTGGCAATTTTGGGTGGAGCCAAAGTATCCAGCAAAATCGGAGTCATCCAGAAACTCATCGAGAAGGTTAATGTTCTGCTGATCGGTGGGGGAATGTCCTATACTTTTATTAAAGCCATGGGGTATGAAGTCGGGAAATCTTTGTTGGAAGAGACCATGCTTGATGAAGCCAAAAAGATTATGCAAATGGCCAAAGAGAAAGGCGTCGAACTGGTCCTGCCCGATGATTTTGTGGTGGCAGCTGAAGGCAAAACGGGCGAACCGACTTATACCGTGGCTTGGAACCACATGCCGGCTAACATGGGTGGATTCGATATTGGACCGAAAACCGTTGAAAAATTCGGTGGATATATTTTCAAGGCAAAAACCATCTTTTGGAATGGACCGCTCGGGCTTTTTGAAGTCGAACCCTTTTCCAAGGGGACAGTGGAAATCGCGAAAAAAGTTGCCCGGAGTGGCGCAGTCAGCGTGGTGGGTGGCGGCGATACCATCGCAGCCATTAAACAAGCCGGCGTTGGGGACAAAATGACTCATATTTCAACCGGTGGCGGTGCCTCCCTGGAATTCATCGAAGGGAGAAAATTGCCCGGAGTGGAAGTCCTATTGGGGAAGTAAGCATTTCCATCCGGGAAATGCAGTGGCATCACCCTCATCCTCATCTTCTCCCATCAAGGGAGAAGGGATTCAAATACTCAATTTCGTAAAATCAAACACAAAATGTTTCCCAATCGCCCTTTTTTTATTCACATTTTCTGTCTTACATCGAAGACTGATGGGAGAGGGTCAGGGTGAGGGGGGATTGAATTGAATTTTTTTTATTATGTTCAGCCAGTGGGTTCCTGGCCAGTAGGATTGATGGCATTCCGGACAAATCTTTATATTGGGGAAACTGCAACTGACATAGAGCGGAGTGAAAGGACGTTCTTCGCCTTGATTCGTGGGCTGTAAAAGAGCGTTGCAGTGCGGACATCGAGTAAAGAGATAATCCGGTCGTAGGTGAAAATGAACCATCACTTCGTGTAACTGCTTCTCGATCGATTCGGATCGAACCAGATAGGCGAGATCACCGGCTTTCTTAAATAGGGCGGTATCCCTGGTGAGCAGGGTACGGCCTTGATACCGGGCTTGAGTGAGTATTTGCATGTCGTTTAAATACCGTACATATTGAGTATCAAAACCGAGAATCCTTAGCCATCGGGAAAGCTTCCCCAACATACAATCGACAATAAATTTTTTTTCTTCCATAGCACTTTATTTTATCATGCAATTCACAAAAAATTCTCATATTTGTGTCATAATAAGAGGGTAGTTTCTGAGAATATCAATTGCTTGTTAAAAGAATCTGTCGTTGCGGGATCGACAGTCTACGACGTAGGATAAAAGAGAAAATCCTTCCTTCGGGGGGAGGGTGAAGGAGTATGAGTGGATTTTTATATTTCAGATTATTCCGGGAGGTCTGACTATGGCTGAGACGAAACCGCCATATTTTCTTGGAATTGATGTGGGGACACAAGGTTTACGAAGCGGGATATTTGATTTAAGAGGAAATGTTATCGCTCTTTCATTTTATTCCTATCCTGAATACCATCCCCGTCCTGGGTGGGCGGAGCAGGACCCGATGGATTGGTGGAAAGCTGTTCAGGACACAGTCCGACGTTGTGTCTATGAAGGGGAAATTCAACCGGAAGATATCGCTTCCATCAGTGTAAGCGCAAGCTCGTGTACGGTACTTCCGGTGGATCGATTCGGTAATCCGAAGTATCGAGCTATCATGTGGATGGATGTCAGGGCTTTTGATCAGGCAGCACGGATCAACGCCACCGAAAATCCGATCTTGAAATATGCCGGCGGTAATGAATCTCCAGAGTGGATGATCCCCAAGGCACTTTGGCTCAAAGAGAACTTTCCCGATATCTTTACCAATTCTGATTTTATCGTTGAATGTCAGAATTGGGTGGTATTCAAGCTCACCGATCGCTGGGTGACTTCACTCAACAATGCCATTTGTAAGTGGAACTATTGCCCGGTAGAGGATGGATGGCCCATCTCGTTATTGCGCGACCTTCATTTTGAAGAAGTTCTTCAAAAATGGCCACGGGAAATCATTCCGGTAGGAAAACCGGTCGGAGAATTGACCAAGCGTGCTGCCCATGAGCTCGGGTTGATACCTGGAATACCCATCATTCAAGGTGGGATCGATGCCTATGCTGCCATGATAGGATTGGACGTGGTCCATCCGCAACGTCTGGCAATTGTCATTGGTTCTTCCACCTGCCACATGGCTTTGTCGGAAAATCCCATTTTCAGTAAGGGGATTTGGGGTCCCTATTATGGAGCGGTTCTTCCTGAGATGTGGATTTTAGAAGGGGGGCAGAGTTCCACCGGTTCGATTATCAAATGGTTTAGCGATAATTTTGCTGCCCAAGAATGTCGTGAAGCCAGTGATATCGGTGAAAGCCTTTTTGATGTGCTGGATAAAATTGCCGCGCAAGTCGCTCCCGGATCCGATGGCTTGATCGTTCTCGACAATTTCCAGGGTAACCGGAGTCCTTACCAGGATCCCTTGGCCCGGGGAGCGATCTGGGGTTTCTCACTGAGCCACTCCAAAGCCCACATCCTCCGTGCCATGTATGAAGGAACTGCCTATGGAACCAATCATATCCTGGAAACACTCGCCCAAGATGGATTTGAAGTGCAGGAGATGTACGCCAGTGGTGGTGGAGCCCGCAGCAAGCTCTGGCTCCAAATTCACGCTGATGTGACCAACATTCCCATTTATCTCACCACGGTTGAAGAAGCGAGCACGGTGGGGACTGCTATTTATGCAGCGGTAGGTGCCGGATTTTACGACACCATTCCCGCCGCTACCCTCAAGATGGTTCAAATCTCCGGGCAAATTTATCCAAATAAAGAAAACCATGAAATTTACCGTTTTTATTACGATAAATACATTAAAAGCTATTTTTCCCTCAGAGATTTGATGCACGAAGTATCAGCTCGTGTCAACCGCAATCAAAATTCCGCTCGGGGACGATGAATCAACCCGGGTGGAATTTCCCTCCAATTCAATGTTTACTATCCTACCGCTCTTATCAAGTCGTTGTTAATGATTTGATATATTTTTAAAGAATGATACCTACCTGAAGTCCCCACCCAACTTTTCTAAAGGGGAGAAGGCTAAGCTGAAATATTTCAGGGGAATACTTAATGCCTGAAATGGCGAATTCCGGTAAAGATCATGCTGATGCCCAGCCGGTTGCAGGCATCGATAGAATTCTGGTCGCGGATAGAACCACCGGGCTGGATGATGGCAGTAATGCCGTGTTGAGCCGCTGTTTCCACTACATCTGAGAAGGGAAAAAAGGCATCGGAAGCCAATACCGATCCGACCTCTCTTCCTTCTGCTTTCATGCAGGCGATCTTCAGTGAATCGATGCGGCTCATTTGACCGGCACCAACTCCAACTGTCTGTAATTGTTTTGTCAATAGAATGGCGTTGGATTTGACATGTTTGGCGACGATCCAGCCGAATAAGAGATCTTCACGCTCCTGGTCGTTGGGTGATTTGTTGGTGACGATTTTCAACTGGTTGCGATCATAGGTAAGACGATCCGGATCCTGCACCAGAAAACCCCCATCCAATTTTTTCACGTCAAATAACGTAGGATTACTCAGTGGGGCTTTCAATATCCGCAGGTTTTTCTTCTCTTCAAATACCCGGAGAGCCTCCGGTTGATATTCGGGAGCGATTACCACTTCAATAAAGAGATTTTTAAACACCAATGCAGTTTCAAAGTCAACCGGACGGTTGAACGCAACAATGCCACCGTAGGCTGATACCGGGTCTCCTTCCAGGGCTTTGGCAGCCGATTGAGAGAGAACGCTGTCCACTGCCACTCCGCAGGGATTATTATGTTTCACGATGACCGTTGCTGGTTGATCGAACTCTCTTACCAGTGAATACGCAGCTTGAGTATCATAAATATTGTTAAATGAGAGTTCTTTCCCGCCCAACTGCTCAAAAGATTTCATGAAACCCTTAGGATCGAGCGAGAGGTCTTCATAAAGAGCGGCTTTTTGGTGGGGATTTTCACCGTAACGCAGTCCATCTTTCTTTTTCATGATAACTGAGAGATAAGCTGGGAAATCATCAGTCTGGTGGAGAATCAATGTGGTCAGATAGTTGGCGATCAGAGCATCATACTGTGAGCTCTTTAAAAATGCTTGGACGGCGAATTGACCCGAGAGTTCCCGGGAGAATGATCCGTTATTTTTTTCCATCTCTTCTTTGAACACTGCATACTGATCGGGAGTGGAGAGGACCACCACGTGCTTGAAATTTTTGGCAGAGGCGCGCAAGAGGGTAATGCCACCGATATCAATTTCCTCTACCACTTTATCCAATAATTGTTCACCAGAGGCGATCATTTTCTCAAAGGGATAAAGGTTACACACCACACAATCGATCGGATTGATATGATGGGTATTGAGATCTTCCACATCACTGAGGAGATCGCGCCGGGCTAATATTCCACCTTCAATGATCGGGTGAAGAGTTTTCACCCGTCCTCCTAAAATTTCAGGGAAGCCAGTTATTTCCGATACTTCTTTCACCGGATATCCCTGCTCACGAATAAATTGAGCGGTTCCACCGGTCGCAATCAGCTTGATTTTCCGCTGGTTGAGGTATGCCACCAGCTCAGCCAGCCCGGTCTTATCTGAAACACTGATTAATGCTGTTCGAATCGGTATCATGCAATCACCTCCAAGAAATGTAAAAAATCAAACATCAAAGGCACCCACCCCTCTACCCCTCTGGTAAATGGAATATAAAGTCATTCACCTCATCCCCTTGAGGGGAGGATGAGTTCTCTCATCCTTGCTATTGTATATAATAAGCGAAATTATGAAAAGGAAAATATTAAGTGGTTAAAGCATGGTTTTTCAATGAAAAGCTGGACGATGAGGGTCAACTTGAGTAATATTATATATATTTTACTGGCCGGTTTTGGAATGAGGTGTGATCGAAAAATGATTGGTTCCCGAATATTGATTGTAGGCAGTTTAAATATCGATATGGTGCTCAAGATTGACCGGATGCCAGAAACTGGCGAGAACCTGTTTGCTCGTGAATTTTCCATGTTTCCCGGTGGCAAAGGAAATAACCAGGCGATTGCCTGTGCCCGTTTGGGCCTTATGGTCTATATGGTGGGCAAAACCGGCGATGATGATTTTGGTGTCCGGCTCCGATTGAATTTAGAACAGGAAAATGTAGATTTCAATTTTGTGACCAAGCAAGCCCTGACTCACACTGGCTTGGCTTTTATCTTTATCGATACCAAAGGTGAAAATCGTATCCTGGTCGCTCCTGGAGCCAACATGAAACTATCAGTTGAGGATCTCGACAATGCTTCTCAGCTTTTTAAGACCTGCGACTATCTGATCCTCCAGTTAGAAGTTCCTCATGGCGTCGTGAAGAGCGCTATCCAGAAAGCCCATGAGAATAATGTCAGGGTCATTCTCAATCCAGCTCCAGCACAACCATTTTCGATTGAAATGCTGACCGAAATGGATATCATTACCCCCAACCAGTATGAAGCCGAAGTGTTAAGCGGGGTCAAAATTAAAACTGTGGAAGATGCCGTCCATGCTATTCAAGTGCTGGATGATCGCTGCCCGGCTCGAAAGGTGATTACCTTGGGAGAAAAAGGAGCTCTGGCGAGCGATTTGAAAAAACGTCTTATCCATCTTCTTCCCCGGACAATCGACGTGCAAGATACCACTGCCGCCGGGGATGCTTTCAACGCCGGATTAGCCTATGGGTTATCTACCGGAATGGATTGGATTCAGACCCTCAAGTTGGCCAATAACGCTGGTGCTATTGCCTGCACCCGGGTGGGTGCCCAAAGTGCCCTCCCTTACCTGCGTGATATTCATAATTTTTATTCTGTTTACGGAGAAGGTGATATTCGTTCCTATGATGTTTAGTTTATCAATTGACGAGAATTTACAAGTATTCATCCGCATGTTGTTTGCTTTTTTAGCTGGTGGGTTGATAGGCTATCAACGTGAAAAAGCAGAAAAACCTGCTGGTTTGCGGACTCATATTCTTGTTTGTATGGGTTCGACTTTGATAACCGTGGTTTCAATATATGGATTTGGAAAAATGGGAGCCGACCCTTCCCGGATCACAGCGCAGATCGTGAGTGGAATTGGGTTCCTCGGGGCGGGAACCATCTTTCGCTATGGGCCCTCGATCAAAGGATTGACGACGGCTGCCAGCCTTTGGGCGGTCTGCGGAGTGGGAATTGCCATTGGTGCCGGGCTCTATTTTGCTGCGTTTTTAGCCGTTCTTTTTATTTTTTTCGTATTGGCGCTTTTAGAATTATTTGAACAGTATTTACGAACCAAGGGATTTCATACCATTCGGATTCTGGTTAACGATGTTCCCGGTTCGATTGGAAAAATAGGGGAAACCATGGGGAAAATGGGGATCAATATTAAAAACCTTAAAATGTCCAGAGATCGCGAAGCGCTGGTCAATTGTTACTTATGGCTGGATCTACCCCCGCACATTTCCATGCCAAAGGTAGTGAGTTCTCTTCAGGAAATGGATATCGTCAAAGAAGTTGAGATTGATTAGATAGAGATGGTTGAGCAATCCTGTCCTGAAAACTACCCAGGATCTCAGCCTACGGCGTAAGATTGAAAAGATTTTGAAAAAACCTACAGGATAGACCGCCAAAGTTTCCATATCCTATGGTACTGCGTAGCAGCATGGCGGTCTATCCTGGAAATGCAGTGAAATGTAAAAGGTAAATTCTTCCGTCACCCCTGAATGTATCAATCAGGGGTCTCTTGTAATAGCAAAAGACTATGGATTCCCGATTAAAACATTCGGGAATGACGGAAGGGGTCGTTCGGGAATGGCAAACGAAGGCCTCACCTATCCTGTAAAATCATTTCGGGCTTGATAAATCAAGCCCCTACCATAAAATTGATATACATTGTAGGGGCGAAATTCATTGCGCCCGGGGTTTTCGTTGTCATATTTTGCAGCATGCAGCATGTGGGTCTATCTATTAAACCGATCATTTCATTGAAAATGAGGCTGGAATAAAATAAAATACTGAGTTAAGTTTCTATAGAAGGATGAATTATGGAAAAAATACATGTGCCCAAAGGAACCAGAGATATCGGAGATCCGGAAATATTTATCTGGTATCATGTTGAAAATATTGTCCGCGAAGTAGCTGCTCATTATGGGTATAGCGAGATCCGCACCCCATTTTTTGAACAAACCGAACTGTTTGCACGGGGGGTAGGCGAAGCCACCGATATCGTACAGAAAGAGATGTACACCTTTACCGATAAAGGTGGTCGAAGCATCACCCTTCGCCCGGAAGGAACTGCACCGGTGATGCGGTCCTACCTCGAACAGGGATTATATGTCAGTAACCCCCGAGTGAAATGGTTTTATATGGGTCCCATGTTTCGTTATGAACGCCCGCAAGCAGGACGGATGCGACAATTTCATCAGTTTGGATTTGAAACGATTGGCTATCAAAGTCCGGCCTCTGATGCCGAAGTTATTCTCCTGGCCAACCTGATTTATCAAAAGATCGGTTTAATAAATCTTCTCCTTGAAATTAATAGCTTAGGATGTAAAAGCTGCAAACCCTCATATATTCAGGCTATGAGGATTTATTTAAAAAAATACGCGTGTGATCTCTGTGAAAACTGCCGCACCAGGATCGAAATCAATCCGTTACGGGTGCTTGACTGTAAAAATGAATCCTGTCAGGCGGTTTTCCATCGAGCTGATTTTCCCAATATTCAAGATTATCTTTGTGCTGAATGTGCCACCCATCAGGAACAGCTCATCGCCATTCTCACCCACATTGGCATTCAGCATGTGATCAATCCCTACTTAGTCAGAGGGCTCGATTATTATGTGAAGACTGCCTTTGAAATCAAGACCGAAGAACTGGGAGCTCAAAATGCCATAGGAGGTGGAGGGCGATACGATAATTTATCCGATGTGTTAGGGGTTCAAGGAATTCCAGGAGTCGGATTTGCAGCAGGGATGGAAAGAATAATTCTTCTCCTCCAAAAACAAGTTGGACAGAAGGCATTCAATCAAAAACCCCTGGTTTATCTTGCCCCCCTGGATCACCAGGGAGAAAAATCGCTGCTTCAGCTTTCAATGCGGTTAGACCATTTAGCCATTCCTTTTTATCTGGAATTTGCTGACAAAGGCATCAAATATCATTTGAAAAATGCTCAAAGGATGAACATTCACCATATCGTGATTGTTGGTGAAGAAGAGTGTCGAAATGGAGCCTATTCGATAAAAAATCTCCAAACCGGAGAACAGAAAACCATTCCTCAAGAGGCTCTGGTCAGTGATTTACTGGGAGCGTGTCAAAATGTTGCGAACACATAACTGCGGGATGCTGCGCAAGGAAGATGTTGGGAAAGACGTATGTTTAACGGGTTGGGTGAATCGTCGTCGGGATCACGGAGGAGTGATCTTTATCGACTTGCGTGATCGCTGGGGACTGACTCAATTAGTAATTGATTCCATCAATCAGGAAATCTACCAACGCGCCAATACCGTGAAGAACGAATACGTTCTTCAGGTGAAAGGAAAAGTCCGACTCCGTCCTGAAGGCCTGGCTAATTTAAAGATACCAACCGGGGAAATCGAGTTGGAAGTTACTTCGCTTTCTATTCTTTCCGAAGCGAAATTGCTCCCTTTTGAAATCGAAGAAAAAAACGAAACCGACGAAAGCTTGCGGTTCCGTTACCGTTATATAGATTTACGGCGAAAACGAATGCAAAACAACATGTTTCTCCGTCATCAGGTGTGTCAAAGCGTTCGTCATTTCCTTTCCGATCATCAATTTATCGAGGTTGAAACCCCCTGTCTTACCAAAAGCACTCCGGAAGGGGCACGCGACTTTCTGGTTCCCAGCCGACTGAACGAAGGGTTTTTTTATGCACTTCCTCAATCTCCCCAACTTTTCAAGCAAATATTAATGATAGCGGGATTCGATCGCTATTTTCAAATCGTCAAATGTTTTCGCGATGAAGACCTCCGTGCCGACCGTCAACCGGAATTTACCCAGGTTGATATCGAAATGTCTTTTATCGAACGGGAAGATATTCTTCAACTCATTGAAAACATGATGACAGTGGTATTTCATGAAGTATTGGGGGTAACAGTCGATATCCCGTTTCCCCGTTTGAGTTACGACGAAGCCATGAGTCGTTATGGATGTGATAAACCGGATTTACGAATCCGCTTGACCATTGATGATCTGTCGAATTGTTTCGACGGTGAGCCCGGTTTCATTACCAGAGAAGGGGCATGGAAAGGTATCTTTTTCCCGGAATGGAAGGGTTTTTCCCGTAAAAAAGCTGATTTTCTTGCTCAATCGGCAAAAGAGACTGGTGTTCCTCTGACTTGGATCAAGTGGAATAATAACGAAATCACCTCACCCTTGAAAAACAAAATATCCGAATCTGCCTGGCAGAGCCTGGTACAATCCTATCCCTTTCAAGAAAACTCGGTGCTATTGGTGAGTTGGGGTGATCCTAAAAAAGTCCTCCCCTATTTAGGAAATCTTCGGTTGACAGTGGGGAAAGAGCTCAATTCGATTGAAAACCAATTCTGTTTTTGCTGGGTGCTCGATTTCCCTCTTTTTGAATGGAATCAAGAAGAAAATCGATGGGATTCTATGCATCATCCCTTTACATCGCCGATATTGGATAACCTGGACCGGTTGGATATCGATCCAGGTCAGGTCAAATCCCAGGCGTATGATATTGTTTTAAATGGTTTCGAGGTAGGCGGGGGGAGCATTCGTATTCATCGTTCCGATTTACAGGAAAAGATTTTCCGTTTGTTGAATCTCACCGAAGAGGAAATTCAACAAAAATTCGGTTTTTTTATTGAGGCTCTCCAATATGGATGCCCTCCTCACGGTGGAATCGCTCTGGGTTTGGATCGGCTGATCATGCTCATGGCTGGAGAAGAATCGATTCGAGAAGTGATTGCGTTCCCAAAAACTCAAAAAGGAACCTGCTTGATGACCGGTGCACCATCTCCTGTGGCCGATGACCAATTGCAGATTTTAGGAGTGAAGTTACGAAAGAATAAACCGCGTGAAATATAGATCCAGGCGATCTTCATACAGCGCCGATTTGAAATGGGGGTTTGGTTATGCTATTATTTAACAAAGGTGATTTGGGTTTATAGCCCTGCTATGCCGGTGATGCCATAGATGGCTTTGACCCAACATCCTTTCCCAGGGAGCTGATCTTCCGTTAAATTGTGGTTTAACGGAGACGGCACCCACTTTTTTGAGGGCAAGGATCAAAGCAGATGGCACACCACAGTGTGGGGCTAATTCGTGATACAGGAAACCCGGAGGAAGGAGTGCTTCACTGTGGAAGAGAACAAAAACCTTGAGATGCTTCACGAGGATATTGAAAACATACGACCGATCAGGCCCGGTGAACTGATTAAGGGAAAAGTGATCAAAAAAGGCGAAGAAGGCTATTTCGTCAATATCAATTATAAGGCGGAAGGCCTTCTTCCCTTTAAAGAAAAAACGATGGATGGCGAGGGGGAAGTCCTCAACGAAACCCAGGAAGGAGAAGATGTCTGGGTAGTCGTCAACCGGTTCGACGATCAGGGGTATGTCTGGTTATCCCGTGAAAAAGCCCGGTATCGTGGGGCATGGATTGATATTGAAGAGAGCATGAATAACGGGAAACCCCTTATGGCAAAAGTCCGCAAAAAAGTCAAAGGGGGGTTGACCGTTGACGTTGGAGTGAATGCCTTCCTTCCTGCTTCCTGTGTTGATAAAGTTCCTCAGAACCTCGATGATTATGTCGGTAAAAGCATCCCGGTGAAAGTCATCGAAGCCGATCGAAAAACCCGGAACGTGGTGGTTTCTCATAAAGCCATCATCGAAGAAGAAGAGACCAAAAAAAGACAGGAAACAGTATCCAGTCTCGAAGTCGGACAGATTCGTAAAGGGGTCGTGAAAAATATTACGAACTTTGGCGCCTTTGTTGATTTGGGCGGAATCGATGGATTACTCCATATCTCCGAAATTTCCTGGGGAAGAATTGGAAAATTAGAAGACATTTTCAAAAGAGGCGATGTCGTCGAGGTGCGGGTTATCGGCTGGGATCCAATTAAAGAAGAAATTTCATTGAGCATGAAACGTCTCAACCCCGATCCCTGGGAAAATATTGAAGAAAAAATTCGGGTTGGAGATACGATCAAAGGTGAAGTGATATCGATTAAGGATTTTGGGGTGTTTGTTGAAGTTGAAGAAGGCGTGGAAGGCTTGGTTCATATTTCTGATATCTCCTGGGGATATGTCAAACATCCTCAAGAAGTGGTTAAAATTGGAAATAAGGTTGAAACCCGGGTTCTGGACATCGATAAAGAAAAAAAGCGCTTATCGTTGGGTTTGAAGCAAATTTATCCCGATCCCTGGTTGACCGTCAATGAAAAATATCCGTTGGAGAGTATCGCCCGGGTACGAGTTGAACGGATCAACCCCAAGGGAGCCATCGTAGAGATAGAAGACGGTGTGGAAGGTCGCATTCCTCTGGAAGAATTATCCTGGAAACGGGTCAACAAGGTGAGTGAAGTTTTGCGACGCAACCAGCTGGTCGATGCCCGAATTATTGGGATTGATTCCGAGAACCGACAAGTCACTCTGAGTTTGAAAAAAATGAAGGAGAATCCCTGGGAAAAAGCCCAAAATCAGTGGCAAGTGGGTGATGTTATAGACGGGACGGTGCAAAGGCTGATGAATTTTGGTGCCTTTGTGGAACTGATTCCGGATGTTGAAGCACTTCTTCCCTTATCTGAATTGGATTGGGAACCGGTTAAGCACCCAGGTCAGATTCTCAAGAAAGGGCAAACTCTCCCGGTTAAAATCATTGAATTCCAGCCCGAAGAACAGCGGATTGTGGTCAGCCGTAAGGCTATTCTTCCTGATCCTTGGTTTGAAATTAAAAGTAAATACCCGGTGGGAAGCATTCATACCGGAAAAGTGGTCAGGATCGTCGACTTTGGTGTGTTCGTTGAATTAGAAAAGGGTTGGGATGGATTGGTTCATATTTCAGAAATTTCCGAAAAACGTATTTCGTCTCCCTCTGACTTGATCAAAGAAGAACAAGAAGTGAAAGTGAAAATTATCAAATTAGATGATCAGGAAAGAAAAATTGGGTTGAGCATCAAGCAAGCCCAAACCTATGGAGGAGAGAAAGATAAAGAAAAGGAAAAAGGAAAAAAAGAACCGATCACCCAGCAGAATAATGGGAAAACCACTCTGGGAGATGTCTTCGGGGAAACGTTCAGTAATTTGCTGAATAACATGAAAAATAATTCATGATCGAGGTTACCACAGTCGATATCGAGAAACGTGTCGCAGCCATTATCGCTGAGATACAACAATATGCATCTTTTTATAACCAAGTAGTGGTCGCCTTTTCTGGTGGAATGGATAGTACGGTTGCACTTTTTCTTTCCTTGCTCGCCGTAGGGAGAGAAAAAGTGCAGGCGTGTACCGTTGATTGGGAAGATTATTTCCCCCGTCGCGCCCGCGAAAACATTGATTTTTTGATTTCCCATTTTCACGCCTCCCATGTTTATCTTCCGGGTAAAAAAGTCATCGAAGAAGTGGTGCGGAGAGGGCCGGCTTGTAATCTCTGTACCAAAAAAGCCAAATTAGGTACCATCAAGAAATATTTTGGCGATGACGCTCTGATTATTGGTGGTGCCAATCAAAGCGACAGCTGGGGAATCCGGGGTTTGAAGTATGTTCGAAACACGTATTCGCCGCTATTTGATTTCACCAAGGAAGAGATCTTTGAGATCATTCAGGAGATGAATATTCCCATCCGCCGGATCGGTGAAAATCGTACCCGCGAAGGCTGTGTACTGAAACACCTCTATAAGCCTCTGGCGTCAGAATTCCATGCTCGGGCGGTCATTCGTGCCAATGCGTTGCTGCTGGACAGCTTACATCGGGACGGATTCGAAGCCGAGATCGCCAACGTAAAGATTATCGGAACTTTGCAAACCAATACCGCTTTGATAAATTGTCGACCGCTTCCCGATCCTCTCCTGAGAGACTCTCTCACCAACTTGATGGCAACGGTGAAAGAAATCGATTCGGTATATTGGATCGACCGACCCGTCAGTTTGGTTGTCCGAGCCAACCCTGGTCTCTACCGCAACCAGGAATCCCGGTATTGGATCGAAACCGGTAAACTCCAGCCGGATTTTGTCCAGCCAATCACTGTCAGGTGGATGCCATCCACCAATAGAAGGCTCCGCACCTTCCAAGTTGTCGATTTTTGGATATAATGAAGGATAAGGAATAGGAGACTCAATAAAAGGAGAGAAGAGATAAAATGACCAGCAGCGAGTTGAGGCAAAACTTCCTGAGTTTTTTTGAAAAGAAGAGCCATAAGATTCTACCCAGTGCATCATTGATACCTAACGATACCACACTCCTTTTGACCATCGCCGGCATGGTTCCGTTTAAGTCAATCTTTTTAGGCAAGGTGCAGCCGACCTTCAAGCGAGTAGTCAGTGTTCAAAAGTGCGTCCGGGTCAACGACCTGGAAAACGTCGGTCATACCGCCCGTCATCATACCTTTTTTGAAATGTTGGGAAATTTTTCTTTTGGTGATTATTTTAAAAAAGAAGCATGTCTCTGGGCCTGGGAATTTCTTACTCAATTGATCGGATTTTCTCCTGAAAAGATGTGGGTGTCGGTTCATCAAAGAGATCTGGAATCGTTTGAGATCTGGAAAAATATTGTTGGGGTACCGGAAAAACATATTGTATTTTTAGAAGATAAGGATAATTTCTGGGCATCAGGACCGATTGGCCCTTGCGGGTATTGTTCCGAAGTTTATTACGATCGTGGTGAGAGCAAGGGATGTGGGCAGGCAACCTGCGCTCCCGGGTGCGATTGTGATCGTTATCTGGAGGTTTGGAACTTGGTTTTTATGGAATTTGACCGAAAGACTGATGGAACGCTGGAAGAATTGCCGAAGAAGAATATTGATACCGGGATGGGCTTAGAACGGTTGGCATCGGTGGTGCAAGATGCAGATACCGATTATGAGACTGATCTTTTCCTGCCCATCATCCGTGAACTTGAAAAAATGTCGGGTCATCATTCTCATCAGCCCGATCTGCAGCCTGCTTTTCGGATTATTGCCGATCATATCCGCGCCATCACTTTTTTAATTGCCGACGGGGTATATCCTTCCAACGAGGGAAGGGGCTATGTATTACGACGTTTGATCCGAAGAGCTTTTCGGTTTGGAGGCAAAATTTCAGTTCACCACCCCTTTCTCCATGAATTGCTCTTTACCGTGATTGACGGAATGGAGAGTGCCTATCCGGAACTTTCCCTGCGAAGAAATATCATCTCTCAGATCGTTCTTCAAGAAGAAACCCGGTTTGAAGAAACATTGCGAACTGGTATGGTTTTTCTGGAGAATTTAATCCAGGATGCCAAGGAGAACCAAACTTATTTCCTTTCCGGGAAAGAGGTTTTCAAGCTCTATGATACCTATGGGTTCCCACCCGACGTTACCGAGGAAATTCTTCGGGAGGAGAGAGTAGGGTTCGATCAAACCGAGTTTCACCACGAAATGGAAAGGCAAAAAAAGCGTGCCCGAAAAGCCCGTGATGAAAAGACCCAGCAGATGAGAGGGGAAAAAGGAATTGAGGAAATCTTTACTGGGCTCACCAGTTGCTTTGTTGGGTACGACACTCCCTCGGTGGCGACTGAAATCATCGCTTTGTCTGATGGAGTGGATCGAATCCACCAGGTTGGTTCGGGGCAGAGAGTGATCGTTGTGCTGAACCAATCGCCATTCTATCCGGAAAAAGGTGGTCAGGAGTGGGACACCGGTTGGATCAGGTCGGAGCAGGGAGTCGTCAAGGTTGAGAAAGTATTCTCCGAATTTCTGATTGAAGGAAAAGTTGAAAACGGTCAAATCACCGAAAATGATCGGGTGATTGCTGAGATCGACCGACGCCGTCGACATCTCATCGAAATTCATCATACCACGACTCATCTTCTGCACCGGGCGTTACGGGAAGTCTTGGGATCTCAGGTCAAACAAGCCGGGTCCTGGGTAGGAGAAGATGGGTTACGTTTTGATTTTACCCATTTTGCTGCCATGTCTCTCGAAGAAATCGAGGAAGTGGAAAAAATCGTCAACCAAAAAATATTTGAAGATCACCCGGTTATTGTTAGTTATTCGAGTTTAGATGAAGCACAACGGGCGGGTGTGATCGCCCTGTTTGAAGAGAAATACCAATCCCTGGTTCGGATAGTGCGTATCAATGACTATACGGCTGAGTTGTGCGGTGGAACTCACCTGCGAAGATCATCTGAAGCCGGTCTCTTCAAAATTGTCGCCGAAACCGGTATTGGATCCGGCTTACGACGGGTGGAAGCTGTGGCTGGTCCGGCTGCTCTGAGCTATCTCCAGCGGTTCTACCACATTGGAAAAGAAATGAAAGATACGTTGGGATGCGATCTTCATCTGTGTCCTCAGACACTCACCAATCTTCTTCAGGAAAATAAGCTGTATAAAAGCGTTTTGGAGGAAAACATCCGCAAGCATGCCCGCCAAACGATTCTCGATAATCTTGCCACCGTCAGCCAGGATGATTCTCCGATATATCTCAGCCATCTCTTTATCGACAATCCTCCCGAGGTTAATTTTTTAAAAGAAATTGTCGATGATTTACGTAATAGAATAAACATAGGCCTGGTTTTGTTAGGAATCAAAAAAGGAGATTCTATTTCTGGTGTTCTGGCCGGGATTAATCTGCCAAAAAATATTGACCTGAACCGTCTTATCCGGGAAACAACCAAAAAATTCGGCGGCGGTGGGGGAGGGAAGCCGACTCTCGCTCAGTTTGGCGGCATTCCTTTTACACAATGGGATATTTTTGTCAAAGAAGTCAAACAAGTTATTGATCAAATATGAAAAATATTTTGGCGGTTGATCTGGGAGAAAAGCGGATTGGATTGGCATACAACCGCGGAACCTGCTTCGCTTTTCCCTTGAAAGTTCTATCCAATCAAAGTCAGAATCACGATGTGGGAAATATCCTTGCCATTGCCCAAGAAATCAGTGCCGAGACTATCGTGTTGGGGTTCCCATTACGCTTGAACAATACTGTGAAGATTGAAGCTCAGAAGGTATTACAATTTAAAGAAAAGTTAGCTCGACGGTTTACCGGAGATGTGGTTCTTTTTGATGAACGGTTGACCACCCAGGAAGCAGAAAAGAGATTATTGGAAGCCGATGTCAGCCGAAAGAAAAGAAAGACGGTTATCGATCAATTAGCGGCAGCCATCATATTACAGGCGTATATTGATCACCAAGAGCGATGAAAGCACACCATATCGGCCTTATCAGCGGGATTTATTTCATCTGTTTATTTATCCACCTGGCATTTTATTATTCTTCCGGGGAAGGAGATTCATCTCAAACCGTCATGATTCAACCCGGCTTGTCCAACACGGCTATTGCTCGTGAAATCCAAAACTATAAACTGATTCCTTCCTCCGCTCTTTTTGTACTCTACCTCTCTTTAAGCGATCAAAACCAGCTGATCGCTGGGAGTTATCTGATCGGAGAGAATGAGACAATAGCCCAAATTGTCAATAAATTGGTCGAAGGACGTTTTTTTAGGGTGAAAGTCACTTTTCCTGAGGGTTCAACCAGCGAACAAATGTCAGCATTGCTTGAAAAAATGGGAATCTGTTCCGGAGAAAGTTATCGGAATATCGTTCAGCGGCCAGAACTTTTCGAGCGATCGTGGCTTAAGGGCGTTACCAGTTTGGAAGGATATCTTTTTCCCGATACCTATTATTTTCCACTAAAGGTTGATTCTCGCCAGATCGTCGAAACCCAGCTCCGGCGTTTTGAAGAGCTCTACCCTGGCGATCTTCATGCCGAAAATCCTCAGAAAATCCATGAAGGGGTCATATTAGCATCCATTGTTGAAAGAGAAGCCAAAGAAAAAACCGAAAAACCTTTGGTCGCATCGGTTTTTTTTAACCGTTTGAAGTCGAATATGAAGCTGGAATCCTGTGCCACCGTTATTTATGCTTGGAATCACGAAAAGGGCATCCAAATCAAATCGCTCAGCTTGGACGATCTCAAAATTCAATCTCCCTATAATACCTATATCCACCCAGGACTCCCTCCTGCACCAATATCGAACCCGGGGCTCGATTCGCTGCAAGCGGTCATCCAGCCCACTCAATCTGATTATTTATACTTTGTGTTAGCCGAGAATGGCTTCCATTATTTCTCTAAAACCTATGATGAGCATTTAAAAAATAAAAAGAAGAATTCCATGCCATGAAAAAAATTCTGAAAAAATTCTATCCATCGCTCTATGTCGATGAAATATCAGAAATCCCTTTGGAAATGCTGAAGAAGAAGGGGATGAGTGGTTTAATCATCGATTTAGATAATACCATCGCTCCCTGGGATCAGCCGATGCTGACCCAATCAGCAGAAAAGTGGCTGTACCAGGCTAAAAACAGCGGTTTTAAAATTTGCTTGGTTTCCAATTCAATCATATCTCGGGTCAATTATTTTATGGAAGAACTGAATATTCCCGGAATTCCCATGGCACAAAAACCACGTCGGGCTTCCTTTCGTAAAGCCCTGGAGACCATGGAACTCAATGAGAAGCAAGTAGCGGTCATAGGTGATCAGATTTTCACCGACGTCCTGGGTGGGAATCGATTGAACCTGTATACCATTTTAGTGAATCCCATTAACCGGAAAGAGTTCTTTTTGACCCGCCTGGTGAGACTGGCGGAAAAGTTTGTCATTAAAAGGTTCCTTAAATGGATCGACAACCCGGAATAACTCCCCAAACCAAGCTATTAGGACTGATCGGACATCCGGTGTCCCATTCCCTGTCTCCGGTATTTCACAATGCTGCACTGGATTATTTAAACTTAGACTACGTCTATTTAGCGTTTGACGTTTTACCGGAGAATCTGACCGCAGCTGTCAGGGCACTCCGTGCGCTTGGGATAATTGGTTTTAATGTCACTGTGCCTCATAAGGAAACCATTATTACATTGCTCGATGAGTGGGATGAGCCGGCACGGTCTTTACAGGCAGTGAATACGATCATCCTCCACCATGGTCGATTGACTGGATACAATACCGATGAGTACGGCTTTACCCAGGCGCTCAACCGACACCAGGTTAACGTCAAAGGAAAGACAGCGATCATTCTTGGGGCTGGTGGTGCTGCCCGAGCAGTTCTTGCTGCTATGATTCAAAAACAAATTCAAAAGATTCTTATCTGTAACCGATCGTCCGACCGGGCATTTCAATTCCAACGCTGGGCTCAATCAGCTTTTTGTTTCAAGGTGGGAATCATACCCTGGGACCATTTCATAAACGGTTCAGCGGCAGATTTATCTGGGGTGGACATTCTGATTAATGCCACCTGTTTAGGGCTTCAACAAGAAAACATCTCCGTTCCCTGGAAGAAGATTGATAATTGTCAGTACATCATCGATGTGGTCTATTTCCGAGATGAGACACCCTTGGTGAAAGAAGCTCGAAAATGGGGTAAAATAGCATTTGACGGAAAATTAATGCTCCTTTACCAGGGAGTAAAAAGTTTTCAGCTCTTTACCAATCATGAAGCCCCAGTGATGGTCATGGAAGAGGTTTTATGTCGAGTTTTCAAAAATCCGAATGTATCGAATCAGCACATTGAGGAGACGGTATCCCATGGAAATGAGCACCCTCAATTCTAAAAAATTGGGAGAAATATTAGTTGCTAAGCATTACATCACCTTTGATCAGCTCAAGAAGGCTATCGAGGTTCAAAAAAAGACCGGAGAGAAATTAGGAGAAATTCTTCATAAACAAGGACTCGTTCAAGAAAAAGAACTCTATCAGGCACTGGCTGAACAATTGGGTACCCTCTATATTGATCTCGATACCTATGTGGTTGATCCCAACGCTGTCACCCGACTTCCTGAAAAATTTTGTCGTCAGAACCGATGTGTTCCGGTCAACGAAGAAAGCAATTTCCTAGTGCTGGCAATGGTCAATCCGGTGGATATTGTGACTATCGACCGGGCACGGATCATGACCAAAAAAGACATTCATCCGGCGATTGCTCCTCCCGATGTTATCGACAAAATCATCAATTCCTATTTTGGGAGCGGCAGCTCGGTGGCTGAAGTCCTCAAGGAAGCCGAGGAAGAAGAGGGCATGCTTTTCCTTGACGAAACCGAGGAAGTACGGATCGATCAACTCAAGGAGTTGGGAGAAGAGGCTCCTATCATCCGGGTGGTCAACATGATCATCCTTCAGGCGATCCGGGCTGGTGCCAGCGATATTCATATCGAACCCCATGAAGACCGGGTTCGTATTCGTTTCCGGGTTGACGGCATTCTTCAGGATTCAACCACCACCTCTATCAAAATCCATCCTGCTATAGTGTCTCGCATTAAGATTCTTTCGCGAATGAATATTGCCGAGAGGCGACTTCCGCAGGATGGTCGTTTTCAGGTAACAGTTGAAAATCGAACCATCGATTTCCGGGTCTCTTCGATACCGACCATATTCGGAGAGAAAATCGTTATGCGAATTCTTGATAAATCGACTTTGCTTTTAAACCTCGATCGTCTTGGGTTTGAACCTGATGACCTTCAGCGATTTTACCGAATGATCGAACATCCCTATGGCATGGTTTTGCTCACCGGACCCACTGGCAGCGGGAAAACCACCACTCTCTATTCAGCACTGAATTATATCAGTACCCCTGATTTAAATATCATTACTATCGAAGATCCTGTGGAGTATATTTTAGAGGGTATTAACCAGATTCAAGTGAAGCCGAAAATCGATTTGACTTTTGCCAATGCTCTCCGATCGATTATGCGTCAGGATCCGGATGTTATCATGGTTGGAGAAATCCGAGACCGGGAAACCGCTGAAATTGCCATTCATTCAGCTTTAACCGGTCACTTGGTGTTTTCCACACTTCACACCAATACTGCTCCTGGTGCCGTTACCCGGCTCCAGGAAATGGGTGTAGAATCGTTTTTAATCTCCTCAGCGGTGGTTGGAATTGTTGCCCAAAGATTGGTGAGAAAAATTTGCGAATTTTGTAAAACCGAAATGGAAGTATCAGGTGATGTCGCGCTCGATCTCACTGATGGAAAACAGGACCACATTATCGTTTATAAAGGGAAGGGATGTGCTCGTTGTACATCGGGATACAAGGGAAGAATCGCAGTGCAAAGTGTTTTTGATTTAGACGAAGACCTTCGCGACTTAATTCTCAAGCATGCCACCGAAAAAGAGTTGACCGAAGCTGCCCGCAAAAAGGGAATGCGAAATCTCCGTGAAAATGCCGCCCTCAAAGTCATTGCCGGAATAACTACTCTGGAAGAAATGTACCGGGTCACTTCGAATCTATAACCCCTTTTATGAAAAAATATTTACTAAATTTTTCCATAATTATGCCGATATAATTTTTAAAGGTAAGTCATTGTATCAATTTTTATTCCCCACATTTGAAGGATTCGAGAAGGGTGGTCGAAGGCCGAGGGAGCGTTTTTTGATTTCATCTCTTTATAAGAAGGAATGGTAAATAATGGATTGGGATATTCCGGAAATTCTTCGAAAAGTTGTAGAAAGTAAAGCATCTGACTTGCATATCACCGCTGGTCTTCCTCCGATATTACGTATCGATGGGAAGTTGATCCCTACTGATTACCCGGTTCTCCAACCTGAGGATACCGAAAAAATCGCCCGAATAGTCGTCAATGATGATCGTCGCTGGGAGCAATTCATTAAAAACAACGAACTCGACCTGTCGGTCGGTCTTCCTCAGACTGGTCGCTTCCGGGTCAACATCTACCGTCAGCGCGGTTCCTGCGGTTTAGCCATCCGCGCCCTCAGTTATATCATCCCCTCAATGGATGAGCTCCATCTTCCCAAGGAAACCTTAGAAAAACTGGCGGCGCTTCCTCGTGGTCTCATCCTGGTGACCGGCCCAACTGGAAGTGGAAAGTCTACTTCTCTGGCTTCAATGATCGATCACATCAACAACACCCGTGCCTGTCATATCGTCACCATCGAGGACCCAATTGAATATCTTCATTCCCATAAAAAATCCATCATCAACCAAAGGGAGCTCGGCGCCGATACCTATTCTTTTGAGAACGCCCTGATGCACGTTCTCCGTCAAGACCCGGACGTTATTTTGATCGGTGAAATGCGAAACTACGAAACAATTTCGATTGCCCTGACTGCAGCCGAAACTGGCCATTTGGTCTTTGCCACCCTCCATACCAACAACGCTCCGTCAACCGTTGACCGGATTGTCGACGTTTTCCCGCCTCATCAGCAACAACAGGTGAGAATTCAGTTAGCTGGCGCTATTCAGGGCATCATCAGCCAGCAGCTCCTTTCCCGTGCCAACGCCAAAGGCCGGATTCCGGCAATCGAAGTGATGCTGGCGAATAACGCCATCCGCAACCTCATCCGTGAGGGGAAGAGCCATCAGATCTATACTGTGATGCAAACTTCTCTGGCGGAGGGGATGATTACCATGGACCGGGCGCTCTTTGAACTCTACAAAAATGGTTTGGTGACTTGGGAAGATGCAATCAGTCATGCCATTGATCAGAAAGAATTCAAACTCTGGAGGAACCGTTCCTGATGGCGACCTATGCCTATAAAGTACGTGATGCCTCGGGGCTGATTCACGAGGGGAAAATCGATGCCACGACCGAAAGAGATGCGGTCATCAATCTGCGCGACCGTGGATTTTACGTTACTTCTATCGCCGAAGACCGACCAGCTGGTCTCAAAAAAGAACTCACCCTGTTTTCAACCACCAAGGCCAAAAAAATCAATCTCAGGGATCTGGCTCTTTTCAGCCGGGGGATCGCCACCATGCTTGAAGCTGGCGTTCCGCTCATAGCAGCCTTGCAGAGTAGTAGCAGTCAAACCGCCAATAAAGGTTTTGCTCTGATTATCGAAGAAATCGCCGCGAAAATCGAACGGGGCTATTCCTTTTCTCAGGCTCTGACCGAATACCCCAAAATCTTTGACCGGGTCTTTATGGGTATGATCCAATCCGGTGAAGCGGGCGGAAACCTCGACTGGGCTCTCGGGCGTCTATCTGATTACCTGGAATGGGAAAAAGACCTCCGGGATAAGGTTCAATCTGCTATGTATTATCCCATGATTCTGACTATCGCCATGGTGGCCGCCTCATTTTTTATGGTTTATTTTGTTTTTCCGCAGTTCTTGCTCTTATTCGAAAGTTTTAATATTGAGCTCCCGATGATCACCAAGATTTTAATGGCAGTCATTCGTTTTATGAATGCTTTCTGGTATCTGGTGTATGGTGGGTTGATTGGAGCGGTCATTGGATTTTATATGTATGTCTCTTCTGAAAAGGGGAAAAAGTGGTGGGACCAAAAAAAACACGGTCTCCCACTTTTTGGCGAGCTCTTTCGGAAATTGGTGGTTTCCCGTTTTTGCTGGATCATGAACGGACTCTTGCGCAGCGGTATGCCCATGGTTCAATCATTGGAGGTGATTTCTTCGGCAGTGGGAGATTATTATATGCGTGATATTATGCTTGAAATCGCTGAAAAAATCCGGAAAGGGAGAAATCTCTCACAATGCGTCAAAGAGTATGAATTTTTTCCTCCCATTGTGACCCAGATGGTCAGCGTGGGTGAAGAATCGGGAAACCTGGAAATGACCTTGGGGAAACTCTCTGAACTGTATGACAAGGAAATCGGGATATTCGTGGGGAGAATTTCGACGACGATCGAACCAGTCTTGACGGTCATCATTGGTGTTGGTATATTTATTTTAGCTTTAGCATTTTTCCTTCCTATATTTGAAATGGCATCGCAAGGGATGGCTGGAGGAGGGTGATACAGTTCCTGCACTCTTTTTAACCTATTGGTTGATTTGAGTTAAAGTTTTGGTGGATATTGTCGATAATTAATAACTCAACTTTCGCAGTTCAATAATATCACTTTTTCTCTCAACCATGCTGGA
>CAYSWT010000011.1:0-31443 GCA_964434845.1 uncultured Atribacterota bacterium | reverse complement strand
ATCCTGTGACAGTTTCCAGGATAGACCCTCATGCCACGTTGTGGCACCATATGAAAATGGAAATGAGAGGGTCTATCCTGTGAGTTTTTTGCCTTTCTAAATCTTTTTAATCCTACGCCGTAGGCTGATATCCTGGTGTATTTCCAGGATAGAGAATGTTATTTCTTTTAACAAAAGGGTTCAGGGAGGATGAGAAGCGGAGGTGAAAACGTTGGGGAAAAAAGTCGTCATAATCGGTGGCGTAGCAGCTGGTCCGAAAATTGCCGCCAAATTGAGAAGACTGGAAAGAGAGACGGAAATCACTATTGTTGAAAGAGGCAAGTTCCTTTCGTATGCTGGGTGTGGCCTTCCCTATTATGTTTGTGAAGATATTAAAGAACAGAGGGAGTTAATGGAAACCCCGGTGGGTGTATTGCGTGATCCCGAGTTTTTTGAAAAGACCAAGAACGTAAAGGTCTATAATCGGACCGAAGCTATCAAAATCGACCGGCAGAAAAAAGAGGTAGATATCAAGAATCTTGAGAATGGTGAAATACATACCTTGCCTTACGATTATTTGGCGTTAGCCACCGGTGCCAAAGTCATGATCCCGCCGATCAAAGCAGCTGACCTCGATCATCCTGGCACGGAATTGGGATGCATGGATCTCTCCCATGTGTATACTTTACACGGGATTGAAGATGCTGAAGCGATTCGTTGGACCATCAAAGAAAAGATGGCAAAAAAGGCGGTTATTATCGGTGGTGGATTGATTGGCATGGAAATGACCGAAAGTCTGGTGAAGAGCGGTCTTGGAGTAACTGTCATTGAAGTGCTCCCGGAAATTCTCCCCATTCTCGATGATGACATGGGAATTCTGGTTCGACGCTATTGTCAGCAAAAGGGGGTGAATGTCCGCGTTGACGAAAAGATTCTTCGTCTGGAGGGAGAGGGTGGCGTCGTAAAAAAAGTTGTCACTGATAAAGGCTCTTATGATACTGATGCGGTTATTTTGGCAACCGGTTTTCGTCCCAATTCCGATCTGGCTCGTAAATCCGGGTTGGAAATCGGTGAAACCGGTGGAATCCGGGTCGATATGTTTTTGAGAACCAGCGACCCTTACATTTATGCTGCTGGTGATTGTGTAGAGATCGAAAACTTGGTGTGCATGAAGACCGCCTATATGCCCATGGGTTCGTTGGCCAATAAGCAGGGAAGAGCGGTTGCTATTAATATTGCTGGAGGCCATGAAACTTTTCGAGGTGCCTTGAATTCAGTGGTCTTTAAACTCTTTGATTACACTGTGTCCCGAACTGGATTGGGTGTCAGGCAATCCCGAGACTTGGGTTTTGATGTCGAATATGCCCTGGTACCAGCTCCGGATAAAGCTCATTATTTTCCTGGAGCGAAACCGGTGATCAGCAAGATTATTGCCGATAAGAAGAGCGGAAAAATCCTGGGGGCTCAATTCATCGGTGCCGGGGACATCATGAAGAGCGTGAATACGGTGGCCACAGCCCTTTACTACGGTGGGACCATTGAGGATTTATCCATGCTCGATATTCCCTATGCGCCTCCCTATGCATCAGCGATCGATAATGTGAGCGTGGCGGCGAATGTTTTACGGAACAAACTCGAAGGGAAAATGATAGGAATATCACCATTGGAAGTTGAAAAGAAGAGAAAGCGCGGAGAGGATTTCGTGTTATTGGATGTCAGAACACCCAAAGAATATCAGCAGATGAGGATTCCGGGCAGCACTCTCATTCCACTGGGGAGTTTACGTCAAAAAATTGATGAGATTTCGAGAAACAAAGAGATTATTGCTTTTTGCGCGGTTAGCTTGCGTGGATATGAAGCTGCCCTGGTTCTGAAAGATCATGGCTTTGAAGACGTCAAAGTCATGGATGGTGGCTTGGCTTGCTGGCCGTACGAAATAGAAAAATAGGAAGGATTAAATGAAGAGCCGGTATCATTCCGGCTCTTCGACATTGACGATGTGGAAAAAACTTATGGTTATGCTCGTGATATTTGGTGTCACCTTTTTTATTGTCTATTCAGTCGTCCGTTCCCGTCCGCCAGCAGAAGAAGAACCCACTTCTCCTATGAAGGGAACCGAAGAAAACGAAGAAGTCCCTGCCACCCCTCCGATTATCATCACCGGTACCACTCTGCGGGGTTGGGAGAGAGGCAGTCTCTCCTGGACATTGGATGCTGAAGAAATGAGGATGAATAAACAATCCACCCGAGCCACCTGTCCTAACGGTGTAGAGCTGGTCGTCTTTGATGAGAACGGTGATACCAAAGCCACCTTAACCGCTCGCAAGGGATTTATTAATCTCGATAATAAAGATTTCCAGCTGGTTGATACCGTCAAAGTTCTCTCTTCTAATGGGAATCGCATCGAAACCTCAGGGCTTATCTATCGTGATCGGAACAAAATCCTGGAGGGGTTTGCCTTATCGAAGATCTTTTTCGATCAAAACTACATCGAATGTCAGAGTTTCATCAGCGATCTCGATTTTGAATCTCCTGTCTTTGAAAACATACGACACGGGAGCTTCATCATTGGTAAAAAACAAGTGGGCGAGTAGACTTCATTCACCGGTCCTTTAATAAATCTTCAGCGCGGCATTGATGATCAGGATAATGCTTGGGAATGATATGGTAGTCCTGAATCATTTTTTTTAATTCATCGATGAGTTTCCAGGAATTTTGGTGTGGATGATCAGGTCGATTTTTTCTTCGGGTTGGATTTTTCAACCTTCATCAGTGGCTCTCTTTAGCAGCGCTCTGACGGGAGAACCGTCAGCGGCTTTCATTTTCAAGGGATATCCAAAAAAGAAATATTCCCCGGAGGAAACACGGGCTAAGACCAATCCTTCGAAGATCAGAATTTCTTTTTTTAAAAGCTGTCGATGTGTGGGGTGACCGGGCTGATCTCGTTCAATTCCCAGCGAATCTATGCCAACTCCCTTTAATGATTTCTCAGCCAGATAGCGAGCCCCGGATTCCGCAAGGTAGACGAATTTTTCAGGAGGAAGTTCACGGACGGAATTATCGGTTTTCAGGATGACAAAATCGACGGCATTGATAGACACTTCATACGGGAGTAAATGATTCCGTTCGATTTGTTCCTGGTTGAGAACTTCGATCACTATCGCTTTTCCCTCAAATTTCTGCAAGGGATACCGGTCGATGGTTTTCCCATTAGGAAGCATGTGGAAGGGAGCATCTACATGGGTTCCGGTATGATATAAAAAAGAGATCTGCGATTCGTTCGAACCATGATCAAGGGTTTGTATCACTTTGATTACCGGTTTTCTTCCCGGTTTCCCTTTATAGGTCGGCATTTCCTCGGCGATAACCATTGAGATATCGATGATGTCCATATACCATCACTCCTTCTGTTCTGCATAAATCATTTTTTATCATCATACCACCGTCAATAGTCAATATAATCGTTCACCATTCACCGCATTTCTATGGCAAATACAAACTAACCGATAGCTGATAAAGGCGGTGGATATACTGAAAATATCATCGCTCTTTTAAAATTCGGATTTATGAAACTACTTTTTTACCTGAGTGATATACAATCATATTATACCAATTGAGTCCATCGCTCATGAAAGCTCACCTGATTTCATTCTTTAATGAATTCTATGACCTGGTTTCAAAGGAGGAGGATGTTAAGTATGAGTTTTAAATTTATTTTGATAATAGGAGTGATTATTGGAAATTTTTTTATCGGTGGATTGGTTTCCGCCAAACAAGACTCCCAGCAAGAAACAGCTTTGTTTTTGATCGATCAAAAAAATCATCAAATCATCTCTTTGAAAGAAGACATCGCTGCTTCACTGGTGATGAAATTCATTTCGGTCACTACTGATCAGCCGCTCTATTGGCCGAATGAGGATGTCTATTTAAAAGTCGTCTGTCCTATCCGACCATCTTCTCAACTCACCCTCACCCTGCAGAAAAAGGACTCAACTCCCCGAGATCTCGGGTCATTCTCACTCAACGAAGCCGGCATTCTCATAACAACTATTTTAAGCGGAAAAGAAAAAAAATTGGAAGCCGGAGAATACCGGGTAGAGGTTCACTCTGAAGACGGAACCCTTGATGGATACACCACCTTTTCAGTGGTGGAAGGAGCTTTGGGAGCGGTTTCATTTGCCTATGATTTTAAAGAGGTGACCAGTCCTGAGGAGTTGAATGTAGCCCAGGGTGCATGGTTTTTAGGAAATGCCGCAGGAGCCGGGTTGCGCTGGGGAAACGGCCTGAATGTGAAAAATGAAGTTCGGGTATTCAACCAACCTTTTGAAGGCAATGTCATCGTAAAAAGCCGTTGTTATCTCCCCGGATGCGATGGTATCGAAGCTGGGCCACCGGTGGAAACTTCCATTAAAAAAGGTCAATTGGAAACCGTACTCGATGTGGGAGGTCATTCCGGCCCGTTTGAGATCGAGGTCATCACCGAAAAAGGAAATGTCAGGTATCTTTTTGGCCGTTCTGGTCATATTGAACGACAAACCATACCGGTTTCATCGGGCTTCACCAACTATTTCAGCGCCACTCTCGCCCCCTATGAAGGATCGGAGCCGGTTTATGGGAGGGGTATCTATATTGTTAAGGATGAATTACGATCTGAGGATCCGGTTGAATTGGCATCGGTCATATCTGATCAAACTCAGAGCCTGGTTTTGACGATCAAACAAAAAATCAACCAACCTCGTTTATTTGTCCTTTCGCTCGACGAAAAAGGGAATTTACAGACTCAAGAAATCAAAATAGCCGATCAGCTCGAAAAGGGTAAAAAAATCCAGTTCAATATTAATTCTCCTATGACATTTATCGCTCTGGGGGGTTTCCTCGAAAAGAAATCAGATTTCTATGAGGGTTGGGCGATGGTTTTTACCGAAACCGCCTTGGACGTGGATATCAACCTTCCTCAAGAAGGGCACCCGCTTCAAAACTGTACGGTTGATATCACGATAACTGATCGGCTTCGCCATCGGCCGGTATCGGTTTATGGAATATTGGAGGTATTCGATAACCGGGTATCTTCCAAAAGTCCTAAAGAGCCTCTGGTGTCGGCATTGGGTGATTCCTACCGGAGTCTTTCCAACTATCTGGTTACCTGGCGGGATTGGACCGGCATTGACACAGAGAAAAAAGAAGGCACTGGCTTGTTGAACCAAATCGCGTCGATGTTTATGGGCAAGGGCGCTGCTCCCCCTTCTGCAGTAGACGAAGCGATGATGCCGGCTCCCCAAAAAGCTCTATCGGGGGGTGAAGCCGCTGTGTCAGGGGAATATATTCCGCAGGAGGCCATCCGCGAAGGTGAAAAAAAAGTCGTGTATTGTGGAGTGATTCATACCGGTCCGGATGGGAAAACTCAGGTCTCGGTCCAGCTTCCCCCGCAAACCGGCCGTTGTACCGCCCGGGTAGTTGCCATTGACCGATTTGATTACCAGGAAAACTCCCAGGTCATCGACGTTCAGAAAAAGAATTATGTCGAGACCGATCTCCAGGGCTTGATCATGCCGGGCGCGATTCTCTATCCTAAGGCTCATGTGGTCAACACTGGTTCTGAAAACCTGGAATTGAGGATTTTTGGTGCTGGTGTGGAAAAAACAGTGACCGTTCCGGTTGAACCTGGCTCACAGGATATTGAGTTCGAAGTGATTGGAAAAAAATATAATTCTCTCACCCTCGAGCTTCGGGATCGACAGGGGAAAATTTTTGACCGGCGAACGATTGAGATACGGAATGTGGAATCACTCCTGATCACTTTTTCTGATGTTATACTCTCGGCTGGGAAATCGGTCACGGTTGAACCGAACCGGAGAATTGCCGTTTATTCCAACCCGGCTCATCTTCTTCGGGGGATGGTGACCACCATTGAGACCAATATCTATTCCTGGTTCGGCCACGCTGAAGCCATCAGCGCCTCTTGTGCGATACGAGCCATTCTCCTTTCGGCGGTCGAAAATGGTTTAGTGGATGATGAAGGGATGAGAGAAGCCCTGGTTTCAGAGTTGGTCAAAGGGGTCAATGATCTGAATAGTGTATTTGTTGATAGGGCTTCGAACTTGATCGCGCCCTATCCTGGATTAGCGGGCAGCCCTCTCTGGAGTGTATGGGTTTCGAAAAACCTGTATACTATGATTTCCACCCTGGAAAAAGTCCCGACCCTGAAAGATGAAATGACGACAACCATCGAACAGGCGCGGATGTTGGTGGGATCCATCCATCAGGAACTCAGGAAAAGAGAGATTTCTGAGGAGGAATTCGGTTTTTACGACCCGGAACAGAACGGACAAGATATCATCCCGGTAGAAATCGATGGGAAAGTCATCTATAAAGCAGTTACTGATGATGCCGTCGTGCGGTGGTTTGTGGATCATGTCTGGCCATTTTTCATCGATGCCCCGGTCAAAAATATGAAAGATTTAAACGCCCAATTTATTACCGCCTATGATACCTATCGTTTTCTCCGGGCATTTGAGCGCAGTGGGGTGTATTATTATTTGCTGTTAAACGCCAAAGCTTTATTGATTCAGAACGATCCCCATTTTGTTGAGGTGTTCAATACCATCGCCCGGGGGATGATCTTCACCCAGGACCCGGGGATGATCCAGGGTCCGGCTCTTTTGGGTGGTGTCTATTCCTCTCCGAATACTCTGGTCAAATTTCTTGACCTGTTGCTTACCATGATGGAAAGGAAAGATATTCAAACCAATCCGATTCTGATACGGGAAACCAATGTTGGCAGACAAAAATATACTCTGGGCAATGAACCAGTCATTTTTGAATCGACCGGCGAAACGTTCATACTCTCTGCTCCACCCTATGTTGTGTATCAGGTAGATCGGACAGAAAACATCAACCTGTATGACTATCTGGTGGATAAACCATTCTTTACCGTCAACACCGAAAAAGGCATTCTCTCAGTGGGAGAAGAGGGGGTGCTGCGAATCGAATTGGACAAAGAAAAAGATCCATCGGAATACTACGCGATCATTGCTGTTCCCTCAGTTCTGTCAATTCGTCAAACTGCGGATCTTCTCTCGGATTACAAGGGGCAGCTTCTCTATGGACAGAGAGTCTCTGGTGGTGAAAGAATTCAGCTTCTTACTGTTCCCTTCCGGGGTTCACGCGATATGGTTCTCCAGGTGGAAGGTGTGAACAAAGGGCAAAGTGAAGGGTTCGTCCTGGTGCGGCATCTATCCAACCCCGATATCATTCAAACCATCAAAATCCCGAAAATTAACGTGATCAAATAAACATCCATGCCATGTTACGTCTTGTTGGTCCATCTGCCGGTCCACACGCGAATCGCGATCGGACGACTTGGAACCCTCGAGTTTCCGACCGGATTCTATTTGTACGTAGGCCGGGCGAAGAAAAACATCCACTCCCGGATCGAGAGGCACCGCCGTAAACAGAAAAAATTCCACTGGCACATCGATTATTTCCTCCACCACGCTGAAGTCACCGATGTCCTCATTATTCCCGGAGATAACGAATGTGCCATCTCCCATTTTCTTTCCTCTCGACCCGAATGCATCATCCCGGCAGCCGGTTTTGGTTCCTCCGACTGCCGGTGCTCAGCCCACTTTTTCCACCTCTATTCTGATCCGCAGCATTTTTGGAAAATACTCAAAACACTCATATAAAAAAATCTTAATATTTCTCAAATAATCTTTAAACATGTCTTGGTTATGATGCTTTCAAGATGAAAATCCAAAAGGAGGTTTGTCTCTTATGAAAAAAACCATATGGATTCTCTTGGTTTGGATGATGGTTCTTTCCTTTTCAATTCCAATCCTGGCAGTAGAAAGAATTAACATTCAGGGTTCGACCACTGTTCTCCCGATCATGCAAATCATAGCTGAAGAATTTATGATAAACCATCCGGATGTGGACATCACCGTGAGCGGTGGCGGTTCTGGAGTTGGGATCGCGGCCTTAATGGATAAAATTGCCGATATTGCCATGTCGTCCCGGAAAATAAAAGAGAAGGAATTCGAAAAAGCAGTTTCCAGAGGTCTCGATGTTCAGGAATTTGAAATAGCCAAAGACGCCATTGCCATAGTGATCAATCCTGCCAATAATACCCTCGATCGCATCGATAGTGAAACCTTGAAAAAAATCTACACCGGCGAGATTAAAAACTGGAGGGATTTGGGCGGAGAAGACAGGGTGATTGTCGTCGTCTCCCGGGATACCAATTCCGGAACGTTTGAAGTCTTCAATGAACACGTTCTAAAGGGAAGCGAACTCGCCCCCGAAGTATTACTTTTAGCTTCGAATCGTGCCGTTCTCGACGAAATCTCCAAAAACACCGACGCGATCGGTTACATCGGGCTCGGATATCTGAGTGATCAGGTTAAAGCGCTGACATTGGATGGAATTGAACCAACCCACGATAACGCTCTCAACGGCAGCTATCCCATCAGCCGTGGTCTCTTTCTCTATACTGCCCGTTTGCCTCAGGGAGCCGAGAAGCAGCTCATCGACTTTGTTCTCAGTGAAGAAGGTCAGGCGATTGTAGAAGATGAAGGCTTTGTGAAGATAAAATAAACATATTGTAAAAGGGAGGCTTGAAAAATGAGTCTCCCTTTTCTCCACTCATTCATTTCTTTATGTCCAACTTGTATCCCACCTCCCGGATAGTAACGATCTGGTCCCTATGGTCTCCCAATTTTTTGCGAATGTTGGCAATATAGACATCGACGGTGCGGTCGGTGATGAACTCATCGGTGCCCCAGATGGCGTTGAGAATTTGATCGCGAGAGATGATTTTCCCCTGGTTTTTGGCGAGGAGTTCGAGAATACGATATTCCCTCCAGGACAATGGAATCAGAACGTCGCCGATCTGCAGAGTAAGAGCATCGGCATGAAAAATCAGTGGTCCGACCTTGAAGAGGTGCATATCGGTCACCGCAACCCGTGAATGACGGCGTAAAACCGCCTTGATACGGGCGAGGAGTTCCCGGGGATGAAATGGTTTGGAGATATAATCGTCAGCACCGGTTTCCAGACCCAATACCACATCGATTGGATCGTCTTTAGCGGTGAGCATGATGATGGGAATGCTTTTTAAACGGGGATCACGTTTCAGATAACGACAAAGGTCTAACCCATCGATCCCGGGAAGCATCAAATCGAGCAATATTAAGTCGGGGATTTGGGAGGGAAGTGTTTCCAGGAAATCTTCTCCGTTGAAAAAATGATGGATAGTATATCCCTCTTTTTGGAGATAGAGCATCACCATTTCCGCCACATCTTTCTCATCTTCCACGTAAAAAATCAATCCTTTGGTGTCGGGCACGTTCAACCCTCTTTTCTTCCGGAAGTACTGTGAATGATAAATGGTGTTTGAATCTTTTCATCTTACGCCGTAGGCACGTGGGGCGATTTTTCCCCCACGTCTATTTCTTGTTCTTTTGTTTTTAATCTCGCTTTAGGCTGCCGATCTTGCAATGACAACCTTTAGATATTATATCAATCACACAATCTTTACTGTATTTTCAGAATATCGTGAGTAATATATCTTGATAAAAATTCCACCATACAAATATAATTCTCCTCTTTATATTTCCTTTTATCAATGTAAAGGAACTTTTCATTTTTCATATATCAAATATGGTTCTTTTTGTAGCTTGTTGACGGAACGGGAGTGATTGAGTAAAGTAATCATAGATGAAGCAGTGACTGCACCTTTTCCCCTCACTTTTTCCGGAAAGGGGGTTGAGTGGGTTGTGAGAACGGGGGGATTTTTAGTAGTGACCATACATATTATCTGCAACCATGTGGATAGTTTTGATACAGCAGTATTTATTTTACCAGCCATTACCGAACAGTCAAAATTAAATGAATTCATTTTTTAAAAAACATTTATGGAGGGTGAAATCGTGTCGAAAAAATTGAGTATTGGGATTCTGCTTGCGGTTTTAGTAATCGGATTGCTCGGCGGGAGTGCTTTGGCAAAACTTAAGATTACGTTTATCTGCCATGGGGGGGAAGAAAATCCATTCTGGGCGACAGTATTCAACGGTGCAGTCGAAGCCGCCAAGCAATGTGATGTCGATTTCGTCATGGTAAGGCCTAAGGAAGAAGCCGATATCGCCTCGGTTCTGGCGAATTTTAAGGCTACCTTAGCCCAAAAACCGGATGGGATCATTACCACCATTCCGGAACCGAACATGTTCGATGATGTGGTGAAACAAGCCTTGGATATGGGAATTCCGGTGATCTGCGCTAACACCGACGATCCTGAGGGCGCAAAAGGCAATGCCCGCCTCTCCTATATCGGACAGGACCTGGAACAGGCCGGGTATTTCTTGGCTCAAACAGCCATTAAGGATCTCCCGAAAGGTGAAAAGTTCCACTTCTTAGTTCCAGCTGAAGCTCCCGGACTGGTATGGGCTGAGTCACGAGCCCGTGGAATCACCCGGTGTTTGGAAGAAGCAGGATACACCTATGAGCGGTTGGATTCCACGATGAAGATGGATGTGGCCCAATCACGAATCCAGGCCTACCTGCAATCCAATCCGGAAACTAAGGGAGTGCTCTGTGTCGGTGGAATTGCCCCAACCGGAGCAGCAAAAGCGGCTAAAAATCTGGGGAAGGAACCGGGCGAAGTCATCATTGCTGGGTTTGATCTCCTACCGGAAATGCTGTCGGAAATCAAGTCCGGATACATCAAGTTTACCGTCGATCAACAACCGTTCCTGCAGGGGTACCTCTCCGTTCATCAACTCTATTGTATGAAGACCTACGGGATGTCCGCATGGGATGTAAACACTGGTAACGCTGTAGTCGACATTTCCAACGTCGATATGGTACTCGAGCTTTCCAAAAAACGACTTCGCTAAGCACACTTAACAAAACGGGAGGCAAAGTCTCCCGTTTTGTTTATACCGAGGGTAGTGGGAATGCAGAATAATATCTTGAACCGAGTGAAACGTATTCTTATCCTGCGGGAAATCAGCAGCTTCATCATGGTTTTCGTAGTTATTCTTGTCTTCTTTATCATTTCCCCTCTTTTCTTGAGTAAGGAAAACATCGGGGTGATTTTAGAAATTATTCCGGAACTGGGTATTGTAGCGCTGGGGGTCACTATGCTCTTGGTGTCAGGAGAAATTGACCTTTCGTTAGGATCGGTTTTTTGTTTTTGTCCCATTATTTTGGCGTCCCTGATCGAAAAGGGTATGTCTTTTCCACTCTCGTTTATCATTTCTCTCCTTTTAGGGATCGGGATTGGGTATATAAACGGATTTATCACCATCACCTTTGCCATTCCTTCTTTCATCACCACCCTGGGAACAATGCTGGTCTGGAGAGGAGGCGTATTGCTCCTCACCGGTGGCTGGCCACCGTTCTTCCCATCTGGAATACCCACATGGTTTTTGGTCGGGTCGGTGGGCATTTTACGGATGTCGCTTTTCTGGTATGCTGGATTAACCGTCCTTATGTGGTTTATCCTGGAACGGACGGATTTTGGAAATTGGATGTTTTCCACAGGAGGAAACCCGGTGGCTGCCCGAGCCATGGGGGTAGATACCGGGCGGGTCAAAATGGCGTGTTTTATGATTTGTTCCCTGTTAGCCGGGTTTGCCGGGATCATCCAGTCGTTTCGCCTGGAAGCAACTCTTCCTTCGATGGGGACTGGTCTCGAGATGGATGCCATTGCTGCTTCGGTGATCGGTGGAACATCACTCGCAGGAGGGATGGGGACAGTGATCGGAACCACCATCGGATCTTTTGTGATTCGGTTCATCGACAACGGGCTGGTGATGGCCAGAGCTCCCAGCTACTGGTTCCGGGTCTTCATCGGGATTGTCACAATTTTTGCGGTTATTTTTAACACCTATCTTCGAGAACGAACTAAAAGATTCAGGTGCTAATTATGGACAGAAGCGGATTTCTTGTCGAAATGAAGAATATTAACAAATGGTTTGGGGGAGTTTGTGCCCTGAAAAATGTGAATTTCTCCGTAGGATACGATGAAATCGTAGGTCTCCTGGGAGATAATGGAGCTGGGAAATCCACCCTGATCAAGATACTCTCCGGTTTTTATCCTCCTGATGAAGGAAGCATTTTTTTCGAAGGGAAGGAGCAACATTTTACTTCACCGCGTGATGCCCGGAATTTGGGAATCGAGACCATATACCAGGAAGCAGCCATGATCCCCAAGATGAGCATCTTGCGGAATATCTTTGTGGGAAGGGAACTGAACAAGGTCAATCTGGGAGTGGTACGCTACTTAGACATCCCCAGGATGGAGGTTGAATCCACTCGAGCTCTCGATGGAGTTGATCTCCGTCTCCGTTCCCCCCATGCCCTGGTGGATGAACTGTCGGGAGGGCAGCGACAGGGCGTAGCCATAGCCCGAGCTATGTACTTCAAATCAAAACTGGTGATTCTCGACGAGCCCACCAATAATCTCTCGGTCAAAGAATCAGCCAAAGTTCTCCAGTTCATCCGCGACCTCAAAAGCCTGGGGATCTCCAGTATCTTTATTTCCCATAATCTCTACCATGTCTATCCTGTCGCCGACCGCATCGTGGTTCTCAGCCATGGGAGTAAAATCGGAGACTTCAAAAAGGAGGAAACTTCTATCGAAGAAATCACCAAGCTCATGGTCCTGCCTTAAAGTGAGAAGATGTCCATGCCGGGAAAATACCTAACACTATCGATGGATGAAAACTCATCCTCAATCCAAATAACGCAGTACAAGGAGAACATGGACATCTTCTCACTTTAAATATTACACTTTTCCCATCTTACTCCGTAGGCTGTCATAATCGAAACCCTCTCGATCTCCCTTTATCCAAAGGGAGAGGTTCTGAGAATGGGGATAGTTGAATAATATCCTTAATAAATTGAGTCTGCAATGTTCACTGGTTACTCGTTACTGATCACTCGTCACTGCATTTCCAGGATAGACTGCCCAGGCGTTTTTCAACACGAAGCACAAGAAAAGTCAGCCACGGGGAAGGGAGCTTTTTCTGCCCAAAATCCCACTCTTTCCAGGCTTTCCAGATTGATTCCGGGATGTAACAGCCGCGTTCGTTCTTTTTGGTGGTCACTAACCTCAGCATATCCAGAAATCGCTCATCCTGGTGGACCCAGGGAAAATAGCTAAGGACGTCCAGGACGTGAAGGATATCATACCAGATGAGGGGCGCTTTG
Organism: uncultured Atribacterota bacterium; assembly: GCA_964434845.1. Taxonomy (GTDB): domain Bacteria; phylum Atribacterota; class Atribacteria; order Atribacterales; family Atribacteraceae; genus CAYSWT01. Next base: position 18,255 of record CAYSWT010000011.1, on the reverse strand, counting down.
AGTTTCCGGAAATCGGTTCCCATATAGAACAGATAAGGATGAACATCGAGGCTTTTTTCCCACAAATGGAGCAGGGTATTGCATCCTATCCGGGCAACCTTGCTCTGTTTATGTTCATCGCTGAGGGCAAGCAATTTCAACATAACCAGAGTTGCATATGGACACGGATCTTCTTTTCTCCCAGGACCATGAAATCGACCGAGCTCTGGTGAAACAGCACACGGCCAGCCATTTTCTCGGATGAGATTGACTAAAAAATCAATCCCTTTTTGAACCCGCTCATTGTTTTTTAGACCAAACTTCATCAGTGAGTAAAGCACCAGCGGAGCATCGCAAAGTGCCCAGGCCCACTCGTCTTCTCCGCTTCCTCCAAAATGCTGTGGAATATTCATCAGTACTTGGAACGGTCCTTGGGAGGACTGATGTTCCAAAATCTGATATATTAGATCATCAATTCTCTCATCACCCATACGGCACCCGATATCAGCCAGAAAAGCCATAACATGAAGAGGATGCCCGGCATTTTTATGACTGTTTAAGACCATCTCAAGTCCATGAGACAGACTATTAATGAGACCATGAATCTGAGGATGGCCAAGCATTTCCTCACGAATTTTTTGAACCTCAGGGTGATCTTCAGATTGATCGAGGAGATCAACCCGGGTACGATAGGCAACCCAGGGAGAGCTGGTGAGAAGATACGAAATTACATTATTCATATCTATTATTAAAGTACAGTGAATGGTAAATTGTAAATGGGTTAAAAAAAATAACCCTCCCCGTCGCTCCGCGACATCCTTCTGGAAGAAGAGAATTGATAAACACTACAAACACTTATCAAGGTTCTTCGGGGAAGTGGAATGAGGTGTCGGGTTAACACCCTTTACAGGAAAGGTGAAAAGTTATTCATGGATATGGTTTTGAGGAGTATAATCGAGAAGATCATCCAGAGAGGTATCAGATGCTATGGAAAAGGAATTAATTCATTTTATAGATCTGGCGAAACAATTGGGCGCTCATGACGCCAAAATAATCGATTCCGCCACCATTCATACCGCCGCCTGGGTTCGAATGAGGTGTCAATATGGATGTGATGGATACCATGCCAGTCTTTGTTGCCCGCCCTATACCCCAACACCGGATGAAACAAAAAGCATGATTGCCGACTATAAAACTGCGCTTCTCATTCATTGCCGACCCAATATCAAATTGACAAAAATCATTCAAAAGTTAGAAAGGGAAATATTTCTCTTTGGATATTACAAGGCTTTTGGTTTTGGAGCTGGACCGTGTGATCTCTGCCAGGAATGTCAAATTGAGGAATGCCGGCATCCGGTAGAGGCTCGACCATCCATGGAGGCCTGCGGTATCGATGTCTATGCCACTGCTCGAGCCAACGGTTTCCCGATCGAGGTGTTGAAGGATGTTCATTGCGAGGGGAATTATTACGGGCTGGTTTTAATTGAGTAAATCATTGACTGCTATGAATAAAAAATGGGCAGTGCCCAATTCTTTTATGGAAAGATGGTCTGCCCATTATTTTTATTTACCAATTCAAACCGAAAACCCAACAAAAAGAACCTCATTTTTTAAAGATGGGATTCTCCCGTCGTCTGATTAATACACCAGGCTTTTCTCTGAATGACAGAATATGTGGATCGTGTTTTCATCCTCATTTGGTGCTGTGTGGCAGCATGGCGGCCTACCCTGGAAACTGCCCTATTATCCAATGTTTAATCGTCACCCCTGAATGTTTCTATTAGGGTCCAAAGGTAATTGTAAAGGCTTAGATTCCCGATAAAGACATTCGGGAATGACGGTAGGGCAATATACGTGTAATATTCAATTACTTAGGAGCAGCATCTTACTGCGATATCAACTTTCGTTCACATCTAAAAGGAACTTACGGATGGTTGTTTTCATTATCATTTGATGTTACATAATAATAGTGTATCGGTCTATTCCGGAATCTCAAAGGGATCGATGATTTTCCCGAAAATTTGGGCAACAATGGTAGCTTTGGCTGCCCGCTCCAGTTTGACCACCCGGAAAAAAGCCTCCTTGAGACTTTCCCCCAGGGCGACACACCCGTGATTTTTAAGGATAACAACGTTACATTTTCTGGCCTCTTCCCTCACCGCTTCGGAAAGTTGATTACTTCCAGCGGCGAACTGTGAAACGTACCCGATGGTCTTCCCCAGAAAGTACTGTTCCTCAAAGGTAACAGGGGTTATTGGTACACCAATAGAAGCAAGAGTAGTGGAAAGCAGAGGATGGACATGGATGATTGCAGAAATATCGGGACGTTGGTGATAAATGGCGAGGTGAAGACGCGTTTCTTTTGATGGCTTTTTGGGTTCGACACAAGTACCTTGACCGTCCACCAGAAGAATATTCTCTTCATTGAGTTCATCGAGTGGGATTGTACTGGCGGTGATTAAAAACTGGTTGTCGCTCAACCGAACACTGATATTTCCTCCCACCGTGGTGACATACCCTTCGGCAACTGTTCTTTGTCCTATGGCAATGATTTCTTTCTTGAACGCTTCGATGAATTTGGTTTGAACCATGATTTATCTTCTCCATTCTATTGAGATTGGTCGATTCACCATTCACTCATCTTGCTCTTTTTTCATTCTCTGATTATGCTGATGAGTATTAGAAAAATGATATTGGTGATAATTATAATATAAGGAGGAGAAAAATGAGTTATCTTGGGGTGGACATCGGGACAACCGGATGTAAGGTTACCGCGATCAATGAGGAGGGTGAAATTATTCATCATGATTCTCAGGGATACGATTTGATCTTCAGTGACGGAGTTAGAGCTGAGTTATCACCACAAGACATTTGGCAGGCATTTCTTACTTTGTTTTTGAAAGCAGTGAATCTTCTTCAAAAAAAGGATCCGGTTCGCGCCCTGTCTCTCTCGGTCTTAGGAGAAGCAATCATGCCGGTGGATGAATTCGGTCGTCCGCTCGCTAACACCCTGGTTTCCATGGACTATCGTGGTAGCACTGAAGCCGGGATTATCGCCGATCGGATCGGGACCGATGTCATTTATGAGATTACCGGTCAACAATGTCATCCTATGTATTCAGCTGCAAAGATCCTCTGGTGGAAGAATAACACTCCCGAAATATTTCTAAAGACCTGGAAATTTTTTGGCTGGGAAGAGTTTATCTGTTACCGCTTATGCGGTTTCCCTGTAGAAAATTACACTTTAGCTGCTCGGACCATGCTCTTCGATATAAAAAATAAATGTTGGTCACCTTTACTACTCACAGCATTGGAGCTTTCTCCTGATCTTTTCACTTCAGTAGTACCCAGCGGGATTCTGCTGGCATCCATATCAGAAAAAGCCTATCAAGAATACAATATTCCTCGTAGGATACAATTGATCTCAGGATCGTGGGATCAAGCTTCATCTGCTTTCGGAGTAGGGTTAAATTCCCCCGATATCTTTCTCGATAGCTTCGGAACCACAGTGTGTTTAGGGGTCTATAGCAATTATCCCCTCCTTACCCCTGAACTCAAGGCTGGAGGGTTTCAAACCAACTGCTATATTTTCCCAGAAAGTTACTTTACGAATGGTGGAACCATGAATGGAGGGATTTTATTGAGATGGTTCCGTGATCAACTGAAAAATGAACTGCAGGATCAATTCATCCAGTCCGGTAAAGATTTTTTTGCGGAGACTATCGAAAACCTAACAGAAAACCCTTCCTCCCTTCTGTTTTTTCCCTATTTTGCCGGGAGAGGAACACCCTATCTAAACCCAAGCCGGACCGGTTTTTGTACCGGTTTGACTTGTGAGACTTCATCATCGGATATTCTCAAAGGTTTGTTGGAAGGGATCTGTTTTGAAGCCCGGATCAATCTTGAGTATCTGGAAAAGCATTTGGGTACACATTTTAACCAAGTCATTGCAGTAGGAGGAGGAAGCCGATCGCATTTTTTCTGTCAACTCAAAGCCACCATTTATCAAAAAAATCTCCGTAGTTTTGCGTTTGCAGATTTTTCTTCCTTTGGAGCTGCCCTGATCGCTCTATCTGGAATGGAAGGATGGAAGAAGGCCCTTCGAATCATCAAAAAATTTCAAATCGACTCTACCATTTATAAGCCTCAAATAGAACGGGGGAGACTTTATTTCGATAAATATCAAAAATATCAAAGACTCTCCCAGCTCGAATTGAACCTAAATTAGGGAATTTTTTACCAGGCCTGGTTTTAATAAGGGAGCTGGTGGTTTGGTTGGAAGGAAAAAAATAGCCTTGCTCATTGACAAAAAATTTTGGCTGTGATATTTTCTAATCGATTAACTAATCGTTTAGAAAACCATTCGGGGAAAGAAAAGTTACCCTCAATAGCTCACGGAGACCAGCTATGGAAATTTTAGTTGAAATGAAAGGGATCTATAAACTCTTTGGTGGTTTATGCGCTCTCAATAATGTTGATTTTCATGTTTCTCCGGCCGAAGTTATCGGACTGGTTGGTGATAATGCGGCGGGAAAATCCACTCTCATGAAGATATTGGCCGGCGTCCATCCTCCTACCGAAGGAGATATCCTGGTTGATAGCCAAAAACGCATCTTCCGAAGCCCGCAAGACGCGAGAAATGTCGGAATAGAAATGCTTTTTCAAGATCTGGCTCTCGTGCCGGAACTCGATGTCACCGATAATCTTTTTTTGGGGAAAGAGATGTCAAAAAAGGTGTTTGGACATGACATGAAGTTTATTTTGGATCGAAAAACCATGGATAAAAAATCAGAAAAATTTTTACGTGAACTTGAAATTAACATTGATTCGGTAAAAGAAAAGGTAAAAAATCTCTCCGGAGGACAGAGACAATCAGTTTCTATTGCCCGTACTATTTTTTTTAATGCCCGTCTGGTTATTCTCGACGAACCGACTTCCGCAATTTCAGTGAAAGAAACCCAACGAGTCCTCGAACTTATCTTACAGCTGAAGAAAAAGGGGATTTCGGTCATTATTGTCAGTCACCGAATGGAAGATATTTTTAACGTTGCCGACCGGATTGTGGTTTTAAGGAGAGGGAAAAAAGTTGAAGACATCGAAAAATGTAACACTACTCCCGAACTCATTATTAAAAAAATTATTGGTGTTGCCAACAATATTTGTTAAACCGAGATAAGGAGTGCAAGGATGAATAGGTATTTAACTCGGTTGAAATTGTTCTATCTCAATAACTCCATTATCTTCATTCTATTGGGGTTATCGATTGTGAGTGGAATTCTTTCCAATAAGTTTTTTACCCTCCGCAATTGGATGAATATACTCAACAACTTCTCAGTACCTGGAATTGTTTCTTGTGGTGTCGCTTTAGTTTTGCTTGCTGGAGGTATTGATCTATCCTTTGGTTCAATCCTTGCTGTTTGTGCGGTTTTTGCTGCATATTTACAACCACAAAGTTTCATTCTGGCTATCACCCTCCCCGTTCTATTAGGATCCTTCCTTGGTTATATCAATGGGTTGATGATTTCCAAAATCGGAGCCAACCCACTGATTACGACCCTGGGAACTCAATGGGGTTATTTTGCAGTGCTCATGATTCTCACCGGCGGAAATCTGGTTCAGGGAAACAACAAAGGACCATTTAATTTCATTGGAAATGGGAAAATTTTGAATATTCCATTCCCGATCTTCATGTACCTTGCGGTAGGTATTATCACCTGGTTTTTATCTCGGAGAACTCTTTTTGGAAAATATCTTTATGCTCATGGTTCAAATAAAAACGCTTTATTTTGCGCAGGCATCAAATCCAGCTCGATTTATTTAAAAACTTTTGTCATCATGGGGCTTATCGTTGGTATCGGAGGGGTGGTGATGAGTTCCCGGATGATCGGTGTCCGTCCGACCGAAGGTAGTCGATACCTCATCAATGTTCTTACCGCGGTCATTCTGGGTGGAGTGAGCCTGAATGGAGGAATCGGGTCCATTCTCAACGTTATGGTGGCAGTTCTGGTATTGGGAGTCATCGATAACAGCATGGTACTGCTGGGGGTTGCTTACAAAGACCAGCAGATCATTCGGGGCGGTGTCTTTATCATCAGCATTATTTATAACAATTATCTGATGTATCGATCTGAAGTGTTTCGGAGAAAATGCTTGGCGCTCTCTGATCAATAATCTTTAGTGATGAAAGGGTTATGGGTATGAAAAAGAAAACGGGGAAGGTTTTATTAGACGGGAAGCTTCTCCTAGTTATGGGCGCAATTGTCTTGTTAATGGCTTATTTTGATCCGGCTTTTTATAACCCTTTGAATTTAATCAACATTATTTCTCATGTTTCGATTAACGGGATCATGGCAATGGGCATGACCCTGCTCATGATCAGCCGGGCGTTCGATATGTCGATCGGTTCGATTTTGGTCTTATCTGGAGTGATGACAGTTATGCTGGTCAAGCAGATAGGAATCCCCCTGGCTATCATCGTCGGAACACTATCGGGTATCCCCATGGGGCTTTTAAACGGAATATTGGTGGCGAAGTTTAAAATCAACTCATTCATCGCCACCCTGGGAACCATGGTCATTTATCAAGGCCTGGCCTTCAGTCTGACCAACATGAAACCGGTGAGTTCCAGAAATCCGTCCTTTCAATTACTTGCTACCTATGAAATATTTCCAGACGTTCCGATTGTGGTTTTATATTTTGCCATCATGATTGGATTGGTCTGGTTTATCGCTCGTTTTACTCGGTTGGGGAAAAATGCCTATGCCATAGGTGGGAATATAGAAGCCTGCCGCATGATGGGGATACGTGTGGATTTTTATTCGATCGTCTTTTTTATAATCTCCGGTGTATTTGCGTCTTTTGCTGGAGTGGTTCTCTCCAGTAAAATCGATGCCGCTTCGGCGGTATTTGGTGAAAATATCGGCCTTCAGGTCATCGCCGGTATCGTCATTGGAGGAGTGAGCCTGACGGGGGGAGTGGGAAAAGTATTTGGAGTGGTTCAGGGAATCATCCTGCTTGGTCTAGTTGAAAACATCACTATGTATTTAGGTCTTTTCGGTTACTATCAGCTCCTGTTTCGTTCGCTGGTTCTCCTGGGAGTGGTCATCTTTGATATCACGTATTTAAATGTAGCCAACCGAATATCGGAAAAAATGAGCTTTCAAAATGTTAAACAGTCTTCATCATAATAAGCTTAACCTACCAAACCATACCAAATGTATCAGGTAATTTTAAACGATTAAAGTTGATAAGGAGGTGATAAAAATAAAGAATGAGTTGATACTCTGTATTATTCATTATATGTGGTATTAAGTTCTTTATTGGAGGAGGAGAAACTCAATGAAAACCAAGCTAGTGATTTTGTTCCTGTTTGTAAGTTTAATTTTCAGTATGGTTTTAGTAAATGGTGTGACTTTCGCACAAGATAAAATCACCCTGGGTGTAAGTATGTCCACTTTTTCATCACCATATGCTTCAGCAATGGTAAAAGCCTATAGGAACTACTGTGCTGAAAAGGGGTATGAATTGATCATTTTGGATTCCCAGCTCGATATCCAAAAGGAAGCCAATAATATTGATGATTTAATGGCTAAAAAAGTCAATGCCATCATGGTTAATGCCGTAGACTCGGAAGGAAGTCGTGCCGCTTTAAAAAAAGCTGCTAATGCTGGATTCGTCGTTATCTGCTCCAATTCTACCGTCAACAATCCAGAAGAACTCGGTATCAGAGCCTATACCGGTCCCCAATATTACAATCAGGCGGTTATGGCAGCAAAAGTGTCCATTCAGCATAACCCCAAAGCGAAGGTCGTCATGATTACCGGAACTCCAGGATACTCAGCTGCCAACGATCGCGAAAAGGGATTCACCGATACCATTGCCAAAGAAGCGCCTGAGATGAAAATGCTGGATATTCAAACCGGCAATTGGATGCGAGAAGATGCTCAACGAGTGATGTCAGATTTCATCACCAAATATGGAGATGAAATTAATATTGTTTATACCCATGATGACAACATGACTGTTGGAGCGGTCAATGCTTTAAAAGCTGCTGGTTACACTCTCCAAAACAAGCCCTTTGTTGTCAGTATTGGTGCCATGGCTGATGGTCTACCGCTCATTCAGGAAGGTTGGATTGATTCCAGCATCCAGCAGTCCCCGGTTGAAGATTCTATCCTCTCAGTCGATACTGCTGTAAATATTATTAATGGCAAACAAACCGAAAAATATAAAGATTACTTTATGGATACCCCACCGGTAGATAAATCAAACGTCCAGAAAGTCATCGATATGCACATTTGGGATTAACATCCTAAACGATATTTGAAATGTACATTCAGGTTGGGAAAGACTAGTTTTGGAGGGCTTTCCCAACCTGGAAAAAATGAAAAAGAAGAAGAATTTTATATTGGTTTTTTAATAATCCTTTATTAAGGAGAAAAAATGCCTGTTTCAATCAATGAATATCCAATTGTTTCGAATCATAAACTTTTCCAGGAGCTGGTGGAAAAGGAGTTTGAACGAACTGGTGGGATTTTTCGTTTAGCTCCGACATGGGTCGGTCGACCCGGTATTATTGTTCCTGGACGTCGTATCAAGTTGGAAGATATTTATATGAATCAAGTGGTTGCCGTGAACGAACGCTGGTTAGCATCGGTCACTTTCGCTAATAATGGTATGTATAATTCGGTTTGTCCGGCTGATCATGGTCTAAGCTACGTCATTATCGATCATTATAAACTTTTATTAAAGGACCTTCTTGAAGAATATAGTTATCAACTTTTAGGACAAAGAAAGAATTGGGATGTTTTAGCCAAATTTTTCGATAATAACGGTCGTATTCCCTCCCATCTTCATCCTTGTCAGCAACATGTAAAACCTGGTCTGGTCGGAAAACCTGAGTCCTATCATTTCCCTCGGGAGCTCAATATTAATCCTAATAATGATCCCCGGACTACAATCGGAATCGATCCATCAATCAGCGATGCCGAAATCCTTGATCACTTAAGGATTTACAAAAAAGGAAACAATCGACTCACTGATTTAGGGTGTATTTATAACATCATTCCCGGTACCGGATATTATATGCCACCCTGTACCCTTCATGGACCAGGATCATTGGTTACCTACGAATTACAAGTTGCTTCCGATGTCTCTTGCATACCCGAATCGAGGGTCAATGATCAGGTCATGCCGGTGGACATGGTGGATCGTGATCTCCCAGTCAATTTCGAACAGGATGGAGATGATGTGGTTTATCAGTATATTCTTTCTATGATTCGGTGTCCGAATTCGGGAAATACTCTTTCGTTTCGAAAGGAATATTTTCGGCCCCCAGTATTAGTTCTAAGCAATAATAATGGTTTCCAAGATTATGTCATTTACCGGACTGGTAAGGCTAGTGAACCGATTAATCCCGATCTTTACAGTGCCAAACATACGTTAGTTTTTTCCGGAAAAAGTTTTGAAATTCATGAAAAAGCTGCTTTCGGGATCATCGTGTTGGGCGGGTTTGGTTTTATCCAGGTTCCCGGGAAAGAAGCGGTTCCTTTGGAAAATGTCGGTTTTTTTCCTTTTCGATCAACTTTAGGTGGGGATGAAGTTTTTATTTCGTATGAAGCTGCTTCCCATCTGATATTTAAAACTCAAAGCCTGGAAGACCTGTCAGTTTATCAACATTTCGCATCTCAATCTAATCCTGAAGCCGCCAGTTTACCTATTCCTCAAACTGAAAGAAAATCATTCAATTCCTAAAGCCATATAGATTTGAAAGAAGGGTGAATGCATGAAAGACATGAATATTATCGAACTCAGTCATCGAATCATACCTGGACAAGAGCACTTTAAACTTGAAACCAAAGTGGTGGATGTGACCGAAATATTGCCGGAGGTGAAACACCGACCAGACGTATGGTATGTGCTAGGTGAGGTCACTTTTTGTACTCATGTCGGAACCCATATCGAAGTTCCTTATCATCATTATCAAAAGGGAGCCGATGTGGCAGACTTTCCTTTTCGACAGCTTATCGGCGACTGCGTTGTTCTTGATTTTACCCATAAGGGTCATCGGGAGTCGATCACGCTGGAAGAACTACAACTCTCTGATTCTCTGATCAAGAAGGGAGACATTGTATTTATCCGTACCGGGATGGATAAATATTATCGTAGCGAACGCTGGGCTGAACAACCTTATCTGACCGTTGAAGCCAACCAATGGCTGATCAACAAAGAGATAGCCTGCCTGGGAACTGATGCTTCAGGCCTGGAAGTTCCAGGTACCGATTATCAGCCCAATCATCAAGCCATTTTTAAAGCCGGGATTCCAATGATCGAATCGCTCACTAATCTCGATTTGATCGAAAATGGAAAGTACACTGTTTTTATTCTTCCTCTCCCGATTGAGGGTTTGGAAGCTAGCCCCTTGCGAGTGGTAGCGATTCGGAAAGGAGCCATGTTATGAAACTGGATAAAAATGACTTATTAGCGTTGTTTAAGAAGATGGTTGAGATCCGCCAGTGCGATGAGCGTCTGGCTCGTCTGAAGTTAAAAGATTTGGTGATGAATGGATTTCATCCCTATATGGGAGAAGAAGCAGTGGCGGCTGGAGTCTGTTATTGGTTGGAAAAAGGCGATTATGTAATTTCAACCCATCGTCCTCAGGGTCATGCTCTTGCTAAAGGAGCCAGCGTCCGATCGATTTTTTGTGAAATGTTGGGACGATTGGGCGGGCCGAGTAATGGTTTAGGTGGTCCTATGCAGTGGATTGATGCCGAAAATAATTTTTATTGTGGTTCTATTGTGGGAAGTGGCGTGTGTTATGCCAATGGATTTGGGTTAGGTATGAAGCAAAAAGGGAAAAATACGGTCTGTGTCTGTTTCTTTGGAGATGGAGCTTCCAATACCGGAGCCTTTCATGAGGGCTTAAATCTGGCTGCCATCTGGAAACTGCCGGTAGTGTTTGTCTGTGAAAACAATCAATATGGTGAAGCGATGCCGGTCAAAGATTTTGTTTCCGTTGACCGGATCAGCAAGCGTGCTGAATCGTACGGTTTGGAAGGAATATCAGTAGATGGTATGGATGTCCTAACAGTCGCGGAAGCGGCTCATCAGGCGATCTCCCGGGCACGGGAAGGGGAAGGACCACAATTCCTGGAAGCCATCACCTATCGGTACCGGGGACATTATATGGGAGATCCGGAAAATTATCGAACGAAAGAGGAAGTTGAGGAATGGAAGAAAAAGGATCCTATTGACCGGTGCCGCCGCGAGTTGATCGATCGAGGGCAGATGTCTGAATCTGAGTGTTTCATGATAGAGCAAGAAATAGCCAGTCAATCTGATGAAGATCAAGCCTGGGCTCTCGCACAACCCAAACCGTCTCTCGAATTTGCAACCAGTCATGTGCTGCTTCCAGTCGCTGGGAGGAATGCCTGATGTCTGAGAGAATGATAACTTACGCTGAAGCCATCCGTGAAGCCCTTTGGCAGGAAATGGAAAAAGACGAAAACGTCTATGTTTTGGGAGAAGACGTTGGTGTTTGGGGGAATTTGTTTGGTTGTACCAAAGGATTGTTGGAACACTTCGGAAAAGAACGGGTGAAAGACACCCCGATATCGGAGGCAGCTATTGCCGGATGCGCAGTTGGAAGCGCGGCCTATGGATTACGACCGGTTATGGAAATCATGTATATCGATTTTATCACCATCGCCTTGGATCAGATTATTAACCATGCTGCTCGCTGGCATCAATTGTCGAATGGAAAAGTCCGAGTTCCGATGGTGGTTCGAACCCAGGGAGGAGTGGGTTTTCGCAATTCTTCCCAACATTCCCAGAGTTTGGAAAACTGGTTCGTCAACATTCCAGGTCTGGTCGTCGTCATGCCGTCAACTCCCTATGATGCCAAAGGACTTTTAAAATCAGCTGTCCGAGACGATAATCCGGTCATTTTCATTGAACACAAAGCTCTGTATCGAACCAAAGGCGTGGTGCCTGAGGATGACTACACCATCCCCATTGGGGTAGCTGAGGTGAAAAGAATCGGGACAGATTTAACCATGATTGCCAACTCATGGATGGTCCTCCACGCTTTGGAAGCGGCTGAAGAGTTAGCCAAAGAAGGGATCAATTGCGAAATCGTTGATCCCCGTACTCTTTATCCTCTCGATGAAGAAACCCTGATCAATTCGGTTAAAAAAACTGGCTTGTGCTTAGTAGTGAATGAAGCACCTGCTGCCGGAGGATGGAGTGGAGAAGTGGCTGCTTTGATCATGGAGAATTGTTTTCATGATTTGGAAAAACCGGTTAGGAGAGTCACCGGGATGAGAACTGGAATTCCATATGATAAAGATTTAGAAAGAATGGTGGTTCCCAGAGTTCAGGATATCATTGAAAATGTGCGATCACTTGTGAAATGAAGAGGTGAATGAGTTGACGAAAGCGATCATTATGCCGAAATACGGACAGACAATGACCGAAGGGGAAATCATCAAGTGGAAAAAGAAAGAGGGAGACTATATTACTACCGGAGAAATAATATTAGAAATTGCCAGTGATAAGACCAACCTGGAGGTTGAGTCAGAGTACACTGGCGTTTTAAGTGAAATTCTGGTGAAAGAAGGGGAGAAAGTTCCCTGTGGAACGATCATTGCCATAGTTGAAGTATAAAAAACAGTGTGACTTATAAAACATCGACTCATGGTTTAGGTGAAAGAAAGAAATGACGAAAAAAGAACGCATCATACGGATGATAGAAGGGAAGTCTGTGGATCGGCTTCCCAGCGATATCTGGCTTTCTGACCGGGCAGCAAAAAAAGTAACCAGGACAATGGGTATTGAATCGGATGAATTGATAAATCGTTTGGATAATCATTTTGTTATGGTGTATCAACTCGATAACCATAAAGCCTGGGAAGAACCTAACTCATTCGAATTGGCACTTCATTATGGTTTCTTTCATTTTGAAAAGGAAAAAGATGTCATTTTTGATGATTGGGGAGTGGGATGGGATATCAGTCATGAAGGCATCTATGCGGTCTATCATCCTCTTCGTGGTTCTGACCATCTCAGGTCCCTGAAGGTTCCCGATCCGGGAGACCACCGTCTTTTAGAAAGAGCTTCCCAAGTCAAGAAAAAATATGAAAATGAATATTGCATTACTGGAGTACAAGATCTTACAATTTTCGAAAAAGCCTGTGCTCTTCGTGGCTTTGATGATTTTCTCATTGATTTAAAAGTGAATCGTCAATTTGCCGTGAAATTATTAGACGCTCTGACTGAATATGAAGTGGAGCTTGCCAGACAATGGGTACATTTCGGATTGGATCTGGCTTTTACCGGAGCTGATTTTGGGACCCAGAATGGGCTTATCATGTCTCTTGATGATTGGAAATTCTTCATCCAGCCTCGTTTACAAAAGGTTTGGGATGTTTATAAAAGTGCTGGTATTCCAGTCATGCATCATTCCTGTGGCAAGATCATGGAAGTTATTCCTCTTCTTATTCAGATGGGGTGTGATATTCTCAATCCTATTCAACATGTCATGCCACCCGAGGAATTAAAGAGGGTATTTGGAAATAATGTGATCTTTTTTGGTGGGATTGATTCTCAGCAACTCATTCCCTTTGGAACACCTGACGCCATCGAAAAAGAAGTGATACGATACATGAAAATCCTGGGAGATGGAGGGAGATATATTGTCTCTCCCGATCAATGTCTTTTATCGGATGTACCGGTACAAAATATTTTTGCTATTGTACAGGCGATCGAAAAACATGGCCAAATCTATCTGAAACAACACCAAAGATGAAGGTGAGCCCCATGGGGAAAATAAAAGTTGGATTCATAACCACTATGTCTGAGGATAAAACCTGGCCTCAGAGAATCGTCGATGAATTTACCAAAAAGCACCAGGCGGCGAAGGAAGTATTGGAAAAGACGGGTTGGGAAATTGTGACAGCAAGTTCACAGGTGGGGCGTACCTATTCCGAGATGATTCGTCAAGCTCGAATGCTACGCGAAAAAGGGGTCCAGATTCTGGTTCTTCTGGTTCCTGATTGGACCTATTCCAGCCATTCGGCTGCTGCAGGTCTAAATATCGGTGTTCCAGTGCTGGTATGGGCTGATGATGAGGTTGGACACAGCGGAATTGTAGGGGCGAGCATCGTTAGGGGAGCTCTCGATGAAGTGGGGGTGATGACCACTTTAGTTCATGGGAGTATCGGTGATCAGATGGTTTTAAAGAAAATAGAACGCTGGTGCCGGGGGGTGGCTGCTGCAACCCAGCTCCGCAATACCCGTATTGGATTGGGGGGTAGCCGTTCAATGGGAATGTACACCGCTCACGTGGACCCCAGTGAGATCATGAAGCGTTTTGGTGTTGACATCGATGGCTGGGAACAAACCGATCTCATTCAGCGGTCACAAAATATTTCCCCAAAAGAAACCGAGGAAGTGCGGAAATGGATTCATGATACTTTCGGAAAGACCGATGTCAAAGACGAAGTCATGACTGCCCAAATCAACCTCTATCTTGCCCTCAACCATCTCATAGAGGAGAAGGAATACGAAGCGGTTTGTGTAAAATGTCTCCCCGAACTTCCCACTTGTTACACAACCTTTTGTTTGGCGATGGCCATTCTCAATGACCGATCTGATCACCGGGGCTTGAAAGAATCCATTGTATGTGGGTGTGAAGCTGACGTGAACGGTACCCTGACCATGATGATATTGAAATCGCTTGATGGCGGTCCAGCCATGTTTACCGATGTCCAACGATTTTATAAAGACATCAATGAGGTGGGGTTGATGAACTGTGGTTCATCAGCAACTGATTTTGCGGCGAGCAAAAAGGAGGTATTTTGGGTTCACGAAGGTTTGATGGAGTTTCAATGGAAAATGGGTGCCGCTTGTCCTCAGTATCTCACCCGAGCGGGGCGAGTGACTCTTGCCCGCATGAGTCGAATTGATGGGCGCTACGTTATGCTCATCACTGGAGGAGAATCAGTCGCCTATCCCCGGGAAAAACTTTGGGATCTCAATCCCCAGCACCCTCAGAGTTATATCCGGCTGGATTGTCCCATCGATCGCTTTGTTGATAATCTTCGTTCCAATCATATTCATTTTGTCTTTGGTAATTTCATCGAAGAGTTGAAAATCGCCTGTGAGGTTTTGCAGGTGACTCCCATAATCTTATAGAATGACCAGGGAAGGAGATCATGATGAGGAATATAACTTTACGCCCTCGTGAAATGAATGAAAAAACTGCCCGGCTCCTGGAGGAGAAAGGACTTATAACTTTTATCCGACACCCTTCTTTGGAATTCAGACAAAACCTCAAGGAGAATTTTTATAAAGGAGAAGATTTTAATGCAACTTTTCATTCCTTTCATAGTGTGACCATTACCTATACCGATATTTTTTTAGCCTCTCATCCCAGTGGATACAACGAAATCGTCATGATGTGGGATTCGCTTGCCAAAGCTCGGCCACTCTATTTTGTCCTTTCTCTTTGGAAAAAGAATGACTATCTGTATAAATTGTATACTGGGAATGTAAACGAAGACGACTATATCGCTTTGAGGATTCCTTATAACCATCCCCAGTACAGTAGTTTCATTGTTTGGAATGAGACGGTTCACTGTGAATTGACTGATCGATATCATCAGGAGCTTCCGAATCCATCTTTTTTTGTGCTGGAGCCGAATCCCTTGCAGATTACTCGCACTGATGAATTTGCTTATGGAATTCATCTGACATTAGCAGTCGATGAAAATGTTTAACGACTTCATTTCTAATATGGTTTAATTATTTATATTATCTGCGAAAGGAACATGGATGGTTACCATCAAGGACGTTGCTAAAAGAGCTCAGGTATCCACGGCTACAGTTTCATATGTCATCAATAAAAAAGAAAAAGTTTCTGAAGAGTTGGCCGCCAAAGTTGATAAAGCTATCAAGGAGTTGAATTATCATCCCAGCCGGATTGCTCGCAGCTTACGCAAAGGGAAAACCATGACCATTGGTCTTCTTATGGATGATATTTCGAATCAGTTTGGCGCCGAGTTTACCCGGGGTTTGATGAGTGCAGCTCGACAAAAAGATTATAACGTTATTATTTCAAATCTTAATCGCAAGGGAGAAGAAGAAAGGAATTTTCTTGATCAATTCCTTTCCCAACAAGTTGACGGTATTATTTATAGCGGATACGGTACCGCAGAAGATAAATTGCTTGAAATCGAACAAGATGGAATACCCATCATTGCAGTTGATAAACCACTTCTCTCCAATGAAATTTCATCAATTTTGATTGATAACCGTAAGAGTGTTTTTACTGCCATTGAATATTTAATCGAGCTCGGTCATAAAGAGATTTGTTATATTGCCGGACTTCCTGATAACCCAAATACGATGATCCGGTCTAAAGCATTTGTGGATTGTCTCTCACAACATTCATTACCTTTTAGTGAACAATCAATTATCTATGGAGATTACAGTTTGTATCATGGGTATCGGACGATCATCGATTTGCCGGTCGTTCAGAATTATACGGCTTTTTTCTGCGGAGATGACATGATTGCATTTGGTGTGATTTGCGCCCTTAAGCAAAAAAATATCAGAATCCCCGAAGAAGCCGTGGTCATCGGTTTTGACAATGTCCCGCTGGCTTCATTCTTCGATCCATCACTCACTACTGTCAATTATCCTATGCAAGAGATGGGAAAAAAATCTTTTGAACTTTTCTATAAACGAGTAAAAAGAAAATGCAAAAATGTTGAGCATTGCTTTCTTCCAACCAATTTAATCATTCGTAAAAGTACCGACCCTCTCTTTCCTATTGGTCCGGATGTTTCAAAGGAAAAAATGAAAGGATGAGTGGTGGCAGATTGGATGCTTTGACTCCCCGGGAACGGGTAATTCGTTGCTTTCGACGACTTCCGGTCGATAGAATGCCAAGAACTCTGGATATTGGAGCTTCTCCTGGTATAGATCGGATATATTTTGATGTTTTTCGACGGTACAGTGGAAGTGATGACCCGGCTCGATATTTTGATTATGACATTCGAATGGTTTCGATATCATTAGCGCCTCAAACAATCGACTTCTCCCACTATTATGATTCAATTCCGCCCGGTACGACTTTTGATGAATTCGGAGTAGGTCACCTGATCAGTGAACACTTTCCCTTGGGACTTGACCTCCAGCCCTGGAGGAACTTTACTTCTCCCTCTCAGGTTGAGGATTATCCCTTTCCTTCCTTTGACCCCACTAATGAATTGAAAAGCGCAATTTGTAGCCTCAAAGATCAAGGTTACATGGTGTCAGCGGCATCGGGGAGTTTAAATGAATGGTGTTATTCTCTGCGTGGAATGGATGAGTTTTTTATCGATCTCATCGACCGACCCGAGATGGGGGAGGCGATATTAAATCGAGTAACCGAATTAACCACCCATCTGGCTACCGCTTTAACCGAATTAGGAGTTGATATTCTCTGCCTATATGGAGATATGGGAAGTCAAGATCGCTTGCTTCTGAGTCCCACCCTTTGGAAAAGATGGTTTCTGCTTCGTTGGGAATCTATCATCACCAAAGTTCATCGCATGAACCCACAGGTGTTGGTTTTTTATCATAGTTGCGGATTGATCGAACCTATTGTCCCAGGAATTATTGAAGCCGGTTTTGATATTCTCAATCCGATTCAACCCGAAGCGATGGATCCGTTCCGAATTAAAAAAAATTATGGAGATCAAATTGGGCTTTGGGGTGGAGTGGGGATGCAGAGTACCATGTTGAGCAATGATCCCCAGCAGGTTCGGAGGGAAATTACCCAGTTAGTGGAAGCTTGGGTTCTTGGTGGAGGAGCAATCGTGACCCTCGCTCAAACCCTTCAGCCCGATGTTCCCTGGGAAAATGTTGAGGTTTTGGTTCATACGGTTGAAGAAGTGAGTAGAAAAATATATTCAAAATAAGAATAGACCGCCATGCTGCTTTGTTGCACCATGTGAATATGGAAACACCATGCACACAGCTGTCATAGCGAGGAGCGGAGCGACGTGGCAATCTCATCTTTTCATAAATGTTGAGAGGTTGAGTTGTTGAGTTGAAAAAAATAAAAAGATGAGATCCTCACGTGGGTAAGACCTCGTTCAGGATGACAACAAAAAGAAGGTATTTTCAGGATAGACCATCATGCTGCTTTGCAGCACCATTGAAGATGGAAATCCTTTCCCCACTTTAGAAAAGGGGGGTCAGGGGGGATTTGAAATGGACGGTCAACCAATC
>CAYSWT010000010.1:0-35673 GCA_964434845.1 uncultured Atribacterota bacterium | reverse complement strand
GAGATCCTCATGCCATACTCTTGGATTCTTTCTCCAAGTGTATGCATCTTGTTTTAAGTTTTTTTCGTCTTACGCCGTAGGCTGAGATCCTGGGTAATTTCCAGGATAGGTGACGTCTTCATACGTCATTCCTGAATGCATTAATCAGGAATCTAAGTCTTTTTTACTTTAGACCCCTGATAGAAACATTCAGGGGTGACGATTAACATCGAATCCTGTGACAGTTTCCAGGATAGATATCCACAGAAAGCTGTGGATATCTTGTATAAAACTGTGGAAAAGTGCCCAAAAAAACAATTTTTTAGCCCACCCCTCCTCCGTTAGCGTACCGCAAAGTGACAGGGGGGGGTGGTTTTTAAACTTTTTTTGCCCCCTCTATTTATTGCCCGTATTTTATCCCTTCTTTCTCAGCAGCGTGATATACTTTTAAGAGAAAACTGGAAATAGAGAAGTTATCCACACCTGTGAAAAACCTGTGGATAACTTGCCAAGGTGCTTTCTCTTGTGGTTTAATAATAAACGAGCTAAAAATGAAAAACGTTTCGAAGGTAATCTCTCCTTCCTTAAAAAACTCCCTTATGACGCGTGTTGCCAGCGTTTTTTTCCCTTCACCAGGGGGTTCTCGTTGGTTGTGGATATCCCTGTGAATTATATTCAATAAATTGGGGTGGCTTTATATGAATGATTGGTCAGACAAGCTAGAAGGGTTGTGGAAAAAAACCATCTCCTATTTGGAGAAGCAGTTGTCCATACCCGAATATGGAGCATGGATCGAACCGATCCGACCGATTTCATGTATTGATAGTCAATTGGTATTACAAGTTCCGTCTGATTTGGCTCGAGAAAAGGTCAAGCAAAAATATTTGGAGCTGGTGCGATATGCCTTCCAAAAAATGGCGGGAGAGAATTTGCCCGATCTCAAAATCTTGCTCGTAGTGGACGCTGAAACCAACTCTTCTCCCCCAGCATCTCCTCAAAACATCGTAGTTCAAGCCAACAACCTGGAGAAACCAAACCTGAATCCCCGCTATACGTTCTCAACCTTTGTGGTTGGAAATAGCAACAAATTCGCGCACGCGGCGGCAATGGCAGTTGCCGAGAGCCCGTCTAAATCGTACAACCCTCTATTCATTTATGGAGGAGTCGGTTTGGGGAAAACTCACCTTATGCATGCTATCGGCCATCATGTTCTAAAAAAAAATCAATCAGCGAAAATCGTCTATTCTTCTTCGGAAAAATTCACAAACGAGCTGATCAACTCTATCCGAGATGATAAGACTGAAGATTTCCGCCAAAAATACCGCAACGTCGATGTTCTCCTGATCGACGATATCCAGTTTTTAGCGGGTAAAGAGAGAACCCAGGAAGAGTTTTTCCATACTTTCAACACCCTGCATGATGCACTCAGGCAAATTGTGTTGACCAGCGATCGTCCACCCAAGGAAATTCCCACCTTAGAAGATAGACTCCGTTCCCGGTTTGAGTGGGGTTTGCTTGCCGATATCCAACCACCTGATTTAGAAACCCGAATTGCGATCTTACGAAAAAAAGCTGAAACTGAACACATTGATATCCCGGATGAGGTCCTTCTTTTTATTGCTGATCGAATCCCATCGAATATCCGGGAATTAGAAGGAGCATTAGTACGTATCAAAGCATTTTGTACCCTTAATCAAATTAGCCCCAACCCGGAGATCGCTGAGGAAATTCTTAAAGATATTCTGCCGAAAACAGTCATAAAAAAAATTAGCATTAATACCATACAACGCGTCGTTTCTGAGCACTATTCAATTAAGCCAGGTATGATGCGGGTCAAAAAAAGAACCAGGGAGGTTGCCTTCCCACGACAAATAGCCATGTATCTCACGCGTACCTTAACCAATTACTCATTACCGGCCATTGGGGAAGAATTCGGTGGAAGAGATCATACCACTGTACTCCACGCTTACGAAAAAATAAAAAGCGATATTAAAAATAATCCACAGTTAGCTCAAGAGATCGGCGGAATTATAGAAAAAATTCAGCAGGAGGGTAATTAGTCACAGGTATCTCACCTCAGTTTCACAGATTATCCAAGATTTTTTTCTCTTGATTTGAGTTGATGTTATTAAATGAATAGTGGTTATCCACAGAAATTCGAATCCCTATTCCTACTACGATTTTTTTTATATATTAAAAAATAAGTAGTAATAGAAAAGGAAATTCTGTGGATAAATACTCCATAAAAGGAGATGAGAGGGTATGAAAGCCACCATAAATTTAAACACATTTAAGAGTGCTATTGAAAAGGTGTCACACGGAATACCAACGCGGAGTACTATTCCGGTGTTAACTGGTGTTCTGATCGAAGCTGAAAATAATACTACTCTTAAACTAACCTCAAACGACATCGAAATGGGAATTTTTGTTAGGTGCCCAGCAGTCATAGAAGGAAAAGAAAGTATCGTCCTTCCTGGGAAGATATTTTATGGAATCATTAAGGGTATGGATGGGAATGCAGTGGAATTGGTTACTCGACCGGAAAATTCAATTACCGAGATTACTGGGGGAAATAGCATTTTTAAATTGTCAGGATTAAAAGTTGCTGATTTTCCTGTTTTCCCACCCTTTGATGAAACCAATTTTTTTACATTAAAGAGCGACCAACTCCGAGTTGGATTTTCTCAAACCTATTTTGCCGCTTCCAAGGATGAAACTCGTTCCTCTTTGACCGGTGTCTTAATAGAGAAAAAAGATGGATATATCTGTATTGCAGCAACCGATGGTAACCGATTGAGCTTACACAAGATAAGTCTTTTCAGTGAGCCGGTCAACGACCAGATCCGTTATATTATCCCAGCACGGGTAGCGAATGAAGTGATGCGTTCGTTGGAAGGGGAGACAGTCAAGATCGTTCCAGGTCGGGGCGAAGTTCTCTTTGATATGGGAACAGTGTCGATTTATTCACGCCTGATCGAAGGGGATTTCCCTGATTACGATTCCATTCTTCCCCATGACTTTATGGCGACCATTTCTGTTAATCGAAAAAAGTTTCTTGAAGTGTTAGAAAGGGTTTCTTCGATTTCATACCCGGAAGCGGGGATTATTTTTTTCCACTTTGAAGGGAATCGCCTGGAAATGGCGTGTGAAACACAAGAAGTGGGAACTGCCAAGGAAGATTTGGAGGTGGCGGTTGAAGGGCAAACGGTTGATTTGGCCTTTAATTCCCGTTTTCTCATTGAATGTGTTCGAGTGGCACCGTGGGACAAAATAGTGATAGGAATCAATGGAGAGGTGTCTCCAACGCTGATTTTTGGAGAAACCGATGATTTTCAGTATATTATTATGCCATTGAAGGTTCGGGACGAAGAATGAAGCATGTTTATTCAAGAGGTAAAGTGTGTCCACTGGCGAAATCTGGAAAAAGTTGAATTGAGTCTCTCCGACAATTTCATCGTTGTTCAGGGAGAAAATGCCCAGGGGAAAACCAACTTCTTGGAAGCGCTCTACTTCCTGGCCAGAGGAAGGTCATTCCGGCATCCGAAAGACCACGAGCTCGTTCGCTGGGGCGAAACCCATGCCTATTTGAGTGCGAAAGTCATTGATGGCAGTTCGTATTTCTTGAAAGAAGTATCCATTTGCCCTGGGCAAAAGAAAGAATGGAAAATAAATGGACATCCGAGCTCAGGGAAAAAAGGGATCTGGTTGGTGGGCTATTTTCCGAGTGATGGCGAGATCATCGATGGACCGCCCCAAGTGCGGAGAGAGTTTCTGGACGAAGCCATAGGATTCATTTACCCGTCACATACTACTCTCACCAATCAGTACGATAAACTATTAGTTCGACGTAATCTCCTTCTCCGGGAACATGCTGGTGACGAGCTATTGAACACCTATACTGAAAAGTTAATCGCGATCGGGAAAAAAGTGGTTCAGGGACGGCTTCAATACCTCAAACTATACTCCCAGTATCTAAAAGACTACTATTCACGCTTGGGAATGAATAAAGCATCACTTCGGGTTCGATACCAACCAGCGAGGTACGAAGTGACCGACGAATTGGTTCTTAACCTGGAAAAAGCGTTTGAGGCGATGAGGGAAGAAGAACGTGAACGGGAAATTACTCTGGTTGGGCCTCACCGAGACGAAATATTTTTTGAGAAAAATACCTATGAGTTCCGACATTTTGGTTCTCAAGGAGAGAAAAAATCCCTCGCATTATCCATTAAATTAGCAGAGATGTCTGTGATACAATTAATAAAGAAATGCCAGGTCATCGTTATTTTGGATGATGTGTTTTCCGAACTGGATCGATATCATCGGGAACTTCTCTTGACCGAGGTCACGAGCCAAGGACAGGTATTCGTTTCGATTACTGATGAAAACACGAGTCGGGAGCGGTTTGGTAAAAAAACTGTTACCACCATACAGGTCTGTGAAGGGCGGCTGGGTGAAAAATCATACAATGGGTGATCAGACCATTCGTTTTTTTCCGGGAAAACCAATTCCAATAAGTGAGGCCATTGAAAATTTTCTAAATAAAGAAGGGCTCGCGGAGCGAATTCAGGTTTATCAGATCATGGATCGATTTGGCGAGTTCTTTCCCTCCCTCTCTTCTTATTGTAGATGCTGTGATTTTCGAGATGGTGTTTTGTATCTGAGTGTCAATGATCCGGTGTATGCGCTTGAGGTACAAAAAGTCATCCCGGACATTTGTCGGGTCTATAATGAACAGGGGATGAAAGTTATTAAAGTGAAAATTCGTTGCGCACAAACTGAATAGACATTTATGTTGCTCCTAAGGAGGGCGGGAGCGTTGAACACAACCCGCCCTGTTGGTTTGCCAACACCCCTATCAAGAGGGGACTTGGGAGAATTGTAGCAAGATGTTGCTCCTACGAGAAAAGAGGAGCACCTTTTAAGTGCGATGTAAAATGATAACAGGATAGACTGCCATGCCACCTTGTGGCACCATATGAGGATGAAAATCCTTCCCCCCACTTTAGAAAAGGGGGGCCAGGGGGGATTTGAAATGGACGGTCAACCCAATCGAATCCCTCTCTATCTCCCTTTATCCAAAGGGAGAGGTTCGGTGAATGGAATTATTGAATATCCTGAATAAAATGAGTTTTCATTGTTTGCTGGTCACTCGTTACTGATCACTCGTCATTGTATTTATAGGATAAACCAATACAAATTTGGTTTTGAGGTGAAGCGGTTTGGAAGATATCAACAAAAACAATCAGAAAGTCTATGGGGCCGAACAGATACAAGTCTTAGAAGGACTGGAAGCGGTTCGAAGGCGGCCCTCGATGTATATTGGGAATACGTCCCTCGAGGGACTCCACCACTTAGTGTTTGAAGTGGTGGACAATAGCGTTGATGAAGCTCTGGTGGGTTTCTGCACCGAAATCAGGGTGACCATTCACACTGATGGGAGCGTATCGGTTCAGGATAACGGTCGCGGCATTCCAGTGGGTGTTCATCAAAAAGTCGGTCGTTCAGCGGTTGAGGTGGTCTTGACCAAGCTCCACGCCGGAGGAAAGTTCGATCACTACGCCTATAAAATCTCGGGAGGTCTGCACGGGGTAGGGGTGTCGGTAGTCAATGCGCTTTCGGAATGGTTGGAGGTAGAAATCCACCAAAATAGTCGCATTTGGCGGCAAAAATATCAAAGAGGGAAACCAATAAATGATCTGGTCGATGTCGGCCCGACCGAACATACTGGAACCGTTATTCGTTTTATGCCCGATGCCCAGATCTTTCCCGATCTTAATTTTCATTTCGACATTCTCGCTCAGCGTTTGAAGGAATTGGCCTTTCTCAACGAAGGGCTCAAAATCTGTCTGAAGGATGAGCGCAGCGAGAAAGAAAAGGAGTACTGTTTTTATGGCGGCATCAAAGCGTTAGTGGCTTACCTCAACCGGGGAAAGAATACCATTCATACCGATCCGGTTTACTTCAAAGGAGAAAAGGACGGGGTCAAGGCGGAGGTGGCCATTCAATATAACGACAGCTACTTGGAGAGCGTCATCTCCTTCACCAACAATGTCAATACCCTCGAAGGAGGTACCCACGTAAATGGCTTTAAATTGGCGATCAACCGGGTAATAACCGAATACATCGAGCGCTATCAACTCGTCAAGGATAAAGAAGAAATGCCCTCCGGTAACGATATCCGTGAAGGTTTGTGTGCGGCGATCAGCGTCTTGGTTCCCGAACCCCAATTTGAAGGACAGACCAAAACCAAGCTGGGCAATCCCGAAGTCAAAGGAATCGTTGAAGAGATCACTTGTACCTATTTATCGTCCTTTTTCGAAGAGAACCCGGATACGGCTAAGGCGATTTGTGAAAAGGTCATCCAAGCCGCACGAGCCCGGGAAGCGGCTCGAAAAGCTCGTGAACTTGCCCGTAAGAAAAATAGCATCGATGGCACCAGTCTCCCCGGGAAGCTGGCTGATTGTTCGAGCCGGGTTCCGGGAGAAGCAGAAATTTTCATAGTTGAGGGAGATTCCGCCGGTGGTTCGGCGAAACAGGGAAGAGACCGACGGTTTCAAGCCATTTTACCGCTCCGGGGAAAAATCCTCAACGTGGAAAAGGCTAACCTGCATAAAATCCTCTCCAACGCCGAGATTCGAAACATCGTTGCTGCCCTGGGATGCGGGATCGGCTTTGATTTTGTTCTTGAAAAACTCCGTTATTATAAGGTCATCATCATGACCGATGCCGATGTTGATGGAGCTCATATTCGCACCTTGTTGTTGACGTTCTTTTATCGCTATATGAAACCTCTGATTGAAAACGGAAACGTCTATATCGCTCTCCCTCCCCTCTATCGGGTGAGAGACAGCAAAAAGGACCTCTATGCTTACAGCGATCAAGAGCTGGGAGTGCTTTTGAAGGGATTGAAAACCAGAAAGTATACCATACAGCGGTATAAAGGGCTGGGAGAAATGAACCCGGAACAACTCTGGGAAACGGCAATGAGTCCCAATACACGAACCCTGAAGGTGGTCTCGATTGAGGATGCCATCGAGGCCGAAGAGATCTTCAGTATTCTCATGGGTGACGCCGTCGATCCCCGTCGGGATTTTATCCGTGAACATGCCCATGAAGTGGTGAACCTCGACATTTAAATGATGCTTCTTCGAAGAGCACAGACTGTCATGCTGCTTTGCAGCATCAGGTGAGGATGAAAATTTCCAATTGTTGAGGTGTTGAGTCGTTGAGGTGTTGAGTTGGAAAAGGGCAGATGGGGAGAAGGGGAGATTTTTTTACTCCTCACGGCTCACTGCATTTCCAGGATTGGAGCACCTTCCAGGTGCGAATATATAATGATATCGCAGCAGGTACGGGAATGATTTGTTCCCGTACCTAATTCTTTTTTGGTTTTAATTCTTACGCCGTAGGCTGAAATCCTGGGCAGTTTCCAGGATAGAACAACGCATGGAGGAAATCGATGCCTGAAGAAAAAGAAAAAATCATTCCGGTAGATGTAAAAGACGAAATGAAAGAGGCGTATCTCAGTTACGCCATGAGCGTCATCGTTGGGCGAGCTCTTCCTGATGCCCGCGATGGGCTGAAACCGGTTCAGCGCCGCATCTTATATGCTATGAACGAATTGGGTCTCCACTACAATCAACCCTACAAAAAGAGTGCTCGCGTGGTGGGTGATGTCTTGGGAAAATATCATCCCCATGGTGATATGGCCGTCTATGACGCTCTGGTCCGCATGGCTCAGGGGTTTACCTATAGATATCCAATGGTTGACGGACATGGAAACTTTGGTTCGATTGACGGTGATCCCCCGGCGGCGATGCGATACACCGAAGTCCGTCTGTCCCAGATAGCCGAGGAAATGTTACTGGACATTGAAAAAAATACCGTCGAATTCATTCCCAACTTCGATGAGTCGATGCAGGAGCCAATCGTCCTGCCTGCTCTTTTCCCCCAACTTTTAGCGAATGGGGCAACTGGAATCGCAGTGGGGATGGCAACCAATATCCCACCTCACAACCTTTCGGAACTCGTTGATGCCACCGTGTATCTCATTGATCAACCTCAGTCGACCTGGAAGGAAATTCTGGAATTCATCCCTGGACCGGATTTTCCCACCCATGGTATCGTGATGGGGACCAGCGGGATTCATGATTACTTCCGTGACGGCCGAGGAAAGCTGATTCTTCGCGGAGAAGCCCGAATCGAAGACATCGACCGTCACCATCGGGCGATTATCATCCGGGAGCTTCCCTATCAGGTAAACAAAGCCTCCTTGGTTGAAGATATCGCCCGGCTGATTTTAGATAAAAAGATTAACGATGTCAGCGAAGTTCGAGATGAATCGGATCGGGATGGGATCCGGATCGTGCTGGAGTTGAAAAAAAATGCGGTTAATCCCAACTTCGTATTGAATTATCTTTATCGCCACACCGCCCTCCAGACTACCTTTGGTGTCATTTTGCTGGCATTGGTGAATGGCCGGCCCGAGGTAATGGGAGTGCCGGAAGTCCTGCGCCACTTCATCGAATACCGGAAAGAAGTGGTGACCCGGCGTAGCCAGTATGAACTGAAAGACGCTGAAGAAAAGACCCATATTTTGGAAGGGTTTTTAAAGGCCCTGGACCTGATTGACGAGGTCATCCAAACCATTCGCTCCTCTCAAAGCGTTCCCGAAGCTAAAAGCCGGTTAATACAGCAATTTCAATTTACCGATCCTCAAACCCAAGCCATCCTGGAAATGAGGTTGCAGCGGTTGGTGGCATTAGAAAGAGAAAAAATCGTAGAAGAATACCGGGAGTTACAGAAAAAAATTGATGAGCTCAAGGACATTTTGACTTACGAAAAAAGTTTGATGAAAGTGATTAAAAAAGAACTCTTAGAAATAAAAAGGAAATATGGTGATGCCCGCCGTACCCGAATCGTCGACGAAGAGGCTCTGCTCGAGGTTACCGATCTCATCCCCGAAGAAGATATCGTTATTACCCTCACCCAAGACGGCTACGTTAAAAGAGTTCTTCTCTCTGCCTACCGGCGGCAGGCCCGAGGCGGACGAGGGGTGACCGGTATCACTACCAAAGAAGAGGATTTGGTCAGCCGGATTGCGGTGGCAACCACCCTTCATAAGGTTCTATTTTTTACCAGTCAAGGACGGGTCTTCCAGCTTCCCGCCTATCAGTTAACAGAAATGCAGCGGCAATCAAAGGGGATTCACTTAGTGAATCTGCTCCAGTTGGAAGACAAAGAACGGGTTATCACCTTTATCCCCTTACGTGATTTTGGTGAGGGCAAACACCTCTTCTTTGTCACTGCCCGTGGAATCGTAAAAAAGAGCGACCTCCTTGAGTTCGTTTCAATTACCCGGAGGGGGATACGGGCTATTAACCTGGATGAGGGTGACGAGCTGTCAGCGGTGTTTGCGACCAGCGGTGAAGACAATGTTCTGATTGCCACCGCCAAGGGGTATGGCATTTCCTTTATGGAAAGCGAAGTCCGTCCGATGGGGCGGAGCAGCCGGGGGGTGAAGGGGATATCCTTGCGTAAGCAGGACCGGGTGGTAGGAGCGTCCACTCTCGATCATTCCCGCGATCTCTTGATCGTCTCAGCACGAGGAATGGGGAAAAGGGTGAAAACGCAGAACTTCCCGGTTCACCACCGTGGGGGCAAGGGAATTATTCTCATGAAGTTCAGCGAACGGACCAGTGAAGTTATCGGTGTGCAATTGGTAACCGGTCAAGAGGAAATTCTGATATCGTCGCAAAGCGGGACCCTCATTCGGATTAACTGTAGTGAAGTCTCGGTGCAAGGCCGTTCCACCCGGGGCGTGACCCTGGTGAGACTCCATGACGGTGATTTGATTTCATCGTTCGCCTTGGTTGAATAATGAAAGAACCAATTCATGGCGGTCGTTTAATGGAGATGGATCAAGGGGGCAAAAGCCCCCTTGATTTCAGTGTCAACCTCAATCCCTGGGGGCCACCATCCATCCTGCGAGAGCGATGGAGCTCCTGGTTTCGTTACGTTTCTCTCTATCCCCCCTTGAACTGGACCTATTATCAGCATCGGCTGGCTCGTCTCTATGGATTTCCGGAGGAAAACATTCTTCCCCTGAATGGCGCTACCCAAGGGATTTATTTTCTCGCCCGAGGCCATCCCGCCCGAAAGGCGGTGATTTTAGAACCCTGTTTTACCGAATATACCAGAGCTCTGACCATTGCCAGGAAAGAAGTAACGCATTTTTGGTGTGTCTCCGAAAAACAATTATCGCAGTTGTTGTCTTTGCTTGACCGGGAAATGCCGGGACTGGTTGTGATGGGAAATCCGGGAAATCCTCTGGGCACCTGCTTGCCGGATAAGATGCGTTGCGCTCTTTACCAGTGGTGCCGGGACCGGAACTCCACCTTAGTGGTAGATGAGGCCTTCCAGGAATTTATCCAGGAGAAAACCTCTTTTTTTCAATGGATCACCGATGACGAGAGCTTGCTTATCGTTCGCTCGCTCACCAAGTATTATGCCTTGGCTGGGCTTCGGGGCGGTTTTCTGTTAGGTGGTCCGTCACTCCTCAAATCATGGCTGTCCACGCTTGAACCGTGGAACATCAATTCTCTTTTCGCGGTCACCCTCGATCTTTTAGCCAATAGCGATCTGAGCGGTTATCACACCCAAACTCAACAACAACTCATGACTGAGAAAAACTATCTCGAAGACAGTTGGAAACCGCTCCACGACTTTTTTGAACTCCTTCCCTCCCAGGTGAATTTTTATACGGTGAAGATCAAGAAGGGAGATCCTGACCGGTTTTATCTTTTTATGCGAGAACAGGGCTTGTTAGTACGTCCTCTGAGTGATTTCTGGGGAATGTCGAACGCCTTTTTCCGTTTTGCGGTGCGTACCCATGACGAAAATCAAAAGTTGATCGAGGTGATGACCAACCATGTTCGATCGCTATGACCGGTCGGTTTTAATCCTCGGCGGAGCCCGAAGTGGGAAAAGTACTTTCGCGCAAAAGATGGCTCAAAACAGCGGCCTTCCCTTCGTTTATCTGGCTACTGGGATCGTGACCGACGACGAAATGGAATCACGGGTCAAAAAGCACCAATCCAGCCGTCCCCCAACCTGGACAACCCTGGAGACGCCACTGGGTTTTCATCATATCAAGACCGACTTGACTGGGAAAGGGGTGCTCCTTGATTGTGTAACCTTCCTGGCGAGTAACCTTCTCCTTCAGGAGAAAGAAGAAAATGCGACCTTTCAGCGTCTAACCGATGAATTTCAATGGTTCTTGGAGAAAAGGGACCGGGAACGATTTTTCTGTCTAATGGTCAGCAACGAGACTGGAATGGGGGTCGTGCCCGTGTATCCCTTGGGACGAACCTTTCGCGACCTTCAAGGACGGATCAACCAGTGGCTCGCCGCTCGCGCCGACGAAGTCTATCTGGTCGTGGCCGGACTGCCATGGAAGTTGAAGGGAAGGGTCGAGGAATGAAAATGTGCCCCCTCACCCTGACCCTCTCCCACGGTGGGGCGAGGGAAAAACTTGGTTTTATGGAGTAATAATATTAATCCCTTCTCCCTTGATGGGAGAAGGCGAGGATGAGGGTGATTTTAACTGTTCACTGCTCACTACTTACGATTCACTGTATTTCCAGGATAGAGGATGAGGAGTAATGGATAGGTTGCGTGAAGCCTGGCGTTATTTGTTGATCGCGATCAGCTTTTTGACCTGTCTGCCAGTTCCGGCTTACCGGTATCAATCGGGGGACTTGGCACGGGCAGCTTTCTTTTTTCCCTTAGTCGGAGCGTTCATCGGCGGAGTGAATTACGGAACGTTTCGCTTGTTACGATGGGCGGGAGCAAGTTCCTATCTGACGGCGTTAACGGTGGTGACGATGGGGTTAGTTCTCACCCGAGGATTGCATCTAGATGGCTGGGCAGACATCTGCGACGGGCTGTTTACTACCAAAGAAGCCGAGAAGCGGCGAGAGATATTAAAAGATTCGCGTTTGGGAACCTTCGGGGTGGTAGGGATCGTTCTCCTTTTGGGATTTAAAATGGTAGCCGTTGGAGAAACCCTCACTCCCTGGATCCTCATAGTCGCGCCCGTAGCAGGGAGAACGGCGTCTCTGATCATCGGCAGCTTTTTTTATCCTTTTACCCGGGAGAAAAGGGGATTGGGAGAAGAGTTTTTAGGAAGAGTTCCCGGTAGGTATGTATGGTTCTGGCTGGGGGTAGTCCTCATTCTCCCGAGCTGGAGATGGGGAACGCTTTTTTTTCCTCAAGCGGTAGCTGGCTTTATTATTGGATGGCTATTCGGTAAAATGTTGGAACGGAGTTTTCGGGGACTCAATGGAGATGCGGTGGGAGCGACCATTGAAACCGTTGAAACCCTTTTCTTATTCATGGGGGGAGGGCAGAGATGAAACGCGCGCTTTGTCCGGGAAGTATGGGAGAACTGGTACAAGGAGTCTGGGAAGGGAAAGAAGTGCTCATTTCACTGACTATTGATCGCTTTGCCGAGATGGAAGTGAATTTGGTCAACACATTATCCGTACCCAAAACCCAGGACATGCAGAAACTATGGAAGAGTAAACGGGCATTGGAAATCGCTCTCGAGGAGTGGGGATTAGCCGATCTGGGTGATCATATTGAGTTTCGCCGTCGCCGTTGGATTCCAGAAGGAAAGGGATATGCTTCCAGCACGGCTGATATTGCGGCAATGCTGGCTGCTCTGGCTCGACTGATGGGACGTGATCTCTGTGAAGAAGATATTGCCCGGATCGCACTACGGGTCGAACCGTCCGACAGCACTGTGTTTTCTCAAATGTGTCTTTTTGACCATTTACGGGGATCGGTTCTGATACGCTTCCCTGCTCCAAAGAACCTGGGGGTAGTAGTGGTTGAACTCCCCGGGACGCTCGATACTGTCTCGGTCAATCGAGGTTTCATGTGTTTCAAATGGAGTCAATATAAAATTGAACTCAGTGAGGCTTTTGAGAATGCCCAGCGTGGATTGGAAGAGGGCAACCTGAAATTATTGGGAAAAGCGGCGACGCTGAGCAGTTGGATTGCTCAGTCCTTTTTTCCTGAGCCTATTTTTGAAAAGTTGGTTGAAATGAGTTCCGCGGTCGGGGGGTTAGGTGTCAACCGAGCTCATACCGGGAAAGCCTTTGGTATTTTGTTTGACACCCGAATCTATCGCCCCGAAGAGATGTTACGACGAGTACAGGGCTGCTTGGCGGGAGAAAAAGTGACACTTTGGGCTGCCCGAGTCATTTCAGGAGGAGCGAGGTTGGTTCATTTATGAAAGAGATTATCCTATTACGGCATGGCGATACTCATGCGACTGAAAACGGATATTTTGCCGGTTGGAGCGATATTCCCCTTTCAGAGAGAGGAAGGCGAAGAATTTTACGTGCAAAGGCAATATTACAGGATATGGAGTTTAACGAGGTATTAACCAGCCCGATGACTCGAACCCAGGAAACTGCTCGACTGGTTTTCAACCATGACCGGCCCTTTATCATGGAAGAAGCCATCAAGGAACGTTCCTTTGGCGCTTGGGAAGGGAAAAACTGGGAAGCGTTAGAAAATGAGTTTCCTGATGAAGTTGTTAAGTGGAAGAAAAATCCACTGGAGTTTACCCCTCCGGGAGGAGAAAGCTTTGCTCAAGTTATGCATCGCGTGAGCTCGTTTTGGAATCATTTTATCACCAAGGACAACGGAACCTATTTGATTGTCACCCATGCCGGGGTCATCCGGTGTTTCCTGGTTCTTTTCACCGGAATGACTTTTGAAAACAGCTTTCACCTATTACTTGATCCGGGAGTAGTGGTGAAAATCCGCGAGAAGCCTGAATTTACACAAGTTGTTTCCATCGTGAACCATGAAGGTGTTGAATAGTGAATGCGCTGCGTCTAATCTGCGGGTTTGCTCTGGATGCACTTTTTGGGGATCCTCAGGGAAGTTGGCATCCGGTGGTCCTCATCGGAAAAATGATCGCCGGGCTGGAAAAGCTGCTCTTTCCTGAAAAAAGGAGCTTCAAACGGGAGCTTGTCCTGGGGTTTGTCATGGTTGCTCTCATGGTCGGAGGATTGGGGTCCCTCTATTATAGCCTCAGTCTCTGGCTCCACAACCACTTTCAGGTGATTTGGTGGGCGCTCGAGATCTATCTCATCTTCAGTTTTACCGCCTACCGGACCTTGATACTGCGGGTTAGGGACGTCAAAAGCGCCCTCAGCCTGGGTGATAGAGATGCCGCTCGACAAGGACTGAAGCATTTGGTTGGTCGTGATACCGAGCATTTTACCGAGAGCGAAACTGTGCGTGCCACCTTAGAGTCTCTTGCAGAAAGTTTCTGCGATGGAATAATCGCTCCCCTGTTCTATATTGCCCTTTTTGGTGCATTAGGAGGGTTGGTGTATAAAGTAACCAACACCTTGGATTCAATGCTCGGATACAAAGATTTCCGGTATTATTTTTTTGGTTTCGCTTCGGCCCGGTTAGATGATGCGATGAATTTTATCCCCGCTCGACTCAGTGTGGTTCTAATCGGCATTTCAGCCATGATTTTGGGGCGGTTTTGGAAAGGAGTTTTTCAGTATTCCCTGCGCGATGCCCGGAAACATCCGAGCGTCAATGCTGGTTGGCCGGAAAGCGCCTTAGCGGGAGCTCTGGGAGTCCGCCTGGGAGGAGCTAATTATTATGCGGGGAAACGAGAAGATTATCCCTTTTTGGGTGAACCGTTGCTGGACCTCATTCCGGTGCGCATTGATGAAGCTTTGACAGTAGTGAAAGTGGCAACCTATGTTGGAGTTCTGATCTGCAGCCTCCTGTCTATTTTGGTTTGGCTCCTTTGAAAAGACGGCATTTAAGGTATAATCGACATATTCCTTTTCTCAGCAGAGGACAATTTTAAAGATGAGGTGGTTGGATGCACGGTAAAGAACGATATGATCCAGGAAAATTACGTCGACAAATCGTAGTGTCGATATTGATCAGTCTGGGTACCACGATTTTCATTTTTTCGCTGATTTCATTCCGGGGAATCTCGGTCGACCTTTCGGTTTTTCATCCTGAATGGTTTCTTATGGGTTTTATTTTCCTCATTCTTTCCTGGACGGTCGATGCTATTCGCGTGTTCTTAAGTTCTCGTGTCTGGAATAAAGCCATCACCTTCCGGCAGGCTTTGAAGACAGTGCTCTCCGGCTATTTCATGTCGACCATTACTCCCTCAGCGACGGGTGGATCACCCGCTCAGATGTATGTTCTCAGCCGTTCGGGTCTCACCTGGGGGGAAGCCGGAAGCCTGGTGGTGGTCTGTGGCATTCTCTACCAAGTAAGCCTGCTCCTCCTCATCGTTGTCTTTCTCTTCCTCTTTGATATTCGGGTCGCTCTCCAGGGCATTCTCCTCAAGCTTCTCTATTCCTTTGCCGTCTTTTATTCGATCATCATGTTTCTCCTCTTTTATTTTCTCTACCGACCCCAGATGCTCTATCGTCTCACTGACTGGGGGATCGGTTTCGTCAAACACTATTTCCGACGGGTCAGGTTCTCCGAAACTGCGGTGCGAGCCTGGGTCGAAGAATTCTTCGATGATTTCCGGAGAGGGTTCAGCACCCTCTTTCTTAAAAAACCCCAATACTTGGCGTGGATTGTCGGATGCTATATTGTCTATTTCATCCTGTTTTTCTCGGTGGGATATTGCGTTCTCCTTTCACTTGGAGTGGTCTCCCCCTACTTGAGGGTGTTGAGCGCCCAAATTCCCCTCTATTATATCTTTGGTTTTATTCCCACTCCTGGGGCGAGTGGAGGAGTTGAACTTTCCGTAACCTCGGTCTTCCTTCGTTTTGCCGGAGCCCAAAGAGTGGGGATGTACATTCTCTTATGGAGGGCGGTTACTTTTTACTTTCCCTTGATTATCGGGGGATATGCTTTCTATCATCTTATCGCGAATACCAAAAGAAAATTGAAGGGGAAATTCGATCAGGAAGTATCAGGCGAAGCCGACAACCATGGCTTTATGGATAAATAGGAGAAAGAGCGTTTCTTCGGTTTAAAAGAGAAATCCAATGAACTACAAACGGCAATTTGAAGCCAAAAAAATAGCAAGACAGATTATTCTCTCCGTCATCTTGAGCTTGGGGATGATGGTGTTTATCTTTTCGTACTTTTCTTTCCGGGATACCACGGTTCATATTGTTTCTTTCCGTATTTTCCCGCTGATTATCGGTGCTTTTTGCATGGTGGGAGCCTGGGTTTTTGATGCGTTACGAATTTTTATGACCTCTCGAGGCTGGGGGAAAACTATTCGTTTCCGAGACTCGCTCAGTGCCGTTCTCTCCGCCTATTTCATGTCGTCCATTACTCCTTTCATGTTGGGTGGAGCACCCGCTCAGATGTATGTTCTCAGCCGTTCGGGTCTCACCTGGGGGGAAGCCGGAAGCCTGGTGGTGGTCTGTGGCATTCTCTACCAAGTAAGCCTGCTCCTCCTCATCGTTGTCTTTCTCTTCCTCTTTGATATTCGGGTCGCTCTCCAGGGCATTCTCCTCAAGCTTCTCTATTCCTTTGCCGTCTTTTATTCGATCATCATGTTTCTCCTCTTTTATTTTCTCTACCGACCCCAGATGCTCTATCGTCTCACTGACTGGGGGATCGGTTTCGTCAAACACTATTTCCGACGGGTCAGGTTCTCCGAAACTGCGGTGCGAGCCTGGGTCGAAGAATTCTTCGATGATTTCCGGAGAGGGTTCAGCACCCTCTTTCTTAAAAAACCCCAATATCTGGTTTGGAATCTCTTATTGTACGACCTTCGTTACCTGCTCATTTTTTTAGTCGCTTATTGGGTTTTATTAGCTTTAGCGATTCAGGCTCCACCAATCCAGGTCATCGGATCTCAAATTCCGCTCAATTATATTTTTTCGTTGATGCCTACCCCTGGATCGAGCGGAGGAGCCGAAGCCTCGATCGCCTCGGTTTTTCTCTCCTATACCCTTCCACAACGGATTGGTATTTTTGTGGTCTTATGGAGAGTGTTGACTTTTTATTTTCCGCTCATCGTCGGTGGAATTGATTTTTTTGGGCGAGTTTTAAAACAAAAACTGGCCATACACCCTGGAGTATAGATGAATAACTTAGAAAGCATTGGAAAGGAGATTTATCCTGATTTTCGGTTTATTTATCAAGTAGAAATCGATTCGACCAACCGTTTCGCCCGTCAACTGGCGGAGGAGGGGTATCCCGAAGGTACGCTGGTGATGACCGATCGACAAACTGCCGGGAAGGGAAGGAAGGGGCGATACTGGTTTTCGCTCGCCGGGAAAAGTCTCACCTATTCTTTTCTGCTTCGCCCTGAAGAAAAAGTGCCTGATCAATGTGGTCAACTGGCGCTAATGGTTGGATTAGCCCTCGTTCAAGCTTTGGAAGCGATCGGGTTCGCGCCCCAGCTCAAGTGGCCGAACGATGTGCTTATCAACGGCAAGAAAGTGGCGGGAATCCTTCTTGAAAGTTCGATTGACTCCGGTCGGATACACTGGGTTGTCATTGGGATCGGTATCAATCTGAATCTTGAAATGAAGGATTTTCCTCACGAAATTCGAAATCAGGCGACCTCGCTGCTCATCGAAGGAAAACAACCGGTTTTCCCGGAGTTCATCATCGGTCGATTTTTAGAAAAGCTGGCCGATTGGTATTATCCATGGAAAGAAGGAAGGAACTCACTTCGATTTTTCCGGGAATATGAAAAACGATCGGCTGTTTTGGGGAAAGTGGTGATCATGGAAGAGTTTGATCAGACCATTCAGGGACGAGCACAACGAATTGATGAAACTGGAGCGCTCTGGGTGACAACCGATCAGGGAGAACGAAAATTTTCCTGGGGGGGATATTCGCTCGTCATCGAATCCCAGTCCCCAAAGAGGAAAAATTTGAAGGAGAACATGTGAGGGGAGAGATCGAATGATCCTTACTCCCCGGGTATTCACCCGGAGTGCGTTTCTCTGTGCGATCGCTGTCACTGCTGCCAGCCTTTTCCGGTTTGGGTCAACCATCGTTCCTTTCAGTCTTTTGCCAGCGGTCTATGTCTTCGGGGCGATTTCCTTCTCTCCTCAAGAAAATTTTTTAGGCTGGACGGTTTACTGTCTGTTGGGGCTCATAGGACTCCCGGTTTTTGCCTCGTCTCCTTTTGGCGGGTTGGGGTACATTCTCAAACCAACCTTTGGATTCATTCTCGGTTATATCGTCCTCTCTCCGTTGATCTCTCGGGTTGCAGACCGGCAGAAGCCGCTGACCAGCAGGTTTCTCCTTTTCCTCAGCTTAGCGGCAATTTTCATGCTTTACCTTCCCGGTCTTTTGTATTTTTGGTTCATCATGAAATTTGTTCTCCAAACAGAGATGCACATCGGAATGGTATTAAAAACTGCCTTCTGGCCGTTTATCGGTGGGGATATCCTAAAAGCTATCGGCGCCTTTTTCATCGCCTTGAAAGCAAGGTCGATAAAAAGGAAGTAAGAAAATACCGTGAAAGGTAAAATGTGAATTATCAAAGATTAACCGCCATGCGGTTTGGCATCAGTGAAGAAGTCATTCCCAAAACTCATCTCGGATCGGCAGCACGGCTGTCCACCTATGCCTTGATGGTGGGGTTGGTAGTGATGATGATCCTGGATAATGGGTTCGGATGAAAAAGCATGAAAACTTCCCTTGATTCTCAGGAGAAATCTGTAAAAATTTTAATCATTGAAGATGATCCGAAAATTGCCCGATTGTTGGAATTGGAATTAGCGCACGAAGGCTATCACGTTCAACGCTCGCCAACGGGGGAGTCAGCGGTAGAGGATTTTTATACCTATCGGCCTGACCTGATCATTTTAGATATCATGCTTCCTGATATTGATGGCTGGGAAGTGGCGAAGCGAATCCGTCGACTCTCGGAATCGGTTATAATCATCATGTTAACCGCCTTGGGGGAGGTGGATGATCGGGTGAAAGGACTCCGTACCGGAGCCGATGATTACTTGGTGAAACCTTTCGCCATCGAGGAATTACTTGCCCGGATTGAAGCCCTGTTGCGGAGAGCCGGTATCCAAAAGAAAGAAACTATCCACATTGGCAATATACTGATCGATCCTGAATCGCATCGGGTTCTTCTCGACAACCAGGACATTCCATTCACCAAAACCGAATTCGATCTCCTGCTTTATTTAATCCGCAACTCCGGTATCGTCCTTTCTAAAGAAAAAATCATCCAGAATGTATGGGGACCGGACTTTTTCGGGACTCCTGGAGTCGTTGAGGTCTATATGAATTATCTTCGGAAAAAATTAGGAGGAGAGGGAAAACATATTAAAACCATTCGTGGTGTCGGGTATACTTTTCAAAAGGATTGACATCGAAAATGAAAATTAGTGTGCGCATGACCCTGTTCAATTTTACCTGTCTATTTGCTTTAACCTTACTGACTTTTTATATTTTTTATGATTTTTCCCGCTCCGGTACTCTGAACTCAGAGCGAGACGATATTGTCCAGCGATCACAAGCCGGTGGGGGGCGCATGATGCATGGTACGATGGCTCGGGGGAGAGCATTTCCCGGAGATTTCTTGGTGGGGAGTTGGGAAAACGAGCAATTGAACGTGGTTCAGAATCCCTGGGAACTTGACCCGAATCTCTGGAAAGAAGGGATGGTCGTCGAAAACGGCGAATACTTTCTTTTTGTAAAAACCGAGCGGTCAGGACAGTGGTTTTTGGTGGGCAAAAACATCACCTCCTCCATCGATTCCCTGGAAAGAATGCGGCGGGTGGCATGGTTTTTGATACCGATTATAGGTGGCATGGTTATGATAGCGAGCTATTTTTTGTCTGAATACTGGTTGAAACCCTTGCGTGACCTGAATCGAAGATTACACAAAATCAGCTCGGACAACTTGTCGGCTCGGTTTCCGGTTGCCTCTCCTCTTGACGAAATTGAAGAATTGAAATCAGCCCTCAATGTGATGCTGAAAGCCCTGGAAGACGGGTATCTCATTCAAAAACGCTTTGTCGCCAATGTATCCCACGAACTTAGGACACCGCTCAGCACCATTATTGGGTATAGTCAAATGCTGCGGCGTTGGGGAAACTCCAACCCGGCGGTTCGCAGTGAGGCGCTGGCAGCAATTGAATCCACCGCGGAAGGGATGAAGGAATTGACCGAAAACCTCCTTCTCCTCAGTCGTACCGATCAAGGGATTGAGAAGAAGGAAGCGATGGTAAGCGAGATTTTAACCTCGGTCGTTGATCAACGGAAGAATAAACATCCCGAACGTACCCTGCTTCTGACCGAAGAAGCTGATCCCCGGATTGAAACTTCGGTTGGTCACTTCACCATCTTGCTCGATATCCTCCTGGATAATGCCTTGAAATATTCATCACAGGATATTGAAATTTCTTTACGAGAAAATGAACTCACCATTCGCGATTACGGACCCGGGCTCACCGAGGAACTCAGCTCTCGGCTTGGGGAGCGGTTTTATCGAGGGAAGAACGCCATTCACCAGCCAGGGTGGGGAATCGGCATCTCACTGGCCTATGAGATCGCCCATAAACTGAGCTTCGAGCTCATTTTTGAAAATACCACTCCCAAGCCGGGGTTGCTGGTCACGGTTCGGTTTGGTTCCTCTCAACCCCCCTTCCCCTAACCCTCTCCTCCGCTGGAGGAACATTGCGGAACGACCGGGTGGATACCTTTTAAGTTTTCCCTACCCTTACTGGCTGGTACTTTCCTGAAATGAAACAACCACTCCCTCTTTTTGCTTCAGCTCGATCAGCGAGAGGGCTTCCTGGTGTCGGTGGAGAGCAACCTGAAAGACGATTTCGTACCGAGCCGGGTCAATCTGTACCAGCTGTTTTCCCCGACAAAAACTGATGATCTGATTCACCATCGTTTGAAAGTGGATGGGATTAACCTCAAGCATAAACCGTGCCCGGATTTCTTGCTCAATGATTCCCGAGATCTCCAGCACCTGTTCGGCAGCCTGATGGTAAGCGTCGATTAATCTCCTGACTCCTAATTTCTTGCCCCCAAAATAGCGGATGATGGTAACCGCGACATTGGTGAGCTCCCGGCGTCGGATGGCTCCCAGGATGGGACGTCCGGCGGTCCCACGAGGTTCACCAGCATCGGTGGCGAATTCGGTGGTGGGATCGAGCCCGACTCGCCAGGCATAACAACAATGGGTTGCATCGGGATAGAGTTGCTGGATGGCCTTGATCTTTTGACGAGCTTCGTCTTCCCGGCCAACCTGAACACTATGAGCGATGAATCGTGATCTTTCGACGACCAGTTCGGCGCAACCAGCCTTTTCAATTGAACGGTATTTCGAATTTGAGGTTTCCATGCTTTTTTTTGAATGGTATCATACTTGAAATCATTTTGTGGAGAAAATCGAAGCGTGGTCGATCAAAAAAAGAAAACCTTGTTTAACCTGTTCATCAGCTTCATTCGCATCGGTGCCTTTACCTGGGGCGGGGGGTATGCTATGGTTCCCCTGATTCAGAAAGAATTGGTGGATAAAAAACAATTGATCAGCGATGAAGATTTTATCACCGGTTTATCGGTAGCCCAGGGACTTCCCGGAGCCATCGCCATTAATACTGCTTGTTACTTTGGTCAGCGGGTCGCTGGGTTTCCGGGAATGCTGACCGCAGTTTTGGGGTCAGTTCTTCCTTCTTTTTTGATCATTCTGATGGCGGCGACTTTTTTGTTTCACTTTGGTGATCATGAGCTGGTTCAACATTTTTTTCGTGGGGCGACTCCGGCCATCGTCGCCTTAATCGCTTGTGGTATCGTTTCTATTGGAAAAAAGGCTTTAAAAAAGCGGATTGATCTGGTTTTGGCCGTTGTTCTTTTTACTTTAGTCCTGATCTTCCGTTTTCACCCCCTATGGATCGTTCTCTTGGGTGCATTCACCGGTTTATGGAGGAAAAGTTGATTTTCTTTCAGCTCTTTTTGTCATTTTTTCGAATCGGTTGTTTTGCCTTTGGGGGAGGGGCAGCGGCACTTCCACTGATTCAAAAGGAAATCGTCGATACTTACCAATGGCTCACCACTGAACAGTTTGTTGATTTGATCACCCTATCCGAGCTGACCCCCGGTCCGATTGCCATCAATTCCGCCACCTTTGTCGGCTATAAGGTGGGAGGGGTGATGGGAGCTTTCATCGCAACTGGAGCCTTTTGTCTTCCCTCGATCGTTTTGGTGATGA
This sequence comes from uncultured Atribacterota bacterium, assembly GCA_964434845.1. Classification (GTDB taxonomy): domain Bacteria; phylum Atribacterota; class Atribacteria; order Atribacterales; family Atribacteraceae; genus CAYSWT01. The sequence continues at coordinate 13,460 of CAYSWT010000010.1, read as the reverse complement.
TGGTTACGAATTTTCTCAGGGTCTTTGAGGAAAATGCGATGGTGCAGAGGGTTTTAAAAGGACTCCGGCCATCGGTTATCGCTCTCATGTCGCTCGCCGGGTTGTCTATCGCCCAGAATGGTATGAGAGATTGGTTTGCCCTTGGGTTAGGGGTGGCCTCCTTCTTTTTGGTATCGAAAAAATGGATTGATCCAATTCTCATGTTACTTTTAGCCGGCATCGCCGGAATACTCTATTATCGATAATCTCACCAGTGAGAATTAAGGCAGTGGTCACGCCGGACGATACGGTTTTTAAGCGTCACCGTGTAGGTAAAGCGGATGATTGATTGTTGATCCTGCTTTTCTTCCACGGTCTGGTAACGGAGGGTTTGTCCGGGAGTAATCCATGCCCCTTTGGTCGGGAGCGGATTGGTGAGCGAGGCCTCCATCAACGAGGTGTTTCCTTGAGGCCTGATCAAAACGAGTCCCCTTTCATCAATTTCCGACAAGACATAGGCAGCAGAAAAGTTTGGATGGTAGGGAAGATCATTTATCCCGTCTAAACCGCTCGATGCTCCTCCTCCTACATCGCCGCTGAGCGAGAGTCCGTTTCCCAATACTATGCGAACCGTTACTGGATTGATTTTTTCTGGTTCGGTTCCGAACGCACCGAGATGACTGGTTAAGGTGCTGGTTTCTTCTTCATAATGATAGGTCGGGAAATCAATCATCAGTGGCGGTGCTCCTTCACCGCTCAAAACTTCGGATGATAGAGAACCCCAGTATTCGATGAAAACCAACTCGTTTGCCCAATCGACGGTTTTCACCAACGGAGTGGTTCCACCGATGCAGCCCGCCGGGATGAGCATGATGAATAATAGGACAAGAAAAATGAATATTCTTTTCATGGTTACTCAGCTCCTCAACCCCTTCTTTTTGAGTATTTTATCACTTTTATCATTTATTGCTTTCCCAGGAACTGTATAGAGACATCAGAGGTAATGGGTACTATTGGTGGGGGGATGGGCTCAAGCTGACAAAGTCGGGTAAAAAAGGTACAATACCACAATGAGAATCAAAGGTTGGGACGTTTACAGCGAAGGCGTTTTCCTTCAATGCGTTTTTTCTGAATAAACCCGGTGGAATCAGGGTTATATCTGTGTAAACTGAGTGGCTATTCAAGGGCCGGGAAAAGGTTAATACCCCAGTATCCTCACAAAATTGATGCGAAATAGGTGACGGTAGATTGTTTTTTAAAATAATGGATCGTTATATCGCTCGTGAAAGCGCAGCCGGCATGTTTACCTGGGTTGGTGCAGTGACTATCATCATGCTGGTGCAGATTTTGTTCGAACTTGCTGATTTTTTCGTAAATAAAAAGGTGCCCATCTTCATTACTTTGGAAATACTCCTGTTATACATACCGGCTCAAATGGTACTCACTTTTCCCATCTCATATCTATTGGCATCGGAATTGAATTTGGGTAGACTGGGACGCGAAAGTGAAATGGTGGCCATAGAAGCCAGCGGGGTGAACTTAAGGCGAATTCTGCTTCCCTATATCATGGTGTCGATATTGGTAAGTATCGGAGCTTTTTACTTGAATGATATCATCGTTCCCGAGTCGAATCACCGGGCACAGGTGTTATTGCGTGAATTTGTTTATAAAAAAGGCCCCCCTAAAATTCAACAAAACGTCTTTTTTCGTGATGCCGAGAATCGCTACTTTTATGTGAATGAACTGGATAACGAGACCTGGGAAATGAAAAAGGTTATCATCTATGATATGAAAGATCAAACCAAGTTTCCCGATGTAATCGTTGCCCGGAGTGCATTTTGGTTGGAAGATCAATGGCTTTTGAAAAACGGGGTTGTTCATCGTTATGATGAGAAGGGATATCTTCTTCAGGAAATTGAGTTTGCGGAAATGAAAATCGATATGAAGGAGGAGTTGCAGGAATTTTTCGAAAATCAACGATCGCCCGAAGAAATGTCGACCCGAGAGCTCCGGAAGCAAATCGAAATTTTAAAACAAACGGGCACTCAGACCGACGAGTTTGAAACTGCCTATTATCTTAAGTTTTCCATTCCTTTCTCTGCCCTGATGTTTATTTTGATCGGGTTACCCTTTGGGATTCAAAGGGGGAGGGATACCAAGGTTTTAGGAGTTATCGTGACGGTCATCTTGGCCTTTGTTTATTACATGATGTTGTCGATTTTCCGCTCCTTGGGGAGAGGAGGCATTATGGAGCCCTGGCTTGCCGCCTGGATGCCGAACTTTATCTTCGGGTTTATGGGATTGTTTCTCTTTCTCGGTGTCGACCGAAAGTGAGGTGTACTCTATGAAAAAAGCTCAATTCCTCGGTCTGATCGGCCTTCTGACCGTGCTTTTTGTCGTTTCTTTTCCCCATCAGGCGCGGACCGAAGAACCCGATATATTTGCTCAAGCTCAAATGGCTCGTCAGGAAGGGAAAGTTGACGAAGCCTATCGCTTGTTTGAAGAATCGGCACAGAAGGGGATTCGCCCCCATGATGCCTATTATGAGATGGGGCTGATTCTCATGGAAAAGGAGCAGTATTTACAGGCTTACCGGATTTCGGGGAAGGCAGTGAAAGCCTTCCAGGACTATTTGGAAAAAAATCCGCAGGATGACAACGCCTGGTTCCGACTGGCCTATATCTATGAGGTTAGAAGCTTTGCCCCCGGGGTTAACGATTGGAAGAAGGCTATAGAGGCCTTACAAAAGGCTTTGGCAATTTCTCCTGAAAACAGCCAATACCTGCTGCATCTTGGTTACGTATATTATAATATAGGAAAGAATGACGAGGCGGAAAAAGTATTTCTTGGCATACTGGATAAACAGCCTGAATATTATGATGTGCGCTATTGGTTAGCAAAGAGTTATCTCGACAACCATGAACAGGAAAAAGCCCGTGAGCAATTAGGGTATATTGTGAGCCATGCCCCACCGGATAGCAGTCAACACCAGTCTGCCGAGAAGGAACTCATTAAGCTGGGGGGAGAAACCCAATGAAGAAGAGGCAAGCCCTTCTCCTTTATTTTTCCACGGTTATACTTGTGATTATTATTTCGGGTTGTATAGGAACGAATATCAACCAAAGAGGAATCGTTCGGGGAAGAGTCGTTGGGGGAAACGGTCCCTTAGAGGGAGTCCGAGTGGAAGAAGGCGAGATGGTGGTTTTTACCGATTCATCTGGTGCATTCATTTTAGAGAACGTTCCTTCTGGAAATCAATATCTCTTCTTTTCTCTTCCCGGCTATACCGGAGCTTTTGTCAAGGTCATAGTCGAAAAGGGAATGGAAGTTTCGATCCCTCCCGATGGCACCATTTCCCTTTTGCCGGAATCAGAGGAGAGCCTGCATGAGTATCTCGTTTCCCTCTATCAATATGGATTTTATGAACGAAGCTTGGCCGAAGCCGAAAATTTTCTCGCCAAATATCCAGGGAGCCCCTTGGTTTCCAGTGTCGTCTTTATGCAAGGTGCCTCTTTCTATTATTTAGGGGATTACTCACCCTCGATCAATGCTTTATCCGATCTGGTCAATCGTTATCCGTCAAGCGACTTTGCCGACGATGGTCAATATCTGCTGGCGAAAGGTCTCGGTCAGGGCTTGAGCCGTTGGTCGGATGCGATTCAAGCCTATCAAAAGCTGATCCAAAATTATCCCCACAGTGAGTTTGTTGGAATAGCCTACTATGAAATGGGGGATTGCTACTATATTTTAGGATCGTATTCCAACGCTTCGGTCGCATATGATCAAGCTCGCTCCTATGGAGGAGAGATCGAGAAAAAAGCCATTTATGGCCTGGCTCATTGTTATTATAAATTGGAACTGTATTATAAGGCAGCCAGCTTGTTTGCTGAATACGTCCAAAAATATCCAAATGACGAGTTTGCTGATGATTCTCAATATTTCGAAGGAGCATCTTGGTATCGGCGGGAAAATTACTTTGAAGCTTTAACCGCTTTTGATAAATCGATCACCAATTATCCCGATGGCACCTGGTACAACGGGATTCTGATTGCACCCGCTTCCATGTTTAACAAGGGGCTCTGTTTAGAGAAACTGGGTCGCTATCTTGAAGCCTACCAAACGTACCTTGAGATTATACGGAAATATCCAGGAGCCAAATGGGCTGATGGAACCTCCCTGATTAATAGCGCTCAATTCCGCATAAATCTTCTCAAGGACACGGTTCTTTAAAGTGAAATGACCGAAAAAACCGATCGGGAAATCATCATCGAAGTCCTGAACGGAAACCGAGATCTTTTTTGTCTCCTCGTTCGGAAATACGAAAGACCGATTTTCAACTATATATTCCGGATGGTCCGCTCGAAGCCCGACTCAGAAGATCTGGCTCAGGACACTTTCGTGAAGGCTTTTTCGGCATTGAATAAATACGATGATTCCTATGAATTCTCTACCTGGATTTATCGCATTGCCCTGAATGTGTGCCGGGATTATTTCCGACGGAAAAAGATGTTTTTCTTTTCACTTTCGGCACCGGTCGGCGATGAAGAAGAGAGCGAATTGGAAGATTTCATTCCTCAAAACTCTTTTCATGATCCGGACGACACCGTTCTCAACCAAGAGCTGAGAGTGAGCCTTGAAAAAGCCATTGGTGGGTTGCCGGTTAAATTCCGCGAAGTGATTGTTCTTCGTCATTTGGAGGGGTTATCCTACGAAGAAATTTCTTCCATCACTGGTCTTCCGGTAGGAACGGTGAAAACCTACCTCCATCGGGCGCGAAAGAAACTTCAGGATGAATTAAACAAATATCTGGAATGAACCAAAAACAAAATTTTTTTATCTACTTTTATTATTGATACATTTCGACTTCAGGTAAATGATGAGCGCTTCGGAAAGGGAATCAAGTCAGACAAGGGGAGCCATCATGAAACTTCAACCATCCGTTGTGCGTATATAATAGTAGAGGCGAAGAAAATGGATCGAAAAGAAGAAAAACTCATTTACTATTTAGAACAAATTCCTCAGGTGAACGTTCCGCCTAATTTCTCAATGCGGGTTATGCATCATATCGAAGCACACCGGAGGGGTTTTGTTTTTGCTGATTTCAAAAAATTGGCCGTCGCCTCATTAGTAGTGGTTTTTCTGGCTATGATTTTTCTCACCGATCTCCCCCTTTTCCCTCAACTTCATATATCGGATCTATCGGGTTATCGGCGAGTTGAGATGAAATTCTACTCCCTTTCTGAAAATCCCAAAACGGTTGCGGTTGCCGGTGATTTTAGCGACTGGAACGCGTTGCAAATGGAAAAAAAGAATGATAATTCCTGGGTAATCACCCTGAAGGTGAAGCCGGGAAAGTACCAATATTCTTTTGTCATTGACGGGAAGGAATGGATTCCCGATCCGGATTCGCCGCGACAGGTGTCAGATGGTTTTGGCGGGGTGAATTCTGTTTTGGTGGTTAACGGCGGATAAAAATGAAGAAGTTGGTTTTACTTATATCATTATTCCTTCTGGTTATCATTCCACCGGTTTTTGCTCAGGAAATGGAAGATATTGGAACCCTCATTCAACAATCCTCGAATTATCCCGATGAAGACCGAGAATACCTCTTGGATCGAGTTGGCACTATGGTTGGCGATCTCGAACAAAATGGTCTCTCAGCTGGTGCACTTATCCTCAAGCTTAAAGAAGGCCTTCACAAAAAAGTCCGGCCCTACAATATTGTGAAGAGCCTCGAAAAGAAAAAAGATTCACTCCTTCAAGCGCAATCGATTCTTAAAGAAGTTAACCCCAATGCGGCTGAAGATGAAAATCTACTCAACGATCTGGCAAATTCGATCGAATACTCGGTACCAGCCGAGTTGGTAAAAAATGCCCTTCGTCAAACCGCAGCAAAGGACGAAGACAATGTGAAAAAAGTGGTCGACTCCCTCTCTGCACTGATCGAAATGGGTGTTCAGCCTCAACAAGCCGGAAACATCATCAATGAGTTTACCCGAAAGAGCACCGAATCCAAGGATATGAACAGTCTCACCAAAATTATTGAGCGAGCGCGACGGGAAGGAATTGATCCGCAACAAATAGCAGCTAAGATGGAAGAAGCCCTCAAGAAAAACAACAGTATCAGTATGGCCGAAATTGAAGTTCAAAGTTTCATCGCCGAAATAAAGCAAAAGCCGACCATTAAGTCCGGCCAGGGAGTGGTCATCAGTTCACCCGGTATTACCTCAAGCGGAGTTCCCGGCAGCGAAGGCGGTACTCCTCTCTCTCCTTCCAGTGAACCAAGTTCAACCGGACCAGTCTCTCCTTTTGGAGAAGGCGGTACTCCTCTGGAGTAAATGTCATAAAGGACGAATACCCGGATTAATCATCCTCGTAAAGTAAAAAAGACTTAGATTCCCGATAAATACATTCGGGAATGACGGATGGTGTCGGTACCCGCTATAAAAATCTATTGCGTCGAAGTTTTCATCCTCATATGGTGCTGCGTAGCAGCATGAGTGTCTATCCTGGAAATACCGTGACGAGTGATCAGTAACGAGTAACCAGCAAACAATAAAAACTCATTTTATTCAGGATATTCAATAATTCCATTCACCGAACCTCTCCCTTTGGATAAAGGGAGATTGAGAGGGATTCGATCTTTTCGTCTTTTATTTTTCCCATCCTTACCCTTTTTACATTTCACGTTTTACCTTTTACCGAATTTTTCAAATCTCCCCTTACCCCCCTTTGCTAAAGTGGGGGAAAGGTTTTCATCCTCAAATGGTGCTGCATATCTGCATGGCGGTCAATTCTTTTTTTAAAAATGGGCTTTGGGGGATTTGATGTTTTCAGTGATGAAATCAAATCCCCCTTTGACCAAGGGGGTTTTATGTAGAATCTTCATTGAATGATCATGGTCCTTGATGAGAGGGAGATTCCTACACCAATGACGCTACCAAATCCCCGATTTCTTGAGTGGAGAGGCCCATTTTCCCTGCGCTCATGCTTTTTATTTTCCCACTTTGGAGGGCAGCTATGACTGCTTGTTCGATGCCCTGGGCAGCGTTCTTTTCTCCAATGATATCAAGGAGCATTTGAACCGCACAGATGGCCGCCAGAGGATTAATGACATTCTTGCCGGTGTATTTGGGGGCAGAACCACCAATCGGTTCAAACATGGAAACACCCTGAGGGTTGATATTGCCACCGGCGGCAATGCCCATTCCACCCTGTATCATGGCTCCCAGATCGGTAATGATATCACCGAACATATTATCGGTCACGATGACATCAAACCATTCCGGATTTTTCACCATCCACATGGTGGTGGCGTCAACATGGGCGTAATCGGTTTTGACATCGGGATAATCAGAAGCGACTGCATGAAAGGTACGTTCCCACAGATCAAAAGCATAGGTCAGAACATTGGTCTTACCACATAAAGTCAGTTTTTTGTGTTTATTCCGTTTTTGAGTGTATTCAAAGGCATAACGGAGGCAACGTTCCACCCCTTTACGGGTGTTAATGGATTCCTGAATAGCGACTTCGTCAGCAGTTCCCTTCCGTAAAAAACCGCCGGAGCCGACATACAAGCCTTCAGTGTTTTCCCGCACGACCACAAAATCGATATCTTCTGGTTTTTTATCCTTTAAAGGAGTATCGACATTAGGATAAAGTTTCACCGGCCGTAAATTGATATATTGATCCAGAGTAAAACGTAATTTCAAGAGAATTCCCTGTTCTAATATCCCCGGTTTTACATCAGGATGACCGATGGCACCGAGAAAAATGGCATCGCATTGTTTCAGTTCATCGATGCTGGACATGGGAAGAGTTTCTCCGGTTTTTTGGTAATGTGCACCACCAAAAGGGAAGAAGACGGTGTCGTAGGAAAAGTTATGTTTTTGGGAAGCAGATTGAAGCACTTTCAATCCTTCTCTGACCACTTCTGGACCAGTTCCGTCTCCGGGTATAACCGCTATTTGGTATTTCTTCATACAATACCTCCTCTGAGAGAATGCTGTTGGTATTCCACATAATATATGGTTTATATTTTAACAGAGAGTTATGCCAAGTAAAATCCCAGGTAACAGCAAGGGGTGGGAAACTACCTTTCATTTAAAAAGTTTGACCCCAATGCCGTAGGGGGTCCCTGTTAGGTACGAATCAATCATGTCGAAGCAGGGATATTGCTCTGAGAAGATGGGGGAATGTCTTTTCATTCCATAAATTTTTGATTTTTCAGGGGAATTACGGGTAAAATACAGAAGTGATCCTGATAATTGGTATTCGTTTTTTATCTCATTGGGGTGATTCTGTGAAAAAAATATTAGTCACTGGTGGTGCCGGTTTTATTGGATCTCATGTGGTTGATTGGTATATTGAAGCAGGTCATCACGTCGCTGTTGTTGATAATCTGTCCACAGGAAAATATGAAAACATTAACCCGCAAGCAACTTTTTACCAGGTCGATATCCGATCCCAAGAAGATCTGGAAAAGGTGTTTCAAGGCGAAAAACCCGAGGTGGTCAATCATCATGCTGCCCAAATCAATTTGCGGCGGTCAGTCGATGAGCCCTATTATGATGCGACCATTAATATATTAGGAAGTATTCATCTTTTAGAGCTCTGTCGGAAATATCACGTGGAAAAATTCATTTTTGCCTCGACTGGCGGTGCTATTTATGGTGAACCAGAAAAAATCCCGGTGGATGAAAGCACTCCAGCACGACCCTTCTCTCCCTACGGAGTTGCCAAGCGTTCGATTGAGCTCTATTTAGAGTATTACCATCAGGTCTGGGGCTTAGAAAATATCGTTCTCCGTTACGGGAACGTATATGGACCACGCCAGGACCCCTGGGGAGAGGCGGGGGTCATAGCCATTTTTTGCGGGAAAATTTTAACCGAATCCCCTTGCATCATCTTTGGGGATGGTCATAAAACCCGTGATTATGTTTCCGTTCATGATGTTGCCCATGCCAATGGGTTAGCGTTATCCTCACCTGGAGGCATTTTTAATTTAGGAACCGGACAGGAAACGAGTGTTTTACAACTGATTCATCTTCTGAGAGAAATTACCCAAAAAGAGATCCTTGTCCTCCATGAGGAAGAGAGAAAGGGTGAAATCGATCGGATTGCGCTATCGTCAGAAAAGGCGAGGCGTGTTATGGGATGGCAGCCACAGATGGCATTAAGAGAAGGGATGGAAGAAGTCTATCATTGGTTTCAAGGGGGGCATGAACCATGATGGTCATGGAACTTGAACGTCCAGCCCCGATCGAGTCAAATCCATTGGTGGCAAGGGAAAGACCAATCCGGAAGCCTCATTTGGGAGAGATTCTCATTCAGGTGAGTGCCTGTGGAGTGTGTCATACCGATTTGCACATTGTGGAAGGGGAGTTGCCCCCACATCGTCTTCCCTTAATTCCCGGACATCAAATTGTGGGGAGAGTTTCAGCTACTCCTGAATCCGAAAGCGATTTCAAAAAAGGAGATTTGGTCGGAGTTCCTTGGCTTTATTCCGTGTGTAAAAAGTGTGATTACTGTCAGCGTGGCCAGGAAAACCTCTGTGATACGGCATCCTTTACTGGGTATGACGTGGATGGTGGATATGAGGAATATGTGACGGTCAATCGGGAAGCGGTCTATCGTCTTCCGTTCGGATATGCCGATGAAGAGCTGGCGCCGCTTTTATGCGGAGGAGTAATCGGATATCGGGCTTATCAGGCGGCGGGGTTGAGGAAAGGAGATACCCTTGGCTTGTTTGGTTTCGGTTCATCAGCTCATTTGGTTCTGCAAATGGCTCTTCATGACGATCTTCGGGTGTACGTAGTGACTCGCAGCCCCGAACATCAGAAATTAGCGAAAAAATTGGGGGCTGATTTCGCAGGTTCGATCGATGATCGACTGCCACATCCTCTTCGGGCAGCGGTTCTCTTCGCCCCGGTGGGCGATCTGGTAGTAAAAGCTCTATCTCAAACGGAGAAGGGCGGCCGAGTCATTCATGCCGGGATTTATTCCAGTCCACTTCCCAGTATGGATTATTCCTTGATTTATGGCGAAAGAGTGATTACCAGTATCACCAATAGTACCCGGAACGATGTCAAGAAATTGTTGGAATTCGCCGAAAAAATGCACTTTCACATCCAAACCGAAACCTATTCTCTCTCTGAAGCCAACCAGGTTCTTCGGCGCTTAAAACAAAGCCGAATTAGAGCATCAGCGGTATTGAAATCTTAAATTTTTTAAATTCAAAGTGGGTTTATATCAAATGATAAAACGGATTTAAAACTTGTCCTTTGCCTGAAAAGATTTCGTTTAAAAGGAAATTTTATTTAGAAGCGTTCTCTATAAACGTATCATCCTCTTTTATTTTTCTATCCTGGAAATACACCAGGATATCAGCCTACGGCGTAAGATAAAAAAATTTGAAAAATTAATAACTGAGACGATAGACTGCCATAGTTTTTATTGTCATATGGTGCTGCGTAGCAGCATGGCGGTCTATCGTCTAAAAATTGAAATACATTCTCATAATAATGAAAGAAAGCCCATCTGAGATGAATTACAGGATAAACTCAAACGAAATAGCGTGTTTTGAATCGGATTGTAATAAAAAAACAACTATTATTATGAGCATTGGTTTTTTCAATAATAAATGGAGGGGGGGTTTCTTTTATATGTTAAAATGGGAGCAGCATTATACAGCGGAGGATGATTCTCATGCCGAGAAAAAAAAACAGTGGTGTCAGGAAATATTACAAGGCACTCATTAAAAACCTGACAAGAACTGATGGTCCTGTTTCTCGAACGGAGCTTAAAAATTTATCTGGAATGAGACCCGCCAGTGTAACCGATATCACCAAAGAGCTCCTCAAGGAAGGAATCATTAAAGAGAGTGGGTATGAAAGCTCAAAAAGAGGCAGGCGCAAGGTATTGTTGGACATTCAAACGGATGGTGGTCGAGTCGTTGCGGTGGATTTTAATATCAACCGGGTATTGGGTTTAGGGGTCGATCTGAAATTAGGAGTTTGCTATAGGACGCGAAGGGCGCTTCCTGACCAAGCTGGCAAAGATGAGATTATCAAAACCATGAAAGATGTGTTTCATGAAATCCTTGAATCCCCCCCCATTATGGCAGCCCCGGTTTTAGGAATTGGTGCTGCCGACCCTGGAATTGTCGATGCCAATAACGGAATAACTGTTTTTACTACTCAAATCAGAGGATGGGAGAACATTCACTTAAAGCAAATCATGGAAGAAGAATTCAATCACCCTTTTTACTTGGAAAGTGATACCCGTTGCCGATTGATCGCTGAAAAACACGTGGGAGCCGGCAAACTATATAACGATATCCTTCTGGTAGAACTGTCTACTGGTATTGGAGCCGCAGTAATGAGCGAAGGAAAATTATTTCGAGGGAGCAAGGGAGCAGCCGCTGAAATAGGTCACATGATGATGATCGAAAATGGACCCTATTGTAATTGTGGAAGTCAGGGATGCTTGGAAGCGGTGGCTTCTTCCCAGGCGATTGTTCGAATCGTTCAAGAAGCGATACAATCTGGGGCGACTTCAATGTTGTATGATATGTGTGAAGGGGACATATCCCAGATCGATATTAGTATGATATCTCAAGCGGTAGAAGAGGGAGACAAGTTATCATTGCGAGTCATTGAGGAAGCAGGACGAATAATCGGAGAAGCTATCTCCAATGCGGTGAATCTCTTTAATCCTGAAGTCGTTATCTTAACTGGCGAACTCCTCGCTTTCGGGGATAATATTTTATCTCCCATTCAAGGAATGGTGAGAAGGCAAGCATTGAGCTATAATACCAAAGATATCCGTATCGCTTTGGCAGAGGTGGGAGAAGAAGCTGCGGCATGGGGTATGGCGGCCCTGGTTTTAGACAAAGTATTTGAAGTCTCAAATCTCCATTTGCAGGGAGAAGACATTTAGCCATTAGTGATGATGAGAGTTACTTGGATGCTATTTTTCTATCATTCGTCAACAGCAGGAGTGATATCTATTGTTAAAGAGTACACATAGCTCCGTTGGTTTTCGACCAAAAAGGGGCTTGTTGAAAGTATGAATGTAACCCGAAAAGATGAGAACGTTGATGAATTATGGAAATTATATCTCCAAACCGGTGATGTCGTTTATCGTGAAAGACTCATCGAGCACTATCTTTTTTTGGTGAAAATAGCCTTAGGGCGGTTTATTTATACTCTTCCTTCTTATATTGGGCGTGAAGACCTGGAAAGTTATGGAATTATTGGTCTTTTGCAGGCTTTTGAACGCTACAAGCCAGAAAAGGGTTTAAAGTTTGAAACTTACGCTCTTTCTCGAATCCGGGGGGCAGTGCTGGATTATCTAAGAAGTCTTGATCCTATGACGCGAGGGCAGAGAAAAAAATTTAAAGAAGTGATGGCGTCCTGGCATCAGCTCCAATCAGAAAAAGGGAAAGAACCCACCCTGGAGGAATTATCAAATGAGATGGGAATTTCGATCCAAGATATCAGCTGGATCATTGAACAGAACCGTTCCGGAATTTTTTTCTCATTAGAACAAGAAAAAGGTGAAGACGGCAGAGAATTGGGGGATGATATTGCTGACGAACGGTCAGCTTTTAATCCTCAAGAAGTATTGGAAAACAAGGAATTGATAGAATATTTAGGAAAGATAATTGATGTATTACCGGAAAGAGAAAGATTGTGTATTTCTTTATATTATTATGAAGGCTTAACCCTGAAAGAAATTGGACAAATTTTAGGAGTAGGAGAACCCCGGGTTTCACAAATACTCTCCCAAACCATTATTAAGTTACGGTCGAAGATGATAGATTGGGAAAGTTCCCGGAATGGTTAAGAACAACCCGCTTACAATTTGCTCCGACCCGTCACCCCTCTCCCCCCTGTTCAAGAAAGAGTAAATATTGAGTTGAAGCGATTTGCTCATTCAACCGTATCGACTTTCATACCAACGGATATTGAGAAAAAAAAACAAAGATGGTATACTTCTCGCTGCAGATCACCATTAGGTCAAATATGAATATGGAGAGGTGGCCGAGTGGCTGAAGGCAGTCGCCTGCTAAGCGATTAGGCGGGCTTAAACCCGTCTCGTGGGTTCGAATCCCACCCTCTCCGCCAGCGAATAAGCGACAAGAACGTATCAGTCAAACTTCTTTAAAAAACAAGTATGGTTTTTCGTTCCTCGTTTTCAACCATCCAAGAAGAGACTTCCTCCGTCGTTTCAAAAAGCAATTCAAATAGGGGTCAATGCTTTTTTCTTTATTGATGGAAGTTTAGCCCTCCATTCTCTCGAACTTTCATATTGCTCTTATCCAGATTCTTTGCTTGTCAATCGAAATTTTAAAGAAAGTGATAGAGAAAGAGTGAGGGGGCGTATTTACATTTCTCACACGGTAATGCCAGCAGCATAGCGGTCTATCCTGGAAATACCGTGAGTCGTGAGCCGTAAGGAGCTGTGGAACTGAGGAA
>CAYSWT010000009.1:17351-35731 GCA_964434845.1 uncultured Atribacterota bacterium | reverse complement strand
TGTTCCTTAAACCAGGCTTGTTCCTAATACGGAACAGGTGTTTACAGGATAGACCGCCATGCTACTTCGTAGCACCATGTGAAAAATGAAAACAATGGTGGTCTATCATGAAAAACACATTTTCACTTTCCTGATAACAGTATCAACGTTTGGTATGGCTTCAAACTCAAGAGATGCCGCAAAAGGGATTGGAACATCTGCTGCGGCAACCCGTCGAACCGGAGCATCCAGATAATCAAAGCATTCCTCGCTTATCCGTGCAGCAACCTCGGCTCCAAAACCTGAGCTCTTGCAATCTTCTTCAATGGTCACACACCGTCCGGTTTTCTTAACAGAATTAAATATTGTTTCCTTATCAAGCGGAGAAAGGGTTTGCAAATCAACAACTTCAGCGTCTATACCGTCTTTACTGAGTTGGTTCGCCGCATCAAGCACCACCTGAACCATTCGTGAATATGAAATCAGAGTAATGTCTTTCCCGGCTTTCACCATGTTGGCCTTCCCCAGTGGCAATAGGTATTCTTCCTCGGGGACCATTCCCTTTTTTGAATAGAGCAATTTATGCTCAATAAAAACCACCGGGTTGGGATTCCGAATCGATGATTTCAATAAACCTTTGGCATTATAGGGAGTTGAGGGCATAACAACTATCAGGCCCGGTATAGAACAAAATAAATTTTCCAGACTTTGTGAATGTTGGGCGGCTCCTCCGGTGCCAGCACCTCCCTGGGTTCGAAAGACTGCGGGTACCATGGCCTGCCCACCGGTCATATAACGGATTTTTGCTGCCTGGTTAATAATCTGATCCATAGCAATGGTGGTAAAATCAATGAACATAAACTCCACAACTGGTCTCATACCCAAAAGAGCGGCACCCACTGCAATCCCAGCTATGCCTGCCTCCGAGAGTGGGCTATTACGTACTCTTTCCGGTCCAAATTCATTCATTAACCCCTTGGTGACGGCAAAAGCTCCCCCATGCAAACCGATATCTTCTCCCATTAAAAATACTTTTTCATCACGAACCATTTCTTCTTTTAATGCTTCATTTAAAGCTTGCGAAAAAGTGATTTCTTTCATCATATTTCTTCTTTCACATAAATATCGTTAAGTAATTCATCTTTGGTCGGTTCCGGACTATCGAAAGCAAACTCGACGGCTTGCTCAATTTCGCCATCTATTTGAGTATAAATATCCCGTAAATCATCTCGAGATAATAAATTTTGTTGAATGAGTTCTTCCTCTATTTTCTTAATCGGATCCTTTCGCTTCCATTGCTCCACTTCTTCTTTGGTACGATAAACGCAGGGATCGCCAATATCATGGCCTTCATGGCGATAGGTTTTCCCTTCGATTAAAATGGGCCCCCCACCATGACGTATCTTTTCAACCGCTACCCGAGTGGTTTCGTAGACCTCAAAGAAATCATTACCATCAATGGCTATCCCTGAAAAACCATAGCACTCGGCTCTTTTGGCGATGTCATTCAGCTTGCATACATCACGGATACAGGTGCTGATTCCATACAGATTATTTTCACAAATAAATAATATTGGCAGTTTCCATATAGCCGCCATGTTCATCGCCTCATGAACCGCCCCCTGGTTAGAGGCCGCATCACCAAAAAAACAGGCAATTATTTGATCACTTTTTTTAAGCTGAAGTGCATAGGCAGCTCCAACCGCTATGGGCGCACCTGCACCAACAATACCGTTCGCCCCCAAAATTCCCAGGCTCATATCAGTAATATGCATCGAACCCCCCTTCCCTTTACAATACCCGGTGCTCCTTCCCAACAGTTCCGCCATCATTCTTTTTACATCCCCGCCCTTGGCAATACAATGTCCATGCCCTCGGTGGGTGCTGGTAATATAATCATCGCTTCGAAGTGCAGAGCAGACACCAACGGCGATTGCCTCTTCGCCCAAATATAAATGGACTGGACCACGAATATGATTTTTTAAAAATAAATTGAAAACCCGGGTTTCAAAAAGTCGTATGCGTAACATATCTTGATAGGCATTTTTATATATTTCTCTTTCCTGAGTCGAAATCACCAATATGAATCCTCCCTCTTGAATTTCATTCTATTATGAATAAATGAATCAATTTTACCCTTTGATTCCCGTCATCGAAATACCTTCGATAAATTTCCTTTGTAAAAATAGAAAAGCGACAATGGTTGGCATACATGCAATGATTGACGTTGCCATGATCAATCCGTATTCTCTGGCTTCAGCTCCTTCGCTGACACCAGACATCACACTGGATAACCCCACCGGTAACGTAATAGAGGTGTTACTTTGAGCAACGACCAGCGGCCAAAAGAAATTATTCCATGAATTGGCAAGGGTGAGAATACTAAGAACGGTAATGGCCGGAACCGATAAGGGGACGATGACTTTCCAGATAATAGTCCATTGGTTGGCACCGTCGATCTTCGCTGCTTCACTTAATTCTTTTGGAATACTTTTAAAAAATTGGGTCAGTAGGAATACTCCGATCGCTTCTGCGGCCTGGGGAAGAATAATGCCGGTTTTGGTATCTATGAGATTCATCCAGCGAATTAATTTATACATAGGAACCGCCGTTGAGTAGATCGGGACCATTATCGTTATGAGAACAATTGTAAAAAGAATATTCTTCCCTTTAAATTCCATTCTGGCAAAAGCGTAGGCGATCAGGATATCACAAAAGAGAGTTAGTAGCAGTGTAACTAAAGCGGTCACCGCACTATTCTTCAACCAGTTAAAAAGAGGTAAGAGTTCAAAGGCACGTTTGTAATTATCAAGGGTTATGGTTCGTGGTATCCACCGAATATCGCTTTCAAAAACTTCCCACTTTGGCTTGAGCGACGTTGACAACATCCATAAGGTCGGCGCCAAGGTGAGTATGATTAATATCATCATAACTATATACAATATAATTTTGGTTATGCCTGGCATTGAGCGTCCAGGTTTTCCGAGCAATTCGATTCACCCCTTATTGAATGAACAATAAACTCATATTAACTTGTGGTTTGCTTGTTGACTTTAAAAACACCCATGGAAATAAGAAAAATCACAATAAATAAAACCACACTGATTGTCGATGAATATCCTAATTTGAATAGTCGAAAACCAGTTATATATAAATGCTGAACCAGAACCAGGGTGCTGTAACGTGGTCCTCCACCAGTCATCGTATACACCTGTCCGAATACCTGCAATGAATAAATAATCGTGGTTAAAACCACAAAAAAGGTGGTTGATCGCAAACAAGGCAAAATAACATTAATCAATCGCCGAATTGGTCCCGCTCCATCAATTTCCGCTGCCTCTAATAGTTCACGGGGAACATCCTGAAGACCAGCCAGGAAAATAACCGTATTATAACCAATAGTCCACCATACCGAGGCAATGACCACTCCGAGCATAGCGGTTGAAGAAGTGGTTAGCCAATAAATTGGTTCTATTTTAAAAAGGAGTTGAAGATAATGATTCAAAATGCCAAAATTTCCTTCCAATATCCATCTCCACAAAGCGCCAACTACGGTAACCATGATGATATACGGCATAAAGACCACTGCCCGAGCAAAACCTCTCCCCCATAAGGGCTTGTTAAGAAGCAATGCTATAAAAAATCCTCCGATAACATTCATTGGTCCGACTAAAGTCAAATAATAAAAGGTATTTTTAAGGGCTATCCAAAAGAGTTTGTCGGCTACTAAGCGGCTGTAATTATTAATACCGATAAATTTTCCGGATCCGACAATATCAAGTTCATATAAACTCACGAAAAAATTTGAGAGAATCGGGCCGAGCTTAAAGATAAAAAATAAGGCAAAATAAGGGGCTAAATAAAATAGCGGGGATTCAACAATTTTGGAGAAACTGAATTTATTCTTTATTTGAGAGGAATTGAGCACCATCGATGTATCCTCACTTTATTGCCAGTCGTATTAGGGAGACCGTTTATGCGGTCTCCCTAATACGAAAAGATTATTTTTGCTGCAATGAAAAGAATTAGAAGATCGCGTTTATTTCACTGGCAGCTAAATCCAGGGCTTCCTTGGGATCGGCCTCATTCAACATAACCGCCAATATCGCGTTGAGCACTGGTGACATGCTGTTATCGGCACCAAAACTGGCGGTTTGAACCAGGAGTGGTTCAAAGTGAATGTTGTTGGCTTGTTCAATAAAAACTTTATAATACTTATAATCGGGAAGGTTTTTGTAGGCATCACTCTGTATCACCGACAACGATGCCGGGATTTGACCGGAGTTTCCCCAATCAACACTATGAGAGACGATATAGGCTAATAATTTCACTGTAGCATCAATTTTAGCTTTATCGGCTCTTTTGGGAAGGGTGAGGGTATGCGAACCTGCCCACACTGCCGGTTGATCAAAAACCTGGGGAAAAGGAGCAAGCACGATTTTAAGATTTTTCTGCTCTTTCACGCCCGGTACCCACCATGGACCTTCCATCAATGCAGCGACTTTGCCGCTTAAGAAATCTTTATCGATATCGCTTTCATGCGGAGGAACAACATTGTATTTATAGCTTAAATCATGCATGAATTGAAGGGCTTTTACACCTTGATCGCTGTTAAAAGCTGCTTGATTCTGTTCTTCATTCAGGAAAACCCCACCATTTTGCTGGAAAAGCCAGCCATACCAATATCGCATGGTGTGAGAGTGATTAACGCCAATAGCAAGACCAAATTGATCTCCTTTGGTAGTTTTCTGCATCGAATCGATAAAAGAATCCATAGTGTTCCAGCTTATATTCGGATCCAATCCGGCAGCTTGGTACATATCGGCATTCTTATAAACAGCCATAGGGTGATAATCCAATGGAATACCATATTGTTTATTAGCATAAAATTGGCCCTGCCAAACATTAATGGGAAAATCTTCGGCTATAATGTTATTAACTTTGGCGATTTCTTCCACTTCCATCAGCATCCCTCGGGAGGCAAATTGGGATATATCCGAGACATGCATGGCCAGTAAATCAGGAGCGGCGTTGGTTCCAAATGTCGTACTGAATTTGGTAAATACCTCGGTCCAGGGCGCGGTAAAAAACTCAACCTTGATATCCGGGTTTTCTGCAACAAAATTATTTACTATCTTTTCCATCCCAAATTTGTCCGGACCGGTCCAGCCACCCCAGAAACGAATGGTAACCGGCTCTGCAGCGAAAACCATGCAACTCACGAAAAGTATCACTATTACACTTGACCCAACCACTTGAATCAACTTATTTAAAGGTTTCATGCAAAATTCCTCCTTTTCATTTTTTAAAGAAATTGACGTTTAAAAAATGTTCTAAATATGATCACCTCCTATAATCACATTATTTAAGAATTTCATGACTTCCTAAAATCTTCAACCAATTTTCCACCGCAACAACTATCGCATCCCTCGCTTTTTCCATAATAGATCGAGCCTCAACATATGGATTGGTACCATTTAAAACGATCGTATCGACCAATGTTCTTCTCAGGTCAGTCCCTACATTGACTTTCGCCACCCCCAAATTAATACAATGTCTTACATCCTCGGGGGGGATTCCCGATCCACCATGAAGCACCAATGGGACATTGGTGAGTTGAGCAATTTTTTTCAAGATGTCAAAATGAATTTTTGGTTTTTCAATATACACACCGTGGGCTGATCCGATTGATGGCGCTAAAGAATTGATACCGGTCCTGAATATAAAATCCTTGGCGACTTCCGGGTCAGTTATTTTCAGAAGATCATTTTGATTATTGGTCGTGTTAAAATATTCTTTTGTCCCCAAAATTACACCAAGCTCACCTTCGACAGGCACACCAAACCATTTCGCCATTTGAACGACTGCCCGGGTTTCATCAATGTTTTGCTCATAAGGGAGTTGTGAGCCGTCAAACATTATCGATGAGTACCCACATTTCAAACATCTTTCCGCAAGCTCGATATTTGTACAATGGTCTAAATGGAGAATGAATGGTAAATCAGAATTTTTTGCATAAATATTCATGATCGAGACGGCTAACTCGGGTGGAAAATACTGAATGTCAACTTCACCAGTCGCGATGATAGCCGGAGATCTTTTATTTTCAGCGGCTTGAATAATTGCTTGAAACATTTCGATATTAAAAACGTTGAATGAACCGATGGCAACTTTTTGTTGTTTAGCTTTTAAAATGATTTGGAATGGTGAAAAACTGAACATATTTTTCTCCTTTAAATAGTATTCGATGTTTCGTCTTGATTAATGATCTCAATTATTTTCTTTGCTGCTGATTCATCAGTAACCAATACATTCATAAATCTGCCACGTAAGGCACCTAAAATTGCTTCCGCTTTATATTCCCCTCCAGCAATTGCTACAGAAACTGGTGTTGAAAGCAAATTCTCCAAAGTAATGCCGATAATTCTATGGTTCGATTCAAATTCACATTGTCTTCCTTTCAAATCAAAAAAACGTGAAAGAATATCGCCGACAGCATTGGAACGAAGGATCTCCTTTCGATCGATTTCGGGAAGATACTTAATATGGAGTAAAGGTGGATGAGATGGTTTTCTTGATTTAATTGAACCTATGCCAAAAACAGCGATATCTAAATCCTGCCATTCATTCGTTACCGAGTGTATGCCGCTATCAGAAAATAAAGCTTCTTTAATGTTATGCGACTCAACTAACGCTGGAGCATGGAGTGAGTGGCATACTCCACCTAATTTTCTTTGCATTAATCTCACCAGCTCGTTTACCTGAAAAAACTGTTCGGCTTCACCTAATCCTCCAATCATCGGAATCCATGAAGGTTGCAAAAAAGAGAGTGTTTCATCAGAAAACTCATTGATAAAAGCATAAACGCTTTTCCCCCACCCTATTCCCACCTTATAATTTGGTCCTAAGAAATCCAAAAAAACCTTATAAGCTCTTTTGGCAAGATTCTTGTAAAGCATAGGGTTTTCGGGATCACTATTGGGTACGATTTCCAATGCTTTCAGTGAAAAATATGTATTAAGTTTTTTTGAGAGTTCCTGACAAGTAGAATCTGAGGTGTCAATCACTCTAATTTGAACAATTCCGCTATCCAGGCCTTCTTGAAGATAACGCACTATTCTGGTTCGAGAAATTCCCAATGATTCAGCTATTTCCTGCTGAGTCATTTTTTGTTCGTAATACATTTTACAGACTTGAACAATGAGGGACTGGGAGTCCAAGTCCATAATGATACCACCTTCTTTATAGCCAAATGAGGTTATTTTGTATTATCCAACCTTAATAGAATTATACATTTGTTCATTACATTTGTCTATATTGGAACATATGTTCAGCAAGTCATTTACTTAAAATTATTTAAGTTTATAAAAATGAAAGAGGCCCTTCATCCTTTAATCATGACAAAAGATCTTCTATGATTCCTTTTCAACCAGGTGAATAAAGACCTATGGTAGTCAAGATTGTTGATAGTTGAGTCTATGATTTTAGAGAAGGTCAAAACCAAAGTTTAGGGGATTAAAAATAGATGGTGGCTTTCCACTGTCGGAATCGGACTCGATGATCAGTATGCATTTTCAGGGAATTTTGTTTCAACATAATAAATATCTTTATAGACGCGAAAACCAAAATGATATTTTGTTGAACAGATGATCCAATTGAAAAGCATCAATAAACAAGTATGCTTGTCTTTATTACATCATAATTTTGATCTGCCAAACCATGAGAATAACATTCGTCACCACGGCTCTAACCTATAGGTATGAAAGCTTGACTGAATGCTTTTCAATAATACTCGTACAGGTTGTACCTTGCAACTCGTAAAGATCCGGTTATGTGCTGGAATAGACAATTCACAGTGCAACGACTCGGACGTTTTGTACCGAGTCGTTGACCAAATTAGCTATGATCGGGAAAAATAAGCTGGTTGGATGTTTAGTCATCTTTTTATCTAAACCACCAGTCCTCGGTCATTGGTAGGTATAAAAATCCCTAATTCGTACCATGCTTCATTCACTTTGCAATTCATGGTGGAGGAAATCAATAACTTTAGGCCAGGAATCTTCTGCTGCCTTTGCGGCAGCTTCAGCAGTACCCCCCAGTCCTTCCCAAATATTGATGGTGGGTAAATAAAACTTTCGCATGGTGGTTGGGTAGTACGGATAAGGGATCAACATGTGCCCACCATTATCATAAGATAGGAGTTCAAAAGTACGAGGATGATTATGAGCCTGGAGACGGTCTATAGTAATCTTGGATAACATTTGCGATGGCCAAACCCCGTCTTGGGGATTTCCAATGAGCAAAAATGCAGCCTTGGATTTCTCCACAGGAATTGTGGCTTCCGGAATACGAGATTGTTGCATTTTTAGGCTATAGAGAAAAGAGGGTTCATCGATATAGGTAGTACTCTTTTCTTGTGCTTCAAGAAATAATTTATGTTGTTCTTCATTGGTCATCATCATCAGATATGGAAAAGGCTTGCCCCGGTAGGTCCAAGCTGGTACCTGTTCGTCACCAATCCCTCCCCAGATGACTCCACTTGGAGTATATCCCACAACAGCCTTGATCTGTGGGAAAACTGAGGCGGCAAGAATAGCTAATTCTCCTCCTCGCGATGCACCGATAAGGCCAAAATAATCTTTTTTCACAATGGGTTGTTGATTCAACCAGTGCATAGCTTCTTCTAGAGTCTCCAATGGGATATTTTCTAAAGTTGGTGGTAAACCTTTTAAACCAAAGTAAGCTAAAGCCAAAGTTGGCAATCGTGTTTTAGAAGCAAGAACTGCCGCCCATCCTTGATTATATCCACCCTCAGATCCTCCTAAAACAATAAGTGCAGGGGTGGGTTCCGTAACCTCTTGTGGTTTGAAAAAGACTCCTACAATAGGCTCGGTTAAATCCTGCTTTTCGAGATCGAGATAGGCAATCCGCTCAATGACTTGATTCTCTTTTTCCTGACCATCCACCAACAAGGTTACAGTAAGATTACGCATGATGACAAATGGGGAAACATATTCACTTGTCTGTTTGCAAGTCATAGACCAAAACAACCCTGCTTGATCTGCTCCTTGATAGGAACCTTCAAAAGGTACATCGCGGGAAGTGTCTATGGTTCCAGTCTCATTCACTTGAAATGATGCCATGGAGGACCAAACATTTCCAAACTGATCCTGGCCAGAAACAGCGAGGGAACCAACCTGTCCAGCAGAAAGGCCATTCACCCGTATACTAAACGGATCGCCTATCAGCACTTGTTTTGGTACAACTATCAGTTCAGGCCCCATGTTTTTATCTCCTTTATTTCCTGTTTGTGCTATACAAACAGTAGGATAGCTAACTAATAAAACCACCAGCATTGTTCCTAAAAAAACCATACTGAGACGGTATAATTTAAACAAAACAACAAAAAAGGCAGGATACAGAATATCCTGCCAGAAATAATGCTTTCCAATACCTTGAAAAAAATAAATGAGCGGAACAGCAAGAGAACAAAACTTTATGAGTTGTTTCACATTTCTTCTCCCCAATTCAGATTTAATCAATTCCCATCAGACTTCCAAATTTCATGCAAAAGCTCCACGAGAAACCTTGCCTTGGGCATAATTGAAGATAGATGAGCAATGAACCATTATGGATTTCATGCCATAACCATCCCGGAGCTCCTTAGTTTCTAAATTCCTTTCCAACAAGAACTTGGTTAAAGAGTATTGAATAGTATAAGTTGCGGTTTGTATGATCATCCCTATTTTGATAACAGCACATACTCAAAATGGTTATCCAACTTTTTTAATATAGCATCCTTACCCTCTTCATAAAAACCTCTAATAGAACAAAAGTACCTACACTCATATATCTAAATTATCCAAATTAAAAAATCGGTAGATTCATAATTTTAAATTCGTTCAATACCGAAAAAAACAATACCAGACATCGTGAATCAATAGAACTCGAATACTGAAAATTCGAAAAGATATAAAATGGTTTTCTTCCTTCAAATAAAGGAAGATTTCAATATTAATTTCCGAAAAAGGTTCGGTTATTATTTACTCAAACTATAGATATATAATCCACTAAAAAAAGAAATCACTCCAAACAGCAAAGCATAAATTCCAATTAGAGAAGCAATAAGGAGGACTCCCAATAGGGGGCGAGACACAATGATGATACCGAATAAAATGGAAACAATTCCATTAAGTATGATCAACCATTTTCCTGGAGTGGGAAACTTTTTATAAAACTGAATAACATTGAGAATATGAAACAAACCTAAAAATATCGCCCAAAAACCTATGAGGAGAGTAATGAAGAGCGCCGACATTCCAGGCATGGAAGCCACCAATATTCCTACGACAATACTCATTATTCCTTCCAGGATGAGTGGCCACCCTCCTTTGGTTCTCACTGCTTGGATAATTCCCATTATACCTCCAACGATGGCAACGATACCCACCATCCAAAGCAAAGCACCGATGCTGAGATTCGGCCATACTAAAATCATGATCCCTATTAAAATTGCGACGATTCCTCTCCACACCAATGTACTCCAATCACTCATAAATACTTTTGGTTCAAACAACATAATAGCTCCCTCCTAAACTATTTTTATAAATAGGAAATTTACTTCATTTATAAATAATATCGGAATTTATTCTAAAAAAATTAATTTTGAACTTTTTTTATTAAGATATTATAAAAACTTTGAGCATTATCTAGCATATGATGATCATTATTAAAAAAAGCATACAATTTTTTTGGTTTTAAAATACAACAGTCGTCAGCAATCTCCTCCAATTCATAAGGGGTATAATTGTGATTATACCATCCGGTTCTTCCATGAAAACGGATGTAGATGATCCCATCAGAAAGAATAATTTTTCTCTGAATATCGGGACTATCTACACTTACCAGAACGGCCGGGATCTGTTCCATCTCTTTTATCCAGGTTTTTTGAAACCATTCTGTATTTCTCATTTCGATTGCAAATCGGCAATTGGATAGGGCGGGAATAGCCTGGAAAAAACGTACCAACGAAACGAATTGGTTAGTTCGAAATGAAGGAGGCAATTGGAAAAGATAAAAATCAATCAGAGATTGAAGTGGGGAAAAGAGCTGGAGAAATGCCTCCCAAACCGGATATGATTCTTGGCTTAAATGATGAATATGGGTAACCCGACGGGATACTTTAATCGAGAAACGGATATTTTTCCCTTTTTGCGCCCATGAATTAATTTGATTGGGAAAAGGAAACCGATAAAAACTAGCGTTGAGTTCAACTGCATTTAACCGACTATTTTCCACATACCAGGTAAAATTCTTCTCTTTATTCCAAGAGTAAAACCACCCACTAGTTCCTACGTATATCTCCATTAAAAAATTTCACCCTCCTTCATTTTTCTATTATAAACGCTCAAATACTTGAACCAGGGATCGATAAGCTTGAATGAAAACCGGATAAAGACGGTTATAAGTCTCCGCATCTTCCGGACGAGGGTGAAAACAATCTTGGATTTCTATTAATTTTTCGACTATCTCATAACCTGGGAAAATCCCTACTCCTACTCCACCAGCTATGGCTGCCCCCAGAGAGGTTGCTTCTTCCAAATATTTGGGACGTAATACTTCCATTTTATACATACTCGACAGGATTTGAGCCCAAAATGCTCCTCGCGCCCCACCTCCAATGATTCGCATGTTTTCAATTTGTATGCCCTGTTCCTGAAAAGCATCCAGAATAATACGCAGGTTAAAGCTCACCCCTTCAAGAACTGCTCGAATGAGATGAGACTTTTTATGACGAGCGGTTAAACCGATAAACGTCCCACGGGCATGAGGGTTCCACCAGGGAGCACGCTCCCCTAGTAAATAGGGAAGAAAAAGTAAATTTTCAGCTCCAGCCGCTACTTTGCTTGCCTCCAGGTTCATCAAATCATAAGGACTGACACCCAATTCTAAAGCAATAGCCTTCTCTCTTTCACAAATAGCATCTCGACACCATTGATAGGAACCTCCTGCTGCCTGCATCGTACCGGTAGGCATGTATAGCCCCTTATCAAGATGATGAAAGGTAAAATTCCTTTTTTCTTGATCGTAAAATGGATTTTTACTGGCAAGAGCAATCCAGGATGAGGAACCCAAATAATTGTAGGCTTGTCCTTCTCTCACTACCCCAGCCCCAGCGGCAGCACAGGGACCATCACCTCCTCCAATGACAACAGGAGTTCCGGGAAGTAATCCAGTTACTCGAGCGGCTTCAGGAGTAATTCTTCCAACAACTTCAGCCGAGGGAAAGAGCGGTGGTAATTTTGCCAAATCAATTTCTGCAGCATCTATAATTTCGTCTGACCACGTCTCCTTCAGCAAATCAAACAAATTTGTTCCAGAAGCATCTGAATAATCGCTGGCAAAATTCCCAGTCAGCTTATAAACGATATAATCTTTTGCCATTAGAAAATATCTGGCATTCTTGTATACTTCTGGATAATTCCTTTTTATCCAAAGAATTTTGGCTAATGAATAATTGGGGCTCAACCGATGACCGGTAATCTGGTAAATTCGGTCTTCATCAATTTGCTCTTTAACCCAGTTTACTTCTTCAACTCCACGACGATCTGCCCAAATTAATATACGATACAAAGGCTTACCATCTGCACTAACCGGCAAAGCCCCCATCATTTGTCCTGAAAAACTCACCACTGCAATATCAACAGGGTTAAATCCACTTTTTTCAATCAAATTTCGAGTTGTGTGAATAACAGCTTCCCAATAATCTTCAGGATTTTGTTCAACTGAGAGCGAGTCGGGAAAAAAAGTTTCATATCCAAAAAATTCACTGGCAATCAGACGTCCGTTTTCCTCAAACAGAGTTGCTTTATTCCCGGTGGTTCCAAGATCATGAGCCAGTATCAGTTTCGACATGATTATCATCCTCCTTTTGGTTTCTTACGATCAAGCGTACAGTAATGATTCGTTTTCCTTTCATTCTTTCTACCTTTATTATGTAGCGATCGATCTCAACCATCTCGCCCAGTTCAGGGATTTTACCCAAGTTTTCCATGACCAACCCTCCCAGCGATTCAAATTCCTTGCTTTCGGGGATGGTTATTTGAAGAAGTTCATTGAGATCACCAATCGGGGTAGAGGCATCGACCAGATATTCGTTTTCCCCAACCTGCCGATATGGAGGAGCTTCCTGGTCATGTTCATCCTGGATCTCACCGACCAGCTCTTCAAGGAGGTCTTCAATGGTCACCAGTCCGGCAGTTCCTCCATATTCATCAAGTACTATCGCCATGTGAATTCTTTGTTGTTGGAGTTCACGCAACAACTCTATAATTTTTTTGGTTGCCGGGACGAAATGAATCGGACGCAAGAGTTGCCTGACTTTTTTATCGCTCTCAATCAATTTTTCAATGTAGGGTAAAACATCTTTGATATGAACAAAACCCAGGATATTATCCAAATCATCACGAAACACTGGAATCCGGGAAAAATGAGTATTCATTGACAGCTCGAGCATATCTTTTAAGCTGGCATTGTCATCGATACACACCATGTCGGTCCGTGGGGTCATGACTTCGTAGGCCATGGTATCACCAAAGTCAAAGACTTCATTAATCAACATTTTTTCTTCGATCGGAACTGTCCGTTGTTCGGTGATAAAAATGCGTAATTCTTCATCGGTATGAGTAATATTTTCTTCGTGTGAAATTCCCAAGATGCGAGAAATAAAGTCAGTTGATAGAGAGAGTACCACCACCATCGGTTTAAAAATCTTCGAGAAATATTCCAGGGGTTTTGCTAATCGGAGGGAAAGCACTTCGGGATTGCTCATGGCTATTCGCTTTGGAACCAATTCTCCAAAGACTAAGGTCAGATAGGAAATAAATACTGTTACCGCAATAATCGCCATCCCCTCTCCAAATCGATTGAAAATAGGGAATGAGGTCGCTTCCAGCTTGCGACCAATCTCTTGAGAGAGAGTAACCGCTCCGGTTGCACTGGCAAAAAAACCAGCCATAGTCACACCGATTTGGATAGTCGCTAAAAATTGGCTTGGATTCTTGAGTAATCGATTGACCGCCTTGACCTGCTTTGATCCTTTTTTTTCAAGTAATTTCAATTTACTTCTACGTAAAGAAATAATAGCAATCTCCGATGCGGCAAAAAAAGCATTGATGAAAATCAATAAGAAAATAAGGAGAATAGTTGACAAATAATTCATGTATGGTTTTTTAACTCCTTTCTAAAAAACGATAAAGGATCGCTGAAATTTATAAACTCCGGAAAAATTGTTTGAAAGGCAATATCGAATCCGTACTGTTGACATTGAAGGAAAAAGCGTCGAATTTCTGATGGACTTTTTCCTTTGAAGAGATGCTCGACAGCGATTTGGGATTGGAGATAAAAGGAAAGGGCTTGGTCGCGATGTCGGTTTTCAGTTTTTAGACTCGGGTCGGGTTCAGGAAGAGAATGGGGAAAAAGAAAATACGCCAGTCCCTCCTCAAACCAGGATGGGAGAGAAAGATGATTTTTATCGATGATCGCATGAAGGAGTTCATGAGCGACAGTATTCTCTAAAATTTCTTTTTGACGTAAAAAGTGGGGATTGCGGAGATGGATTTCACCTTCATGATAAATTGCTGCCGCCCAGAAAGGAAAACCGTGGAGCTGAAAAGAATGACCGTCAGGATGCATAATCACTTGCAAAGATACATCAGTTGATAAACCGGTATAAAACTGAATAGTGGCAGCTGCATTATTCAAAACCTGATTGATCGCCAATTGGGGGTAGTGAGTTTGATTGGACAAATAAACAAAGGTGACGTTCAGACACCAACTGGGTATTTGGACGAAGAAAATCAAAAGAAGGACTGTAGCAAGCGCCAGGAGACGCTTGCTACAGTGATATTCATCTTCCACTTTCAAAGACATACTCTTTAGAGTACCCCCGTACCTCCGGGAAATACATAAGATAGACTTGAGTGGGTCTCACATAGAATGTTCCCGAATCCCGGACTCTTAAGTAATATCTTATCACATTTTTTCCCGCTTCAATACGAGGAACAAACAGGACCGGGAGTTGATCGTAAATTTTTTTGACGATGAATTGGAGAATACTTGAAGTGACTTCATCACCAGTATCTTGAAGTTGATATAGATAGTCATTTCGAATCAACTCGAAACCGGCAGCCATACCATCTTCGATAACCAGGTTATCGAATTGATTGGGGCTATCAATGACAATTTCACACAGGATTTCATCCCCGGGGCGAAGCGAAGTGATAGCTTCCTTGGCAAAGACAAAATTGTCTTCAGAAGTTTTCACCGGTTTTATTTTCCAATAGGTCTTGGACACCGCAAGAGTCGATTGCGGAAACTGAGTGGTGGTAAATCCTCTGAGATTGAGGGTGATCAGGTATATTCCCTCTCCCTGGATTTCAATATGATTTGTTCCCGGACGCAATTTTTCTTGATCGATGCTGATCCGCTTGGTCATATCGGTAGCGCTGATCTGTCCTTCGTGGATAACCTCTGAATTGATTTTCAGCGTAAAATGAGCGCTTTGTGGCTGCGATTTTTCCCAGAAAAGCGGAGCGATATTCAGGAAGTAAGCAGTTTCTTTGGTGTTTATATACCAATCCGATTGGATGGTTCTCAATACCCAGAGAAAAGCTTTTTCAGCTAAGGACCGGTTGTCTTTATGGAGCGCCAATACTGCCCAACAGGTGCTTAAAAAGCGGTCATCCTCCCAGGGTTTCTCGGGATTAGAATTCCCATAAAAGACTGAATCTCCAGCCACCTGCACCCGGGTGATCAGCTCTTTTTGGATTTGATCATGGACCTCCCCACTGGTAATTAAACTCAACCAGGCTAATGCTTTATCAGATATCTTCCCGATAGTCGCACTTATTTCGGACAGGTTAAGCTGGGGTGGTTTTTCACCAGCACGAGTCAACACATAATATCCGAATGCTTTTTCCCAGCTTAAACCTTCTTCCTTGAAATCCATGAGATACTGTTTGGCTTTCTGCAAAGCATTCTCACTTACTAAATATCCTTTTTCACGAGCCAACACCAACGCCAGCAAAGCATGAGCAGTATTGAACACATTGCTGTCATCATTTTGCCACCAACCCCATCCCCCATCATAATGTTGCAACGCATAGAGTTGATAAATACCTTCCTGTATTTCACGAGGAGCATGCTTCGACCAATCGAACTGTTCAGGAAGCGGGAGCGAAACTAACGATATCATACGGCTTGAGGTTTGCTCGGTACATCCGTAGGGGTAATTATACATCTTTTCCATGAATCGATAAAAAACGCTATTTAGATTCTGATAGAGAATAACTTCTGTTTGGGGAATACCGGTAAAAATATCCGGATGATATTCAAAATTGAGCGAGGCACCCCCTCCAGAAACAAAAGCGGAAGAATATTGGTTGATTTCCACACCTCGCGGTTTGATGGATTGGGTCACTTCAATGGCATCACTGGCTAATTCTCCTCGAGCATACATTCTCAGCCAGGGCGTCCCCTCACTCATTGCCTGGAAATTAACTGGTATTACCAGGTTTTGATTGGGATCAATCTCTACTTCAGCCGGGAAAACCCCAATGCTCAGTTCCGGTGAAGATTGAGCTTCGAGTGTGACTTTTTGCCTAGGGAATTCATTCCAAAGCGTCATCTGAGTCTGAATCGAATCTCCCTGGGTGAGATAGGATGGGAGCTCCACCCGGAAGGCGAAGGGGCTGGAAGTTTTAAAATTCATAACCGATTCGCCAAATTCATCAGGAGTATTCGCCCTCACCTCGACTCTCCAACTGGACAAGCTGTCCGGGCAGGTGAATTCAACTTCAGCTTCTCCCTGTTCATTGGTCATTAAATTAGGGAACCAAAGAAGAGTATCGGGGAAATATTTTCGTACCACTGGCTCAGCGGCTCCTCCCCGACCGTCCCCCTTGAATTGAGGCTTGGTATTTTGGACATATTCTCCCTGACCGTAGAAGTATTCATACCAGGAGGATTGGGTATACACTTTATTGTAAAAGTTTTGGTAGTAATGATCATAGATTCTTTCCCACCATTGATAAGATATATCAAAAATCGCTTGATCCACAATGGCCAGCGAGAAATCGCACCGTCTGGGCTGTAAATCAGCACCACTGATCTTTATCTTTAATTTCCCCTTTTCTTGAGGACGATAGCGGTCTTTATCGGTCGATATTTCGACCGAAAGTTCTTTTTCTGGTATGACGGGAATTTGGACTGTTTCATTGTAATAGCTTCCCTTAAAAAAAGTTGCCAGGCTGAAATAATATCCCATAATAGCGTCCTTGGTGATGGGGATTGATATTTCATAGGGTCCAGTTGTGTCAGCTTTCACTTCATACTCGTAGATTTTTTCACCTTCGATCGAAATCAGGTGGGGAAATTTTTCAGTAACCGGTGGAACAACCAATACCTTGGCAGTTTCACCGACCCGATATTCTTTTTTATCCAGATGAAGTTCGACTCCGGTTGCTGGCAGATATAACCCGGCGCCGGTTACGTAAAAAGTATCAGAAGCAGTGATTTTATTCCCCTTACTATCCTGCGATTCACAGACCAGACGATAGAAACCGGCTTTATCCATAGAAAAATCGATACCAGCCTGGCCTGAAGAGACAGCAAAGGAGAAGAGTTTAACCGATGATTCATCCCAGTCCTTTTTTTCTTTATTCCAGTTCAATTCATAAATGGTGGCGTAGACTTTGCCCACATCGACTTTCTGATCCATGGCATCGCGCGCTTCCACGGTGTAATGGAGATCCTGGTTAACCTCGACAAAATACCGGTCGGATTGGAGAAGAAAGGCATAATCTCCCATCAGTACTTTTACCCGAGCAATTTTTTCCACTCCTCGGGAGGCAGCATCGAAAACCCCGATTTGAATTTCATACCAATAGGCGTTGTCTTTGACTTCAGGAACAAACTTGACCTCAGCTTCTCCTTTTTCATCCAGAACCCCAGTGTTTTCTTCGATCATCTCGGTCTGCATGTTGGTTTGCCAGTAATAAACCGGGTAGCGGTAAATTTGATAATGAAAAGTTCCTGGGGTGAGCGGCTGACCAGAGTAATAACTGGCATGAAGTTGGACGGTTACTTCTTCGCGGTTGGCATAGGTCGCTTTCACCGGTTTTGCCGTAGCCTCAAAGGCTGGTTTTTCATAGTTTTCGATGGAAACCATTCTGAAAAAGTCATTCTCTTTCCAGGTCAGTTGAATCAGATAGGTCCCTTCTTCCAATGAAATCGGGAGATCAAACCAGGAAGTAACGTTTCCAAACTGATCGGAAACGAGTTCGCAACTCGCATAAATATTCTCCCGATAATCGGTCAGAACTGCTTTGACCTTCTCGCCA
>CAYSWT010000009.1:0-17251 GCA_964434845.1 uncultured Atribacterota bacterium | reverse complement strand
ACAGTATCATTTTTCAGTAAACGAAGCCGGACATCACTGAGAATTTGGCCGGTTTTGCGATCCTGAGTAAAAACGATCAGCTGGGACTGATCAATTTTGGAAATGAGTGAAAGCCGGGTGACGGCAAAGATGACACGCGCTTCCTTGGCACCACCGGCAGCGGTTAGTAAATAAACACCTTCTTGAAGTGGATTCATCTTAATGGTTTTATAGGCATAACTGGAGTCTTTGGCATAGGTGATGTCTTCCCACCAGGTTTTGAGGAGTGATGAATTGCGCTGATAATCAGCGGCGGTGATTTCAATGAACCGCGATGGAATTGGTCCCTCTATCCCTAAAATATCTTTAAGACTTTGTTTGAGAGCCGGTGAGAGTACCTTGGCAGCAACTGCACGAAGGGAACGGAAAAAATCGTATTTCAAATTTTGCCATTTTTCCTGCTGATTGAGCGGCCGTTTCGGTCGCCAGGTATCAACCGAGAAAAAATATTCTTTCTTACTTTCCAGTATATATTTCTCCGGATCATCGATTAGAAACAGAGAAAGCTGAAGACCTTTGACTTCACTTGCATTGATTCTGATTTCGATCGGTTCTCCCGGATACATATGGGCAGGCACACTCAGAGAGATATACGAAGAGGCAAATACCGTACCACTGAATAAAAGGGCTACCCCAATTCCAATTAACCCAATCCAGGATAAGAGTTTCAAGAATCTCCCTCCTTTTGGCATGGTTCACTTTTTAAAGAACACTTTGATTTGATGAGTGATGAACAGCAAAAACAATCACTCTAATATCTTAAATCGATAAAACCCTAAAAATGAAGAATTATCAGCCACTGGCCACCACCTCCGATCGGGATGGTGAAACAAATCCTTGAGTGGCATCTCCTGGATATACCCTTGTTCGTTTCCTAAGGATCCAGTATGATAGATCACATTTCCATTTCCTTCATAAATCATAACATGATAGGGATAATAGAAAAAGTCGGGATGATAAAAAAATATCAGATCGCCTCGATCGGCGGAACGCACATCCTTTCCTAAAAAAACCACGTTATACGCCAAAAGATAACGTGTGGAAGAAAATACTGAAAAATCCTCATGAACGGTTTCATAGCGGAATTTCCCCGGTTTCACCCGAAACAAGTTGGTCCCCAAAAGAGGAACGCGTGGATAGTGATAGGCTTGAATATCGAAAAGTGTTTCTATTTTCCCCTGAAAGGTATCAAACCAGTTTTTATCATGCTTTTTGAGCGTTTCCCGGTATGCGAAACGAACCAAGCCGGAACAATCCTTGTCCTTCCAGAGCTCGCTTTGCTGGTAAATCTGGGAGCGAGCGATATTGACAAATAAATCACGAAATATCATTCGATCCGATTCGGTCTTGAGTTCGACCACATCCGGAAATCCATCCCCATCGCTATCAGCCAGATACGGATCAATCTGAACGAACAAATATTTGACCACCGGAAAAGATCTGACCCTGACGGTTGTCTTTCCCTCCAATAAATACGGAGACAGACGCATGCCGTTGGAAAACAGCTCGACCTTGACCATATCTTCATCCTCTGCCTTAACACTCAACCGTCCAAACCAGGGTGAAAACCCCCATAGATTGGTGAGATGGACCGGAACCAGCGATTCCCCCCCAAAAACCTGTAAATTGATCTGATCCGGACAATTGATTTTCCAGGGGATGCTCAGGGAAAGAATGAAGAAGAGCAGAATGACACCGATGAGTACCCAATATCGTTTCAATACTTATTCCCCACCTAAAAATCGAAGGGCAAGAAGTGAATAGATACGGGAGGCAGCAACAATTTGAGTAATGGAGACAAATTCATTAGCGCCGTGTGCCTCTTCGATTCGACCTGGTCCAAAAATGACGGTTGGAATGCCTGCCTGGTCTAAAAAGGTAGCTTCACAGGAGGCGGGAAAAGGAGCGAAAATTGGCATTTCTCCGGGAATATCTGAAATAGAGCGGCTAAGGATTTCAATACCGGGAACATCACGGGGAATTTTAACCGGAGGGAGATGCGGTATCGATTGTTCAATATCAAAGGTGGGAGAAAGATTATGGTTTTTGAAAACCGAGGTGACTGTGTCACGAATGATGTTTTCCATTTCTTGCAGTGATAATCCTGGAACCGTCCGGACATCAACTTCAAAAGAGCAATGATCGGGAACGACATTGGGAGAGGTTCCGCCTTGAATTTTCCCCACACTCAAGGCTGGTTTTCCTATATCTGGATCCTCGTACTCATCAAAAAAAGGTTTTTTTTCTTCAATGAGGCGAACCGCTTCCGAAGCTAAATAAATGGCGTTGATTCCCCGATTGGCGATCCCAGCATGACAGGATTTTCCTTTCATCGTGACCCGAAAGGCTG
Organism: uncultured Atribacterota bacterium; assembly: GCA_964434845.1. GTDB lineage: Bacteria > Atribacterota > Atribacteria > Atribacterales > Atribacteraceae > CAYSWT01. The sequence goes on along the minus strand of CAYSWT010000009.1, from coordinate 14,862 downwards.
CCACTCCCCGGTGTCCCAGGCTAATGTTCAAACCGGTAGGCTCACCGACCACAGCAAAATCAACCGTCTCCCAGTTTTTCTGCCGGTTTTCAATCCACTTTTTAATTCCCAGGTTATCCTGTTCTTCATCAACCACAAAAACCAGCTTAAGTTTTCCGTAAAGACTCGGAGCGAATAAGGAAACAATTTTAGCAGTGTACATCATGGCGGCGAGTGATCCTTTCATGTCGCAGGATCCCCGACCATAGAGATAATTTTCAACTACTTGGCCACCCAGGGGAGGCATCGTCCAACCGGTACCGACCGGCACCGTGTCCAGATGACCATTCAATAAAAGAGATGGCCCTTCGCCTTTCCCACCATCGATCTCAGCAATGATATTCGCCCATCCTTCTTCGACTTCCTGCCACTCCACCCGTATCTGGTGATCGATGAAATAATTGGCGATATGACGGGCAATGTCTGACTCACCCCGGGTCCGGGACACACTGGAGATTCGCACCAGGTTCTGAGCTAAATGAATGGGCTCAAACAGATCGAATTCATTATCCAAAAATGTCTTTAAGTCTGGCATCGAGCACCCGCTCCTGTTGAGTCAACATTGGTATTCGTTCCCGGCAATTCCCAAAGGAACGACAACTTTTATTCTATCCTGGAAACTACCGTGAGTCGTGAGAAGTGAGTCGTGAGAAGTAAAAAAAATCTTCCCCTCTCCCCCATCTGCCATTTTCCAACTCAACACCTCAACGACTCAACACCTCAACAATTGAAATTTCCATACTCACATGGCACCACTGTGTGACATGACGGTCTATCCTGGAAATACAGTGACGAGTGATCAGTAACGAGTAACCAGCAAACAATGAAAACTCATTTTATTCAGGATAATCAATAATTCCATTCCCCGGACCTCTCCCTTTGGATAAAGGGAGATTGAGAGGGATTCGATTGGTTCTTAAACAATCTTCTCGTCATTTCGTCACCCCTGAATGTTTCTATCAGGGGTCTAAAATAAAAGGAAAAAAAACATAGATTCCTGATTAATGCATTCAGGAATGACGGTGTGTGGACATTCGGGAATGACGAAAGATGATGGCACCTATCATGAAAATACAGTGAAAGGTGAAAGGTAAAAAGTTTAAAGATGCTCAATCATCACTCTTTTCCGGACCTCTCCCTTTGGATAAAGGGATTTGATTGGTTGGACATTACATTCAAATCCCCATTCACTGTATTTTACAGATGCCGACTCCCTCGTTTTTGTAATTCAACGTGTTCAAGACAGAGGGGACATTCTTCAGGGGTGTAGGTTTTGACTTCCATTTGCAGCAAGGGATGAAAGGGATATTGAAATTGTATATTGCCCCCACTGCGATCCACTAAAATCCCCACCCCAGCGATGGTGGCACCAGTCTCCTCCACAGCCCCGATGACTTCTTGGACAGATGAACCAGTGGTTACCACATCTTCAACGATCAGGACAGTACTTCCCCGGTCCAGAATAAAATCACGACGGAATTTCATCTTCCCATTTTCACGTTCGGTAAAGGCCATGCTAACGCCGAGTTGACGGGCAACTTCATAGGCGAGAATGATACCACCCACGGCGGGGCCCACCACCACCTCGGGGAATACGCCAGAAAAACGGTTGATGATTTCCTGAGCCAATATCTCCACATATTTCGGATGCTGGAGAAGTTTAAACTTTTCAACATAAAATGGACTATGTAATCCAGAACTGAGAAGGAAATGGCCTTCCATAAACGCTCCAGCTTCACGAAAAAGCTGGAGAATTTCTTGTTCATGCATTATTATTATCACCTCACTCTTCCGATCAAATCGTCCAAACACGAAATATTTTTTCTTTTTAAATAGAAATCAATACCTTCGATGATTCGAATGGCTATGGAGGGATCGATAATATTGGCTGAACCAACTGCAACCGCCCGAGCCCCGATTAAGAGGAATTCGAGCGCATCCTCGGCTTTCATTATACCACCCATGCCGATGACCGGTAGGTGAGTCCTTTGTAAAACATCGTACACCATTTTGAGTGCCAAGGGCTTGATGGCGGGACCAGACAAGCCAGCGGTTTTCCGGGAAAAAACAAAACGCTGGTTCTCGACATCAACCGCAAGCGCTGGAAAAGTATTGGTGACACTCAGAATATCGACACCCTCCTTTTCCATAAAATCGAGCGCATTTTCCAGGTCAGCGGTGTTTGGTCCCAGCTTAACGATGAGAGGCTTATGGATGATTCGGCGCAATGCGCCGACCATTTGACATAAAATCTGGCAGTCAGACGCAAAACTCTCTCCACCATGCTCCAGGTTGGGGCAGGATACGTTAACTTCGATGGCGTCGATCCGTTCCAAGGCATCCATTTTGCGAGCGATATCCAAATATTCTTCGCTGGTTTTCCCCCAGATATTAGCAATTATCCGGGTATGAAACGTTTCTAAAAAAGGGATGTCCTCGCGAAGAAACCGCTCAAACCCTTTATTTTCCAATCCAATCGAATTCATAATCCCAGCATAGGTTTCATGGATACGAGGGGGGGGATTTCCCATCCATGGATTAGAACTCAGTCCTTTAAGGGTGATAGCACCCAAGCAGTCAAGGTCAAGATAGGGAGCGATTTCTCGTCCATAGCCGCAGGTTCCTGAAGCTAAAATGACCGGATTAGAAAGAATCAGCTCTCCCAAGCAGGTGTGCAAAGTCATAACTCCACCTCCCCCAGCCGAAAAACCGGTCCATCTTTACACACATGATAATACCCTGGAAACCCTTTTTTCTTAACCGCACAGCTCAAACAGACTCCATACCCACAACCCATTCGTGATTCCAAAGAAATTTCCACTCGGAAAGAGGTTATGGCTTTGATCTGACTCATCTCCTGATACATCTCCTGTGGCCCACAAGTATAGATGGTGGTTTCTGAGGTTGAAGAGGAATGGGCAAGCCAGTCTGTAAAAGCATCCAGGACGGTTCCATGGTATTGGCCAGATATTTTTTCCTGGCAGCTTAAAATCAGAGAGGGCTGCAAATGGTAGATCGTTTCGGATAGAACCGCTTCGGAATGATCTTTCATACCAAAGAAAAAGATATAGGGAATTTTTTTCTGATGGAAATAATTGGCCAGAAAAGAGAGAGGAACCAACCCACGACCTCCGGCAATGAGGATGGCTTCTTTCGGGGAAAGAGAAAATCCATTTCCCAGAGGTCCAAACACCGGCACCAGATCGCCCGGGTGAAACTGGGATAACAATTCAGTCCCGCGCCCGACAATTTCAAACAGCAATCCAAACTGAGTTTCTTGTGTCGATAGAATTGCTAAGGGCCTTTTCAAAAAAGGATCAAAAGTATTTCCCGGGGAAATCATGACGAATTGACCGGGACGAGCGAGATGGGCTATATCTTTTTCTTCCAACCACATTTCGATGAATGAGGAACCGAGATTACGGATGGTGATGATTTTGGCTGATTTCATGGAAGAAGGTCCCGCAGCTGAGTCTGGTAATGCTTGGCCCGTTCCCGGGCTTTCACCTCAAACCCAATTCCTGAAGCACATTGGGGGTCATCCCGGTAAGCAAACACCACATCCCTGGAAACGTTCACCACTGCTCCCAGACCATCTTCCCGAAACGCAAAGCGCAGGCATTCCAGGCTCCCCTTCTGAGTTCCGATTCCTGGTAATAAAAATAAAAGGGTGGGAAACCTTTCACGTAAATATTTGACATCATCCGGATAGGTGGCTCCTACAACAATCCCCACCGAGCTGAAGCCCGATTCGCCGACGAGCTTTTTTCCCATCGCTTCAACCATGCTGGCAACTTTCACAAATACTTTCTCTGGACCGGCAACATCCTGTACCGTAGGCGAGCTGGGATTGGAAGTCCGGCAAAGAACAAAAATGCCTTTTTCAGCAGCTCTCGCTTCATCAATAAAGGGTTCCAGCCCATCTTCACCCAGATAGGGATTCACCGTTAGAGCGTCAATATCCCAAAAAGAAGAAAAACATCCTCCCGGAAACGGAACCTGGGAAAGATATCCCCGGGCATAGGCGGAAGCAGTGCTGCTGATGTCGTTGCGCTTCCCATCGAGGATGATGATAAACCCAAGTTGGCGAGCAAAGTCTATGGTTGATTTCAATGCGACCATACCCGGTACACCCAACATTTCATAAAAAGCCATTTGTATTTTCACCATAGCTACGATATTCTGGAGTACTTCCAAGAGAAGGCGATTCATTTCTGCAACCGCTGACGACAATGCTTCCCAGGTTTTTCCTTTTTCTTTTATCTCTTTCTCAAGAAGAAAGGGAGGACAATATTCCAGGTGGGGGTCCAAACCTACCATCAGCGGTCCTTTATCTCGAATACTCAAACAAAGACGGTCAGCAAAATTCATATCTCTGTACCTCACTTTTTGCCTTATTCGACATCGAATTCACGGTTCAAGTTGTAAATCCCGCATAATTATTTTACCATTTACAATAGTATAGATTGGCCATCCCCGGAGCTGCCAACCATCAAACGGACAGTTCTTTCCTTTGGAAACAAATTCCTCTACCTTCACTTGATAATGAGTATCCGGATCTACAATGGTTAAATCGGCATCCTTCCCGACTTTTAGGATCCCTTTCTCAGGTAGACCTAAAAATTCAGCCGGGAAAAAGCTCAGTCGTTTCCATAATTCGACCCAATCAAGGGTCCCATCATCCACTAATGCTTTTACATAAAGCGGTATCGTAATCTCCAGATTCGAAATCCCAAAAGTGGCTTCGTTGAAATCTCCCTCCTTATCTTCAACCGCATGGGGAGCGTGATCGGAAGCCAAAAAGCGGATAACTCCCCGGCGAATGCCTTCTTTGAGAGCGGAAATATCAGCCTGCCCACGGAGCGGCGGTTTCATTTTGGCATGACTTCCATAGGGAACGATACTTTCATCGGTAAGCAGTAAATGATGAGGAGTGACATCGGCACTCACCTGTGCTCCTTTTTCTTGAAAAAAAGCCAAAAGGTCAACACTAAAAGCTGTAGAAAGATGAGTGAAGTGAACTCGCGCTCCAGTTGCACGTGCCAATACCAAATCGCGAGCCATTATCGAATCTTCAGCTACCCTGGGAATCACCCGATAGCCCATTTTGACCGCCATTTCTCCCTCACTGACCTGACCTTCGCCAGCGATATTTTCATCTTCATCATGGAGGAGAAAGGGAAGATCGAAATAACGGGCATAGGTCAGCGCTCGATAGAGGAGACGGCTATCTTGAATACATTTCCCATCATCGCTCAATACCCTCGCTCCCGCTTCTTTCAGCAATCCAAATTCGGTCATGGCCTTCCCCACCAATCCCACACTGATAGCTGCCGATGAATAGATGTTCACCAATCCGATTTCCCGAGTGCGTAACCCAAGATATCGAATCAGGAGAGGAGTGTCTAACGGGGGACAGGTGTTGGGCATGCACAAAACCGATGAAAAACCACCCTTGGCGGCCGCTTGTGATCCAGACTGTAAATCTTCTTTATTCTCTTCTCCCGGTTCCCGGAAGTGAACATGGAGGTTGATAAACCCCGGTCCAACCAAACAGCCGGAAGCGTTGATGACCTCAGCTTTCGGATCATGAAGACCGGCTTCGATGCGAGTAATGATTCCATTTTCTACGAGAAGATCAGCATCAGTTGTTATTCCCGATTGAGTCAGCACCAGGGTGCCATTTTTAATCAAGAGCTTACCCATCCGATCGTCCCTCCCGAATCAGCGTTTCCAAAACTGCCATACGTACCGCTAAACCACAGGTCACTTGTTCTTCAATGAAGGAATTCTCTCCTTCCACCAAAGCCGAAGCAACTTCGAGTCCTCGGTTGACCGGTCCGGGATGCATGATCATTTTCAACTGTCCCTGATGGCTCAGAAGGTTCTTCTTCAGTCCGAAAAACCGGGCATATTCTTTCTCACTGGGAAAATATCCTGCTTCTTGTCGTTCTTTTTGAATGCGGAGCAGATAAACGATATCGGCTCGTTTCATCGCCTCTTCTACCGGATAGACAACCTGGGCTCCCAACACTTCGATCCCCACCGGTATCAAGGTGGGTGGACCAGAGAGAATGACCCGGCTTCCTAATTTTTTCAGTCCGATGCTCAAAGATCGAGCAACTCGGCTGTGAAGAATATCCCCAACAATTGCCACCGTCATCTGAGAAAAATCAATACCAGCTCTTTTCATCGTCAATAAGTCAAGAAGGGCTTGTGTCGGGTGTTCTCTCATGCCATCTCCGGCATTGATAATATGAAAAGGAAGAAATTGAGAAAGATAAAGGGGAATGCCGCTGGATCGATGTCGAACCACCAGCGCATCGGCCTTCATTCGAGCCAGAGTACGAACTGTATCGCGAAAACTCTCGCCCTTCTGAACACTGCTGATATCAATGGAAAAATTGACGACCTCCATTCCTAAGAGTTTTGCCGCCATTTCAAAAGAGGTTCGGGTTCGTGTGCTGGCTTCAAAAAATAGATTAATGAGATAATACCCCTGAAGAGTTGTGGTTCCTTTTGGTGATTGCTCCAAAAAATCACGATAACAATTTCCTTTTTCAAGAAGATACCTTATTTCATCCACACTGAGATTATCAATACCCAACAAATGCCTGTGTTTCCATTTCACCACCCGCCAACCTCCTTCTATTCTTTATCAAAAATTTCTTGAAAAGAACCAAGATTTTCCTTTGATTCGGTTTTCACATGCTAAAAAGAACTGAATCATTGGGGGAGTGAGGTATAAATTGTCAAAAAAAAGTCCATCTTCCCTGTTTAAAGGAAAGATGGACTTTGGAATCAATTTGATGATTTGTATTTGCTTTTTTCTCATCTTATCACAACCCCGAATAAGAATACTCATTCCAGGTTTTTCTGTCAATCAATCTGAAAAATGAAAAAGAAAAATCTTGTCAGCTGGAATGCTGGGTGGTAATCTTGCCGTAATGAATAGTTGAATTTCTCGAGACTCAAGGGAGGAACTGTATGGCTCAATTTATCGGAATAGACCTGGGGACTCAAAGTGTAAAAGTGGTCGTTTATGATCCGGAAGGTCATTTGCTATCCTGTATCAGCCGCGATTATCACCTGCTCACTCCTCAGCTCGGTTTCGTCGAACAAGATCCCGAAGAATGGTGGCTTCAAACGGAATCGGCGGTGCGGGAAGCGATCAGTCAGTGCCGTGTTCCTCAAGTGAAAGCGATTGGATTTTCTGGTCAAATGCACGGCTTGGTTCTACTGGACGCGCAGTGTTCTCCCATCTGCCCAGCAATTATATGGGCTGATCAAAGAAGTGGAACTGAAGTTCATCAAATTCGGGAAATATTGGGTTCGCGACTCGCCTCGATTGCCGGAAGTGATATTGCCACTGGTTTTATGGCGGCATCGCTTTTATGGATAAAAAAGCATCAACCTGACCTTTACCACAAAGCCCGTTGGGCAATTCTTCCCAAAGATTATTTAAAAATTAAGTTGGGACTCCCACCATCTTCCGACGTGGCCGATGCCTCATCGACCCTTCTTTTCGATATCAATCGCCGTAATTGGTCGGAGGAAATTCTTGAAGCATTGGAACTCAAGCCATTTCTCTTCCCCCCTATCTATGAATCTGTCGATATCATTGGGCAGGTGTCAAAAGCGGCTCAAGACGAACTCGGTATCAGAGGTGATACCTATGTGGCAGCTGGTGCCGGAGACCAACATTGCGCTGCCCTTGGGAACGGAATTATCAATGATGGTGATGTGTTACTGACCATCGGTACTGGTGGTCAGGTTTTCACGCCTATACCCCACCCAATTACCGATCCCCAGTTGCGGATACATACTTTTTGTCATGCTATACCCGGAAGCTGGCATCTCCTGGGAGCTTCACTCTGTGCCGGCCTCTCCTTAAGCTGGTTTAAAAAATCAGTGCTTGATTCCGAGAACCGGGTTTTTGATTATCCAGCTTTAGACCAAGAAGCTCGCTCAGTTGCTGCCGGGACCAATGGTCTCATCTTCCTCCCCTACCTCATCGGTGAAAGAACTCCTCACCGCGATTCGGCCGCCCGTGGAGCCTTTATCAACCTCCACCTTACTCATCAACGAGGAGACCTGGTGCGAGCCATTATGGAAGGAGTAAGCATGGCATTGAAGGATTCGTTGAATATCTTCCAGGAATTAGGGTTTAACGGGAATAAATTTATCTTTGCCGGAGGAGGGGCAAAAAGCCCTTTATGGAGATCAATTCTCTCCTCGTTTATAGAACATCCACTTCAAACCACCAAAGTAAAAGAAGAAGCCGCAACCGGAGCTGCCCTGTTAGCCATGGTCGGAAGCGGGCATTTCGCTCACTTTCATGAAGCCGTCCAGCAAATGATCAGGTACGAACCACCGGTCTATCCCGAAGATCAATGGATTCCGCTTTATCGGGAGCAATATCACATTTTTCGCTGTCTGTATCCGGCTTTGAAGGAATTTTTCCCTCATCCGTTTTCGGAAAAATAATAAATGTCCAATACTCTTGCCTGGCCGAAAACAGCCAGGCAAGAGTGGAATAAGCAAAAATTACTCGTTGGCACCTCTTAACCAACGACCCCAGAAATCTTCCCAATCATACTTTGGTTTATTATTAATATAATTTTCAGTGTATTCAGCTATGTTATCTGTAGTTATCAGGATACTGGAGGCAATCCAGTCTCTCTTGTTAGCGGGAAGCTCTTCGACTTTAATCTTGCCTTCTTTGGCAGCCAATGCAATCGCCAGACCCATTCCGCCCTGCCAGTAGGCATCGGAGGCTACGGTCGCAACCGCTTCACCGTTCTGAATGGCGGTGATTATTTCCGGAATTGCATCAACTCCAGAAACCTGGACTTTTCCAGCCAGGCCACGGCTTCGGAGCGCTTCTATGGCACCTACCGCCATCGAATCATTTGCACACCAGACGGCAGCGATGTCCGGATTGGCAACTAAGGCATTGGATACATGATTGTAGGCTTTGACTTTTTCCCATTCTCCAGATTGCCAACCCACCATGTTGATATCGGGGTATTCTTTCAGTGCTTTTTCAAACCCCTCCCATCGTTCACTGGCAGCACTGTTCCCGAGCATTCCCTGAACAGCAAAAACCTTGCCTTTTTTACCTATGGAATCGAAGAGTGCTTTAGCGGTGTTATATCCGGAAGCGACGTTATCAAAGTTAATATGAGAAACCCAGTATTTATAATCGGTCACATTGACTTCGGTGGGTTTGTTCCAGAAAGTGACAAAATACACTTTGCTCTTTTCCAGCTCATTGGCAATTGCCAAAGCATCGGTCGATTGGTTGGGGTCAACACAGAAAACGGCATTGCCATTGGAACGGGCAACCAGAGCTTTGATATCATTCAACTGCTTTTCGCTGGATCCCTCACAGGTTTGAATGACATTATAATCTAATAATCCTTTGTACTCAGCAAATAGCTTGGCACCTTCCGCCCAGGCGGCGTGATAGGGATTGGAGAGACTGCGGATGGCCGTCCCCAGATACACTGGTTCGGCAGCATACGATACTGTGGCGAAAAGTCCGACTAAAACCACCATTGCCAATAGAATAACCAATTTGCGCATAAAATTAACCTCCTTTAAAAATGAATAATAATTCAATGGTTTCAACCTCAACACTTTGTACCAAGCCTTATTTCGTATTTATTTTTAGACTTGGGACATCCGCTCCTGCAAGCCATACCGCATATCGAATCGCTGAATGACTCACCTCCTTCCGGTATATATACTCCTTTGAATGACAAATCGACGTTCAGTATTTTCTTTGTTCAAATGGTGCCATGGAATTTCTATTCACTGCTTCACTGCTCCAAGTGTGAGACCCCGTACCAGATACTTTGAAGTAAATGCCGCCAGGATAACTGGTGGAGTAATAGCCAGGATGGTCAAGGTGGCTATTCTCGAAAAATCAATTCCGACCACAGTTAGCGTCCCGGTAATAACCACCGGGAGAGTCATGACGTTCTTATAGGAAAGAGTGACGACAAATAGAAACTCATTCCAGGAAAAAATAAAACATAAGATATAAACAGCGATAATACCAGGTAGAGCGAGTGGAAGAGCGACCCGGACAAAGGTTTGAAAGGTGGAACAGCCATCAATGAGTGCCGCTTCTTCAATTTCCTTGGGAAGTTCTCTGAAAAAATCCTGCATCAGCCAGATTGCGAGCGGGAGATTAAAAACGGTATGAGCAATGATGATCGCTGGAAGAGTGTCGAGAAGCCGGAGTGACCTCATCATTAGAAAAAAGGGAATAGCTACTGCGATCGGAGGAAACATACGATTGGAGAGAATCCATACTGCTATGTCTTTGGCTTTTCGGAAATTGAAACGAGCCAAGGCGTAGCCCGCCAAAGCTCCCAGGATTAACACCAACATAGAACTCAAAGCAGATATCACGATACTGCTCCGTAACCCTAACAGGGTTCGTTCCCGTTCGGGACCGGTAAGCATATTACTCCAGTTTTGAGATGTAGGTTCAAATTGAATATACGGAAGAAAACCATAAGTAAACTTTTCACCGGGAATTTTAATGGAAGTAATAACCGTCCAGAAAAAAGGAAATATCGTCCAAACCGAAAAGGCAATCAGTACCACCCAGATGATGACCCGACCAACGGTTACTTTTTTTTTCTTCAACATTTATGCCTCCTTCCTGAAGCGGTTGAGCACGATGTTGGATATTCCCAGCACAATCCAGAGAAAAACCCAGGACAAAGCACACGCATACCCTAAATTAAAATACGAAAACCCGGTGGTATAGGTATAAAATGAGAGTGATTCAGTGCTGCTTCCCGGCCCTCCACTGGTTACTCCAAAAACAATTTCAAAGAGTTTAAAGGCATCGATGACCCGTAACAGGGAAAGAGTAATGATGATCGGCTTGAGCAAAGGGAGAGTAATATACCCGAAAGTTTGAATTCCATTGGCACCATCGATAGCAGCCGCTTCATAAAGCTCGGGAGGAAATGCCTGAAGAGCTGCCAGAAGACCCATAAACATAAAAGGAGTCCATTCCCAGATGTCGATGAGCATGAGGACATAGGGCGCGGTCGAGGCATTGGTCAACAACCCGGGGACGTTGATGGAGAAACTTGCCAGGATTTTACTGACCACTCCTGCTGCCGGGTTTAAAAGCATCCTCCATATGAAAGCGACTCCAATCGCCGGGGCTGCCATGGGAAGTAAAAAGAGAATACGGAAAAAATTCCGGAAATGGATTTTTTCGCTTAAAATATAAGCAAGCATTAATCCAAGTACCAGTTCGACCAGAACCACAACCACAACATAGAGAACGGTAAAACGAAGACTGTTCCAAAAGCGTGAATCCTGGGTGAGAATATCGATGAAGTTTTGGAAACCGACAAAAACTTTCCCTACCCCGGTTGCCGCTTTCCATTTGTGAAAAGCCAGGGTTAAAGACCAAATGAGAGGAAAGATACCCATAATCAGTAAAAAGGCAACTCCAGGAAGGAGAAAAAATAATCCAGTACTTTTTTTGGCAATCGCCATGTTGTTTATCCCTCAAGGTTTTTTGGTATCTCTTAGAATGAAAGAGTCTTCATTGTTGATATCAAACGAGAGAGACCGACTTGAACCAGTCTCTCTCATCGTCATTGGGGCGTATTCCCCTCGCAGTTGGATGAACCAACCATGAGGGGAAATAAAAAGTACCGGATTTATTGAGCCGGTAAACCCAGAGATTCACGATAGAGTTTGAGTTGCTTGTCTTTGCCGTAACTCTCCGTGATCTTCTGCCATTCTTTGTAAACGGCATCGCATGCTTCCTGAGGACTGACTTTCCCAGCCAGTGCATCAGCCAGATGGAGGTCGAGATAATCGTAGTATTCGGCTCCGCCTGGGATTCTCAGGTCAGAAAGGGCTTTGGCATCAGACATGATCTTTTCGATGGCTCCCAGGTACGCTTTAGCTGATTCTTCTCCCCAACCGCCAAATTCAACCCATTTCGCTACATCCTTAAAATGACTGAAACGCCAGGGATTCGCTCCGGTATACCCATGAGCACCGGTGACATCCAGAATACTCTGTTCAGGCGCACCAAAGTAGGCAGCGAATTTGTAAGCAGCCAATGGATTTTTGGAAAACTTTGAAATGGAGTAAACCCAACCACCAAAGTCAAGGAAATTGACCTGGTTATTACCTTCAATCCATTTTCCTTCTTTATAGTTATAAGTTTTCATGGCACCCGGAAGCGGACCATACCCAAGCTTGCCTTTGACTTTACTGCCATATTCTTTTTCCGACTGCTCCATGACTCCAATGTCACCCCAGTCAATCGACATAGCTGCATTCCCACTGATAAAAGCCTGACGGTTTTCGCTGTACCCATAGCCGAGAAGTCCGGGAGGGGCAAACTTGGCTAATTTGGTAATAACGGTTACGGCTTCAACCCAACCCGGATTATTGGCCAAAGGCTCCATGGTGTCGGGATTGAAATAGGGAGCGATACCCGGCTGAGCGGCATATTGCATGACGATATCGAGAAGTGTCCACTGAGCTTGGGTTTTACGCTGGGCGATAAAATCAATACCGTATTCTACCTCACCATCGTTATCCCAGTCCCAATTATTAAAGAACTCGGCTATATCGACGACTTCTTCCCAGGTCTTAGGAGGAACGCTGTATTCATAGCCATATTTTTCTTTAAATTTAGCTTGATAATCAGGGTTTTCGAGAGCATCTTTCCGGTAATAGATGAGATGGCAGTCGCCATCGTAGGGCATCGCGTAGATTTCTCCAGCCCACATTAAGTTATTTTTCTGAGCGGGCACCACATCATCCCAATTTGGATATCCATAATCATCCATGAAAGGTTTAATTGGGAGCACCCAACCACCTCCAATAATGTCACCCGCCCAGCTGGAAGGCCAGCAGATAAGGTCGTAGGCACCGGTTCCAGTGATAAAATCAGTCATCATCTTGTCGAATAGCGACGAGTAAGGAACCACTACGATATCAATTTTTCCGCCGGTGAGTTCTTCCCATTTAGGTTTCCAGGCTTCGACAACCATGGTATGGGGATCAGTTACTAAAACGGTGATGGTTTTTCCAGCAAATTCGCCTTTTTGAGACTCCCAGGTTTTGTCTTGAGCCATAGCTAACACTGAAAAACTGAACACCATTAAAACAATTAAACTCAACACGAATAGTTTCTTCATTTCATTACCCTCCTTAATCAAAATGTAAATACGAAGTTAAAAAAGGTTCATTATAAACACTCAACAGTTGATGAAGCACTTCACCTCCTCCTTTCTTAAAGTAAAGCGCGACAATATCATTCTATCTCGATAAAAATGAAAATACAATTTATCCCCCCTCCTCTATTGTTTCTAAAAAACCAGCCAACAGCTATTGAGATTATCGAAAATCATTGGAGATTTTCTCGATGCACTGAAACATCTCATCGGAAATATCAATATGAAAGACTTCCGCTACAACCTGAGTCCAGCCATGAATGAAGTAAATCCAGCCATCTTCAACGTGGAGGTTTTTTTTCTCCTTTTGTCGGAGAGCCTGGTATTTGAAGAGTAAATCACCCCGATAGTTAATCTCCCATACCAGACTGTTTTCAGGAAATTCTGCTTGATCGGTAAGTGGTGAACCGGGTCGATCTTTCCCCAGGCCGGTGGCATTCACAATCAAGGAATAGGGTTTCATCTTTTTCAGGATGGTATCATTTATGGCCGCATCGGGACAATGATGATATTCGATGGGGGCATCGGGACTGAGTTTTTTCATAATCTCTTTCATCGATTCCAGCCGGGGTGTGCTGCGATTGGAGACATGCATTTTGGACGGGATGTTGTCGCCTTTATCTTTATTGAATAGATAAGCAGCCATGGCACGAGCGCTTCCTCCTGCCCCCATAATAAATACTTCACCACCATGCTTGAACCAAAAATTTTTTGGGACAAAAGTTTCCAAAGCCAAACCGCTGGAAATCGGATCTTTGGCATGCCCTACCAGTTGACCGTCCTTTTTGGAAATTGATGAAAGTTCTCCGAAAATTTGTGCATAGGGATCGAGAAAATCAAAGAGATCCCGTGCAGCATTATATAAATCGATTTTGTGAGTGGTCACCAGGGCTCCCACTGATAAGGGATCGTTTTTAATAAAATCGACCACTTGCCGATAATCCTCTTCAGGTGCATGAATGGCAATATCAATTCCCTTGAGAACAGCATCGGTTAACCCCAATTCTTTTGCCCAAAGTGGAAAAAGTTTCATGATTGACGACTTACCGGTGGTAACACCGATAAAATACATGGTTGGCTGCGTCGCTTTTTCTGGTAATTGCACTCAAATCACCCTCCGGCTACTTTTTTCGTTTCGGATTATCGATGACCACGACTTCTCCGTACTCTTCTACAACTAATTTCGGATATCCTTGTTCTTCAATGGTGGCATAATCATGTCCAGCATCGGCGGGGAATATACAGTAAAAAATGAGCGGTTCCTTACCAACGTTCATGGTTCGATGTGACCAAAAAGGAGGGATATAGGATGCTGACCCGGGAAACATGTCCAGTATATCACACTCCCCATTGGTTGATTCCATGATCAGTCGTCCCTGTCCCCGGAGACAAAAATAGATTTCGGCGGTACCAAGTTTTTTGTGGTAGTGACCCTTGGTGAGAAAATACTCCTTCCCGACTTTACCCGGATAAATAATTGTGGTACAGTGACCGAGATGACCTTTGGTTTCTGGAACTTTGGCATAGATCACTTCATAGACCAGTGGGTCTCCTTGTTGAATCATTTCCTCAGCCGCTTCGACAT
>CAYSWT010000008.1:34126-35874 GCA_964434845.1 uncultured Atribacterota bacterium | reverse complement strand
ATCTCATCTTTTTATCTTTTCCAACTCAACACCTCAACCTCTCAACGCCTCAACATTTTGGTGTTTCCATCCTCATATGGTGCTGCCATGCAGCATGGACATCTATTCTGTAAACACCGTGAGTCGTGAATAGTGAATAGTTAAAAAATCACCCTCATCCTCACCCATAATTATAGTGTTGTCATCCTAAGCCCTCGTATTCTGAGGGCGTGAAGATCTCATCTTTATAAGGTTCTTTCCCAAACCTCTCCCTTTGGACAAAGGGAGATCGAGAGGAATTCGATTGGTTGGACATCACAGCCAAATCCCCCCTGACCCCCCTTTGCTAAAGGGGGGTAATTGATGGGTGAAACAAATATGTATTTTCATTCCTCACATGGTGATGCCAGCATCATGATGATCTATCTTAAAAAGATTGGCGCAAAGACGAGTGCCACGATGGTCATGAGTTTGATGAGAATATTTAAAGATGGACCAGCGGTGTCTTTAAAAGGATCTCCTACCGTATCTCCAACAACGGCTGCAGCATGAGCTGAGGTTCCCTTGCCACCGAGGAATCCGCTTTCGATATACTTTTTGGCATTATCCCAAGCACCACCGGCATTGGCCATCATGATAGCCAGCATGAGGCCAGAAACGATAGCACCACCCAAAAGACCACCCAATGCTTCTTTCCCTAAAACAATACCCACAATCAGCGGAGTCAGAACCGCCATCAAACCAGGAACGATCATACGGGTAATGGCGCCTTTGGTACTGATATCAACACAACGGGCATAATCCGGTTTCACTTTGCCTTCCATGAGACCTTTGATTTCACGGAATTGTCGTCTGACTTCTTCAACCATCTTAAAGGCAGCAGCACCCACCGCTTTCATAGCCATCGAGCAGAAGAGGAAGGGAAGCATGCCACCGATGAAGAGTCCAACTACGGTTAAGGGATTGAGAAGATCGATTTTACTGAGGTTGACTGTACGCGAATAGGCAACAAACAAACCAAGAGCGGTCAAGGCGGCAGAGGCGATAGCAAAACCTTTCCCAATGGCAGCGGTAGTATTTCCCAAGGCATCGAGTGAGTCGGTGATCTTTCTTACCTTTGGATCCAATTCAGCCATTTCGGCGATACCACCGGCATTATCGGCTACCGGCCCATAGGCATCAACGGCGACGACAATAGCAGTAATGGACAGCATACCGATACCAGCAATAGCAATCCCGTAAATTCCGGCCGCCCAGAAGGCAACCAACAAAGCCGCACAGACTAATATTGTGGGAAGCAGAGTGCTCTCCATTCCCAAAGCCAGACCATTGATAATAACCGTCGCTGGACCGGTTTTGGAATTTTCGGCTAAGTTTTTAACCGGTTTATAATCACTGGCAGTGTAGTATTGAGAGGTTAATCCGATAATGATTCCCGCAACCAAACCGGCAACGGTTGCTACGAAAGGACCGGTTGTTTTTAAAATCAATAACGAAGCCACTAAGCTGATGACAATGACCAAAGCACCGCTTATATAGGTCCCGCGATTGAGAGCTGCCGCAAGGCCCTTTTCATCTTTGGAGCTGACAAAAAGAGTTCCAATAATAGAAGCAATGGTTCCTCCGCCCGCTAAAATGAGGGGATACATCACTCCTCCCAAAGTTCCCGGGAAGGCAAACACTCCCAGAATCATGGCGGCAATAATCGAACCGACGTAAGATTCAAACAAGTCAGCACCCATGCCTGCAACATCGCCAACGTTATCACC
>CAYSWT010000008.1:0-34026 GCA_964434845.1 uncultured Atribacterota bacterium | reverse complement strand
ACATAACATACTGCTTCCACTATCCCTCGGGTAAAAATAATGAGAAAAAACATACCGATGACAAAAAAGATGAGGAAAAAATATTCCCTCTTCAGGAACGCCATGGCACCTTCCTGAACCGCAAGGGATATTTCTTTCATCCTTTCATTGCCGGCATCAAAAGAGTCAATTTTCTTAATAAGATATGCCGCATATAAAACCGCTATTAAACCAGCTATAGTAGCAAATATTGCTAAACCCACAATATAATCCTCCCTTCTGAATTTAGAAAATCAACGTATGTCTTTTACAATTCCTCCCTGAGGCCAGGAAGATGGAATAAAATATTTTTGGTAGATGGCCAGAGCATATCGATCGGTCATTCCCGAAATATAATCACAAACAATAACATCGATATTTTTATCGGTAAAATCAATGTGATATTCTGATTCAAGTGCCTGATGATGTGATAAAAAGTATTGATAGAGCTCTTTGATTAATCGCTTGGCTTTTTCTCGTTCGGTGTGTTGATAATCACCAAAATAAACCGTTTTAAACATAAAACTCCGTAATTCCTGGGTCGCATCACGAATAGGAGCACTCATAGTGACCATGGATTTTCCATAGCTGTGGATGATAATGTCTTTAACCATTAGGTTGATTCTTTCCCGGTGAGTCCGACCCAAAACCTCGATACAATCCCGGGGAAGATCTTCAACCGTAATGACCCCTCCTCGAATGGCATCATCGATGTCATGGTTGACATAGGCAATCATATCCGACCACCTGACCACTTGACCTTCGAGAGTATGGGGTAAGCTATCACCTGAAACCCGCTCTATATCCAAATCCCTGGTTTTGGAGTGCCGGGCAATTCCATCTCTCACCTCCCAGGTTAAATTTAAACCCTTCCCATTATTTTCTAACACTTCCACTACTCGTAAACTCTGTTCGTTATGTTTGAATCCCCCCGGATGGATTTCCTGCAAGGCTTCCTCCCCGGCGTGTCCAAAAGGGGTATGACCTAAATCATGACCAAGGCTGATCGCTTCGGTGAGGTCCTCGTTCAAACGTAACCCTCGAGCAATCGTCCGGGAGATCTGTGATACCTCAAGAGTATGAGTCAGGCGAGTTCGATAATGGTCTCCCTCCGGACTCAAAAAAACTTGACTTTTGTGCTTTAACCGTCGAAATGATTTGCTATGGAGGATTCGATCCCGATCGCGTTGAAAACAATTGCGTAATTCACATTCTTTTTCGGGGTATTGCCGACCGCGACTTTTGGTACTGAGAGTGGCATGGGGAGATAGCGTTTTCGCTTCCCAATCTTCCCAATATTTCTTAATCATCTCAATGTTCAATTTTCCACCCGAAAGCCGGGTGAAAATCATTCAGCCCGGCTTTCATTTATTTCAGCATGAATGGTGTTTATTTATCGAACTTTGAAGAATCCTTGACTTTGCCTTCCTCTTCGATTACCGCATGAGCAGCAGCCAACCGTGCCAGAGGTACCCGGAAAGGTGAACAACTCACATAATTCAATCCAATGGTATGGCAGAACATAACCGATTTCGGATCACCGCCATGTTCACCGCAAATCCCACATTTCAAATCAGACCTCACCGATCGGCCTTTTTCAACACCCATACGCATGAGCTGCCCCACTCCATCAATATCAATCGACTGGAAAGGATCTTCAGGAAGAATACCGTTTTCTTCATAGAAGAAGAGAAATTTCCCTTCAGCGTCATCACGGCTATACCCAAAGGTCATCTGAGTGAGGTCGTTGGTTCCGAATGAGAAGAATTCGGCATATTCAGCAATTTGATCGGCCACTAAAGCTGCGCGCGGAATTTCGATCATAGTACCGAATTTATAATGAACTGCAGAATGATATCGGTCAAGAACTTCCTTGGCTACCTTTTCCAAAACTTCATTTTGAATTTTGATTTCGTTTTGATGGCCGACAAGTGGAATCATGATTTCCGGAAGAACCTTGACACCTTCTTTATCCAGTTCACAGGCAGCTTCCATAATAGCCCGTACCTGCATCTCAACAATTTCTGGATAAACAATGCCTAACCGACAACCCCGGAGACCCAACATGGGGTTGACTTCGTGTAAGCCACGGACAATTTTAAGCATTTTTTCTTTCTCTTCTAATTCCGGACCGGTGATTCCTTTCACCCGCAAAGTCGTGACTTCAACCAGTAAGTCTTCGAGTTTGGGGAGAAATTCATGAAGTGGGGGATCGATGAGACGTACCGTAACCGGTTTCCCTTCCATCACCCGGAAAATTTCTTTAAAATCTCCCTTCTGCATCGGTTCGATTTTGGCTAACGCTTTTTTCCGATCTTCCACGTTTTGGGCCATGATCATTTCCTGTACCGCCGGGAGACGATCAACCGCCATAAACATATGTTCAGTACGGCACAAACCGATTCCTTCAGCACCAAATTCAATCGCTTTTCGTGCATCAGTTGGGGTATCAGCATTGGCTCGTACACCAAGTTTCCGAATTTCATCCGCCCAAGATAAGAGTTTCAAGAAATCATCGGAAAGTTGAGGAGAAATGGTCTTCGCTTGTCCAAGGATAACTTCACCCTTTCCACCGTCTATGCTAATGTAATCCCCTTCTTTAACGACCACTCCATTCACTGAAAATTCTTTTTTATCGAGATCAATGGAAATTGATTCACAACCGGCAACGCAGGGTTTGCCCATTCCACGAGCCACAACCGCAGCATGGCTCGTCATCCCACCCCGGCTGGTAAGAACTCCCTGAGCAGCAACCACACCATGGATATCATCCGGTGTCGTTTCGGGACGAACCAAAATGACCTTGGTTCCTTCGTTGGCGATCCGTTCAGCATCATCAGCATCAAAGACCACTTTTCCACTGGCTGCGCCCGGAGAAGCCGGAAGGCCCTTGGCAATTGTCTTTAACGGAACGCTACGGTCAATTTGGGGATGGAGGAGTTGGTTGAGCGACCCTGGGTCAACTCGCTTGACAGCGGTTTTTTTATCAATCAGGCCTTCATTTACCATGTCAACGGCGATTTTAATGGCTGCCTGTGTAGTCCGCTTTCCGGTTCGGGTCTGGAGCATGAAGAGCTTTCCTTTTTCTATGGTAAACTCGAAATCCTGCATATCACGGTAATGTTCTTCTAAAATCGAATATATTTTTTTTAAATCTTCAAATGCAGCGGGCAGGTCCTGACCCATGTCTTTAATGGCTTTTGGTGTCCGAGTACCAGCAACCACATCTTCACCCTGAGCATTGACCAGATATTCACCGTAGTATTCTTTGATTCCGGTCGATGGGTTACGGGTGAAACCGACACCGGTACCAGAATCGGTTCCCATATTCCCAAAAGCCATCATCTGTATGTTGACGGCGGTTCCCCAACTTTCTGGGATCTTATTGAGTTTCCGATAGGTAATCGCCCGTTTGTTGTTCCAGGAACCAAAAACCGCATTGATGGCTTTCTTCAATTGTGTATAAGGTTCCCGGGGAAAATCTTCGCCTGTCACTTTTTTATATAAAGCTTTATAGCGCTCAATAGCCACCTTAAGATCCTGGGCGGTTAGATCGGTATCAACCTTGGCGCCAACTTGCTTTTTCACATCATTGAGAATCTCTTCATACTTATCGTGGTCAACGCCCATCACCACATCGCCGAACATTTGAATAAAACGACGATAACAGTCAAGGGCAAACCGTTCATTACCAGTGAGTTTGATCAAACCTTGGAGTGAATTATCGTTCAAACCTAAATTCAGAACGGTATCCATCATTCCCGGCATAGAGGCCGGAGCTCCGGATCGAACTGAAACCAGGAGGGGATTGTTCGGATCGCCGAATTTTTTCCCGGTTTTATTTTCGAGCTCAGTTAAATTCTTTTTCACTTCTTCTTCAAGGCCTTCCGGCCAGCTTTCATTATTCTTATAGTAATGATGGCAAGCTTCGGTGCTGATAGTAAAACCTGGAGGCACTGGAAGACCAATGCGAGTCATTTCAGCGAGGTTCGCACCTTTTCCGCCCAGAAGCATCTTCATCGATGCATCACCTTCACCAAAAAAATAAACGTACTTCTTCATTCTGCTTCCTCCCTTTGCTTTTTAATTTTAAGCAAAATCTGGTTGATGATGTCTTTACTCGTTAAATTGGTAATATCAATCACCGTACAATTTAAACGCTGATAGATCGTCTGAGCGAATTCGAGTTCTTGGCGTACGACTTCAATATCAGCTTTATATTCCATATGATTTAATCCCAAAGCCATGATGCGCTCGTTTCGTAATTTGCGCAGATATTCCTCATCCATGACCAGACCAATGATGTTTTTATTGGAGACTTTCCCCAATATTTCTTCTAAATTGGTCGGCAATGGAAGATCGGGATTGAGTATGAGATAACCACACTTAATTCCCTTTTCAGCCAGCTGCATAACGCACTCGTTTCGATGGGGAAACCATATGGTCAATATGATGACTTGCGCTTGATCCAGGTGCCAAATACTCACCCCGGTACTTTTTTCAAGAGCATACTCAATGGCTTCAGTAATATGAGCGGATTCTCCTTCAGATAAATGAAGGAGACCTGGTTCCCCACGTGGTCGCCGCATGGAAAGCTTGTTGATAGCCATCACAATCGGCCCTAAAAGATCCAATACAAGAATTCTGCGATGAATGGACTCAGCAACTAAAGCCTGAGCGAAATCATCATTCACAATTGTATAGATCACCAGGTCTTTATGCTGACGAACCATATCAAGAATACTGTAAATTTCTTCTTTATTTTTAATATGATCAAATCTCATGATTTTGACCCGGGGAAGGTCGAATTGAGCGAGCGCAGCTTGAACGACTGAGTAGGCTGTTTTTCCAGTCCCATCAGAAACGATGAAGATACTGAAATCATCACTGGTCATGATATCATTCATATCAGATATCACTTCGATTCCTCCTGAATAACGATCTGAGAAAGATCAGCGACATGAGACCACAGCCCAACCACTTTTTTCAATAACGAGAGGCGATTATTCCGAACTGGTTCGGAATCAGTCATAACCAGTACCTTATCGAAAAAGGTGTGAAGAGTGGGTAACAGAAGAGAAAAAAATTCGCTGGCTTGGAGATAATCTCCGCGCTTGGTTGCCGGGTAAAAATCTTTTTCGACTTTCAGAAGCACATCGTACAACTGCTTTTCGATATCTTCTTGAAAGAGCTCGGCGTTGACTGGCGGAAGGCCATTATAATTCCTGGTAATATTATTGGCTCGATTATAACCGGTGATAATTTCTTCAAAAAAACCTTGATTTTCTGTAAAAAGCTTTTGGATGGCATTGATGCGTAAATAGACGTCGTAAATATCATCTACTGCTCCATTGAGAACAGCATTAATGACAGAATAATTATAACCACTCTCTAACAAATAATAACGAAAACGACTGAAAATGAATTGAATGACACTCTCGATGACCGAGCGGTCAGGTTGAACAAATCCCTGCTCTTCTAATATTTTTGTATTCCAGGAAATCCATTCTCTGAGGTTGCTATACCAGCCTCGGTTTAAAATGATATTGATGATTCCTTGAGCTTGACGTTTCAACCCCAATGGATCGGTCGAACCGGTTGGAATCCTCCCCAGAGAAAAACTGGAAACGATATTATCCATTTTATCAGCTAAGGAAAGAATGCTCCCGGTGAAGGTTTCGGGGTAGTTTTCTTGTCCAGGTGATGGGAGATATTGATCCTCAATGGCAGTTGCCACTTCTTCACTCTCACCGTTCAACAAAGCATACACTTTGCCCATATGACCCTGTAATTCCGGTAATTCTTTGACCATCTCACTCGTCAAATCAGTCTTAGCCAAGAGGGCGGCACGTTGGAGAGAAGGTCGTTTATCTTCATTCCCCGGAAAACAAGCTCCTAAACGATCGACAAGATAAATCAACCGTAAAGTTTTTTCCCACATTGTTCCCAAGCCTTCCTGGAAAACAATACCCTTTAAGGATTCTGTTCGTTGTTCAAGTTTCTTTTGTTGATCTTCGTTAAAGAAAAAGAAAGCGTCTTCTAATCGAGCTCTTAAAACCCGTTCATTTCCATGGACAATTTTTTCACTTCCGATGGCTGGACGATTCAATACCACTAAAAAATAGGGAAGCAGTTTGACCTGATCATCGACACAGGCAAAATATTTCTGGTGATGTTTCATCACGGTGGTTAAGACACAGGGAGGAAGTTGTAAATATTTTTCATGAAATTGCCCTAAAGCAGCATCCGGATATTCAACTAAAAAAGTCACTTCATTGATTAAATCCTCATCCTTCAACCAGTGACCTCCGATTTTTTTGGCTTCCCTATCGAGCGATTCTTCAATCATGGCCCGTCGTTGCCTCGGATCAACGATTACTTTTCTATTTTCCAAGACCGTGATGTATTCTCCCGCATTTTTTAATTCCTGCGGACCGGTTGAAAAAAAACGATGACCCCAGGTCATTCGGGAAGCAGTCATTCCCGCCCAGGAAAACGTGATTTCAGCTTCCCCAAAAAGGGCAACGATCCACCGGATAGGACGGACAAACCGATATTCCCCTTCGCCCCACAGCATCGAACGCGAAAAATTAAGTGATCTTAAAACATCTGGACAGAGGTGGGTTAAAACTTCAATCGTGGGCTGACCTGCTCTCACCTTTTTGCCAAATACATATGAACCCCGTTCGGTTTCCTTGACATAGAGGTCGGAGGGATCAATCCCCTGCGAACGAGCAAAAGCCAGAGCTGATGGGAGCATTTGCCCTTCACGTGAGAACCCAACTTTTGCCGCCGGGCCTTTGGCTTCGATAATAAGTGGCTCCTGAACGATGTGTAATCCTTTGACTAAAAGGGTAATCCGCCGAGGAGTACCGATGACGCTGATCGTATTATAATGAAGTCGAGATTCATTCAAAGCGTTGGTAAACTTGGTTTGGGTTTCTTCATAAATAGCGGAGATAAGAGTTGACGGTAGTTCTTCGACTCCAATTTCCAGGAGGAAATCCTTGTTTTCAATCATTTACTTTCACCAGATCTTACTGCTTCAACCAAGGAAAACCCATTTTTTCCCTCTGCTGATAATAGAGACGGGCACAATGGTTGGCAAGTTGTCGAATTCTCCCCATATACTGGCTTCTTTCCAATACGCTGATGCCACCACGGGAATCCAGGAGATTAAAAACATGAGAACATTTTAAAATATAATCGTAAGCCGGAATGACCAGATCTTTATCCAAAAGCCGATGGGCTTCTTTTTCGTAGGACTCGAAAAGCATAAAAAGAATATCGGTTCCATTCTGTTCAAAACTGTAGATCGAGTGTTCCCGTTCTTCTTGCCAGCGAATATCACCATAGGTGAATTTCTCATTCCACTGAATATCAAATACGCTCTCTTTCTCCTGCAAATACATGGTGATACGCTCCAACCCGTAAGTGATTTCAACCGAAATCGGTTTTAAATCCAATCCTCCTGCTTGCTGGAAATAGGTAAATTGGGTGATTTCCATTCCATCCAACCAGACTTCCCAACCCAAACCCCACGCACCGAGGGTAGGTGATTCCCAATTGTCTTCTACAAATCGAATGTCATGTTCGGCCGTATCGATGCCCAATTCATAAAGGCTACGAAGATAGATATCTTGAATATCGGAAGGAGAGGGCTTAATAATGACCTGATATTGGTAATGCTCATAGAGACGGTTCGGGTTCTCCCCATACCGACCGTCAGCGGGACGACGCGAGGGTTCACAATAGGCGACACCCCATGGCTCAGGTCCAATGACCCTGAGAAAGGTAGCCGGATTCATCGTGCCGGCTCCTACCTCAATATCGTAAGGTTGTTGAATAATGCAGCTGTTTTTTTTCCAAAACTGACTGAGCGTCAGTATAATATCTTGAAAGTACACCGTATCATCACCTATCCCAAAACACACCAAGGATTTAATATATCAGTCTATTTTACAAGTGTCAACTTACTTCTTGAAAACGTTCAGCAAAGATTTTCCATTCCGTCACTCTTCTCCCAACATGATAACTGAGATATTCAGAAAAGAGAGAGTCCAGGATAGCAAACTGGCTTTCGCTCAAATGGAGTGGCATACAATCTGAGCATGAAGAGGACATGAGTTTCACGAGTATCGCCAGAATATCTGGGGGGAGAAAATGAACATCTTTCTGCTCACGACAACATTTCTCACAAATAATTCCACCCGAACTGGTGCTCCACCCTCCTTGTCGTTGGTTGAGTTGTATTCCACAACTGGCGCAAAATTGAAATCGGGGGAAAAACCCCAAATAGCGAAAGAGATCGATTCGGAATTTCAAAACGAAGAGATACAAATTATCATTCCCGGAAAGAATTTCAAAATACTGCAGAATGGTTTCGTATATTCTTTCGTCGGGTTCCTCGGGTTCATAACATTTATCAACCATAAACAATAAATAATGAGCGAATACCCATTTCATCGTTTCTTTCCCCATTTCTCGAAAGCAATCGACGATCTCCGCTTGCGACAGCACTGGCAGACCCTTCTCCCCGTAGAACATGAAATTTGAAATCGCCGGACAATCGAGAGCTGGTCCAAACCGATTACCAGTTTTGCGAGCTCCTTTCGCAATCGCATTCATTTTTCCTTTTTTTCGGGTAAACAACGTGACTATCCGATCGTTTTCTCCAAAATTGGTGGTTTTTAAGACAATCCCCTGATCCTTCCAATATCGTCCAAACCGCATCATCGAGTTGTATATCCCCACCTTTTGAGAATATCGGTTTTATTTCTCCAATTCAGCTGTGTCTTTACCCAAAGGTCTAAATAGACACCCCTCCCTAGTAAATTTTCTATGTCTTTTCTTGCCTCAGATCCAATTTTTTTGAGCATCGACCCTTCCCTACCGATGATAATTTTTCGATGGGAGTTCTTTTCCACGTAAATGATGGCTCGAATATAAATCAGATCCTGCCGTTCGGTAAATTCTTCTACTCGAACCTCAACCCCATAGGGAATTTCCTGGTATATATTTAACCATATTTTTTCACGAATTATTTCCCCAACAATATCTCGTTCATAGGTATCGGAAATCTGATCGAGATCAAAAAAGGGAGGATTTTCCGGAAGAATTTCTTTGATTTTTTGAATACATTCTTCTAAGCCTGACCGAGTCAAGGCTGATATGGTGAAGGATTGATGAAAAGGAAATTGTCCAGACAACATCTGGATCGCTTTTTGAATGCTATCCGTTTTATAGAGATCGGTTTTGTTTACCACTAAAAAAACCGGACGGTGAAACGATCGTAATTGCTCCAAGTAGAATCGATCGTCACTCGGTTTGGTATCGGGAGTGGTGAGATATAACAAACAATCCGCATCTAAAAGTGAGCTTTGCCATTGATATGACAGGTATTTCCCCAATGGATCAACCGGCACATGAAGACCGGGAGTATCGATAAAGACGATCTGACAGTCCAGTCGATTCAATATCCCTTTGATCATCTTACGAGTTGTCTGAGGTTTCTCGCTGACGATGCTGATTTTATGATCAAGTACTGAATTAATAAAAGTTGATTTCCCCACATTTGGTCGTCCCCAGAGGGTGACAAAGCCTGATTTAAAAACTAAATGATCCACCATGATTTACTCTTCCTTTTTCTGATTGAAATCAAAGGGATAGGGAAAAAGATCGTACAAAGTAAACACCCGATAATCACCATTGTGCCGAGCAGCAACAATTTCTAAGTGAGAGGCAAATTCATGCAAGACCTGCCGGCAGGCTCCACATGGGAGGCAATAGTCCTCATCGGAAGAAATGATAGCCATCCGAACAAAACCGGCATACCCCATGGAAATTGCTTTAAACAAGGTCACCCGTTCGGCACAAATCGACAACCCATAAGAAGCGTTTTCGATGTTCCCTCCGGAAATCACTTTGCCATCACAGGTTTCAATCGCTGCCCCCACCGCAAATCGGGAATAGGGAGCGTAGGCATGATGCTGGCCAATTTGAGCCGATCTAACCAGGCTCTCTCGCTTTTCAACCAGCAAAAAGGCGTCAAGAAGCTCGCCTTGCCTTTTCTCCATTTGGGTGCGCTCCGATGGCTCGATATCATTATATCCAAATAAATGAAGGAGTCCATGAATTAAAAGCAGTTTCATTTCTTGATCAAAACTCATTGAAAATTCTTGAGCTTGTTCTATAGCTTTTTCCGGACTGATGATGATCTCTCCCCAAATATCATCCGGCTCATTCTTTCCATAAAAAAAAGAGATCACGTCGGTATCGCAATCCTGATGAAAAAAATCTTTTTTGATTTTTCGGGCTTCTTCTCTCTCCACAAAAGCGATGCTTAGCTTTCCGATAAAGGTCTGGTTTTCCTGTTGAGACACAAAGTCTACGATTCTCTGAATTGTCGAGCGAGATAACCCCTTCACCTGGGATGAGCGATGAACAACAATAGATACCATAGTTCTTCTCCTCGGATTAATCTATTATGTAAATACCGTGAATCGTGAGTCGTGAGTAGTAAACCCATCTAGGGGCTTGATAAATCAAGCCCCTACAAAAAACATTATTTTACGTAGGGGCACAAATTTATTGCGCCCGATAATGAATCATTCACTTTCATTTTCCGGATAAGGCACGCGGGCGTGAAGCATGCCACTGAGAATCATGACAAAAGTATCGGATATTTTACGGATTTCGCGCATGGTAAGCGGAGTATCATCCAGTTGATTATCCCTTAAATAATTTTGAAAGATCCCGGTGACGATCGCTTCCACCCGATTGGAAGTGAGATGGTTGGCTCCACGAATAGCCGCCTCCACGCTGTCGGCCAAAAAAATGAGCACTTCTTCTCTGGTTTGGGGACGTGGTCCGGCGTAACGGAATTCAAACTCGGTCACTTCATCTCTTTTTTGCTTGAGGGCTTTATCATAAAAATAACGCAAGACAGTTGTCCCATGATGACGCTGGATAATATCCTGGATCTCTTCCGGTAACCGGTATTCACGGGCGATTTCTAAACCATCTTTCACATGATTTTGAATCACCAAAGTACTTAAGTAGGGAGAAAGCCGATTATGGATATTTTCTCCGATCTGGTTTTCAATAAAAAAATAAGGACGTTTAATTTTACCGATATCATGATAGTAGGCTCCAGCCCGTGCTAAGAGAGGGTTGGCACCAATCGTTTCTGCCGCAGTTTCGGCCAGGTTGGCCATTATCAAGCTATGGCTATAGGTTCCGGGAGCTTCCATCATCAGTCGTTTGAGGAGAGGATGAGTGGGATTGACCAGCTCCAACAGACGAAAGTCGGAAGAGAGGTGAAACGATGTTTCAAACAAGGATATCCCTCCCAGGGCAGCAATCGAAGCCACGATGGCGCCGCCAAATCCATACATCGAATTTGACAAAAAAACCAGAGGCGAATTGCCATCTTGTAAACCAAAGATGAAACTCATCATGACATTTACCAACGCCATCCAGAAACCGGTTTTGACTAAATCCCGCCTCTTGATGGTTTTATCTAATAAAAATAATGGTAAAAACAGATTCAAGAAGATATAAAAACTTCTCATAAAATCTGCCCGCTCTCCCCACATAAGCAAGGGAAAAATGATGAGTGATTCACATAAAGCCAGGTTTCTCCCCAGAAGGGTATAGAGAACAAAAGGAATGGCGGATAGTAAAATAAAATACCAGGAAAAACGAAGTGTTAAAGAATTTAAAGCGATGATCCCCATCGCGGTCAGAATTCGTATCAGCAACAGAGAATTTTTTTGGTGCACATCAGGTGCATATTTTTTAATATAAAAAAATTCAAAGACCAGAGTGAAAGCAATGACAATTGCCAGGGCAAACAGGAGATAAAATTCATACTTATCACTCACCAAACCCAAAGCACGCAGGCTTTCCAGGTCAGATCGAGTCGCGATTGTTCCTTTTCTGACTAATATCTGGCCTTTTTGAATCAATCGTTTGACCGGTTCGATGTTTTTAATAATCTCATTTCGTTGTTGTTCAGTTTGGGCCACATCGATGATAGCATTTGACTTTAAAAACCGAGAAATCAATAGGTTCAGCACCCGGATTTCCTCGATATCCAGATTCATTCTTTCAAATCCGGAATAGTTTTCTAAAATGGTTTCTTCGAGTTTTCCTTCTCGAACCGGTTGGGTTAAGTTATTATCCATTGTGGTTAGAAAAACGTTTTTGAGGGAATCATATTTTTCTTGAGGTGAGGTGATGAACCATTCAAAAACTCCTGGGGTGATTTTCCATTTCCGACAAAATTCTTCTTTCACCTCAAAAGGGACGCTCATCATCGATCCAGTACGAATGGTTTCTAATTCCTGAAAAAAGGTGGCATACTCTTTTTTCAAATCCCGAACAAAACCTTCGTCAATTTTATACACCGGTACGATAGTGGTGAGTAGATTGTTTTTCAACTCTTCGGTTGCCTTGACATCAACGATCTCGATGGTCTTACTGGCAACAATATCCCGCAGGACGACCTGCCCTTCCCGTAAAGTGATATTTCCCATCGAGTAAGACACCCAGAGAATGAAAAAAAGACAGACACCGTAGAGAGGGTAATTCCAAAATTGAAAAGAGAGAATACGTCGGAGCTGATGCAGAAGAAGAGTAAAATAATTAAGTACTTTTTTCTTTATTTGGTAAATTCTTTTCGAATTTATCATAGGCCTGTATGATTTTTTGGACAAGTTGATGCCTTACTACGTCTTTTTCGGTTAAATAAATAAATTCAATGCCGGGAACATCAGCCAGGATTTTTCGTATAACCATTAAGCCAGAATCTTTTCCTGCCGGGAGATCGACTTGAGTAATGTCTCCAGTGACCACCACCTTCGATCCAAATCCCATTCGGGTTAAAAACATTTTCATTTGTTCGGGAGTGGTATTTTGAGCTTCATCAAGGACTATAAAGGAATCATTAAGAGTCCTCCCCCTCATATAGGCTAAAGGAGCCACCTCGATGATGTCTTTTTCAATATATTTCTGAAAACGCTCTGGAGAGAGCATCTCATAAAGTGCATCATAGAGTGGGCGAAGATACGGTTCAATTTTCTCCCTCAAATCTCCGGGAAGATAACCCAGGCTTTCACCAGCTTCAACTGCCGGGCGAACCAGAACAATACGGCCGACTTCTTTTTTTTGCAATGCCGAACAGGCCATTGCCATGGCAAGATAGGTTTTTCCAGTTCCAGCCGGTCCAATACAAAAAATGAGCTCGGACTCTTTCACTGCTCGAAGGTAGTTTACCTGTCCAGCAGTGCGTGGTCGTATAACCTTGTGATAGGCTGTAGTTATTATCCCTTGACCAGAGTCTTTTTTCCACCAAGCCTCATGACCTTCCTTAATGGTGGTTGCCATTTTAAGAATGTCTTCACTGGTTAACTCAGTTTCTTCTTTTAAAAATTCCATTAATTCGTCAAGAAATTCACTGACTAAGGATGCATTTTTTTCTAAGTTCCTATCACGAATTGTCAGTGATTCCGGGGTTAAATCAATGTCAACCTGAAAAACTTCCTCAATAATACGGAGATTCTTATCTAAATAACCAAAGATTTTCCTGATATCGGCCACATCAAAACGGTTAAGACGATATTCAATTTGATTTTGATCGGTTTTTATGTGCAAATGAGTTGATCAACCCGCATTGAGCTTTTGTTTTACAATGGCGGATACCACCTTCCCATCCGCCCTTCCCGCAACCCGGGTCATGACCTCCTTCATGATCTGACCAAATCCTTGACTTTCTTTCAAAGAAGATACCATCTCATCAACCAAAGCCTCAACCTCTTTTAGAGAGAGTTGAGAGGGCAAAAACTCGTTTAAAACCGAAATCTCGGTGTGCGCTTGTTTAATGAGTTCTGGTCGATTCCCTTTCTCAAAAAAGACAATTGACTCCTCACGTTTTTTGACTTCTCTTTTGAGTAAGGCAATAATTTCTCCTTCATCCAGTTCGCTCCGTTTTTCAATTTCCTTATTTTTTATTTCAGCAAGTGACAACCGAATAGTATCAAGTCGGATGAGGTTTCTTTCTTTAAGTGCCTTCTTCATCTCTTCAACCAGCTTTTCTTTGATCATCTTTTTCTCTTCCTCCGAGCCGCCGCTTGAGCTTTTTTCCGTTTTCTTTCACTTGGCTTTTCGTAGTGTTCACGTCTTTTTATTTCTGAAATGATACCATTCCTTTGACATTTTCTCTTAAATCGTCTCAATGCTTCGTCTATGCTCTCATTCTGGCCTAACTTTATTTCTGTCACTAAAATTCCTCCTTTGAAATTCAAAGTAAAAAAATTATAGGATATTCGCTATGGGGTGTCAATGAAACCCCTATGAAAAGACGCTGATGGGGAGATAGATCCTTTTTTCGGACTTGTTTGAACTTTTTCATATTCCCAAAATAGGAATGTGGTGTATTATAGTATAGACCGTCATGTTTTGAAGTAGAACCATCTGAAAAATGAAAATAATGACAGTCTATCCTTTCAGTTTATGTCTTTTCAATCTTATAATCTTACGCCGTAGGCTGAAATCCTGGGTAGTTTCCAGGATAGATTATTGAAAGTCATTCCTTTTATCGGGAGGGTCATGGCATGAATGATGAAAAGCTTTTTTCTACTGAAAATTCGCCGAACGGACAAATTTCCACCGAATCGGGAGTTATCGGGGAGATCAATATCGCACCAGAAATCATTGCTACTCTGGCCGGAATCACCACCATGAAAATCACCGGCATTACCGGAATGGCGGGTATTCCAACTGCCTCTTTAGGAACTATCATGGGAAAACGTGAAATTAACAAGGGTGTAAAAGTTGACATGAAAGACAAAACCATCAGCCTCGAAATTTCGGTGATGGTTGATATCGATACCATTCTTATTGATGTGGCACGTAATGTTCAACGCGAAGTTAAACAGGTTATTGAAACCAAAACCGGTATGAACGTTAATCGAGTAGATATCAATATTCGTGAGGTTTCATATAAGGAAAAAGAAGAAAACCCCGTTCAATAATGAGGACACTTTGACGGGGTACTTCTATTTTTCTATTCTCTTAAAACGAGATGAGATCTCGTATATTCTCTAATTTTTTCGTCCCTATTCCTTTGACCCCTAAGAGGTCATCTGCTGATGAAAATGGTCCGTGGGCTTGACGATATTCAATAATCCGCTGGGCAATAACATCACCGATGCCAGGCAGTTTTTTGAGATCTTCCAGGGTCGCAGTATTGATGTTGATCCGACTAACGGTGTTACTGGTTTCTTCGGATGAAACATTCGCCGGATTATCATAAAAAGAAGAGAAATTTGAGGTGAAAGCGTGACTCCCACCTGCAGAAAGTGCAGGGATGTTGATTCGCTGACCATCCAGGACGGGTGCAGCCAAATTCAGTCCTGACAGATCGGCACTGCTGGTGGAACCACCCGCCATTTCAACTAACTGATAGAGACGTGTCCCTTCTTCGACTTGATATACCCCAGGTCGGATAACCTCGCCTGCAATCTGGACCACACAAGTCACAGGTGATTTTGGAGTGTGTTCCTCCCTCTGGGGAGAAACCCACCACGTTTTATAGAGAAAAAAAGCAATGCTGAAAACCAAAAATATCGAAAGAATAATACAAACTATTCGTTCCTGCTTAGAAAATTGCATAACTTTTTTTAGAAATATCGATATTATTTAATGACCAGATTGAGCAATTTATCTTGAACATAAATATATTTTACAATTTGTTTTTGATCCATCCAGCTCTTTACTTTTTCATCTTGAAGCGCCATACGGAGAGCTTCCTGTTCATGAATGCCTGGGGCTACAATGATTTTGCTTCGTACTTTCCCATTGATCTGTATCACAATTTCAACCTGATTTTCGGTTAATTTTTCCTCATTATGGCTCAGCCAAGGAGATGACGATAACAGAGAGGTTTCTCCCAAACTGTTCCAAAGCTCTTCAGTGATATGGGGAGCAAAGGGGTTCAGCAATGAAACCAGCGTCTTGGCAGCTTCCATCAATACTTTTTTTTCTTCGGGATGAACTCCTTTTTCCGTAAAAATGCGCAGCGCATCGTTGGTCTCATTCAGCAGTTCCATCAATGAGCTAATGGCGGTATTGAAATGAAATCGCTCCCGAATGTCAATATCTACTTTATAAATAGTCCGATGAATCATACGTTCCATGGTATCAATTCGATCCTGATTGAGCTCGGCATTGAATTGAGTTTCACAACGAATGATATCGACGACCGTCTTCCAAACCCGATTGAGAAAGCGATGAGCGCCTTCAACACCCCGATCCGACCATTCCATATCCAATTCGGGAGGACCGGCAAAGAGGATAAAAATTCGCACCGTGTCAGCGCCGAATTTCTGGATGATATCGCGGGGACTCACCACATTTCCTTTAGATTTCGACATTTTCGCTCCATCTTTGGTGACCATCCCTTGAGCGAATAAATTGATAAACGGTTCTGAAAAACCAACCAAATTGAGGTCTTTGAGCACCTTAGTGAAAAAACGGGCGTACAAGAGATGAAGTATGGCGTGTTCAACCCCTCCGATATATTGATCAACCGGCATCCAATAGTCTATATCTTTTCTTTCAAATGGTTTATTCGTATTCCAGGGTGAACAATAACGGAGATAATACCATGAAGAACACATAAAAGTATCCATGGTATCGGTTTCCCGGCGTGCCAGACCACCGCAGATTGGACAGGAGGTATTGACAAATTCAGAACAACGAGCCAGTGGCGAAGGTCCTCCCGGCTGGAAATCGACATTTTCCGGTAAGAGAACCGGTAGATCCTTCTCCGGAACTGGTACTTCACCGCATTGATCACAATAAATGATCGGAATGGGCGCACCCCAGTAACGTTGTCGAGAAATCAGCCAGTCTCGTAAACGATAGGATACCGTCCCTTTCCCGATTCCTTTTTCTTCCAAAAAGGCAATGACTTTTTTCTTCCCCTCTTCTGAGGGTAATCCCGAAAACAAACCCGACTGGATCATAATTCCCGCATCCGAATAATAGTTTCCGTCCCATTCCCCATTCAGAGGCTGGATAACCTGACGAATCGGTAAACCATATTTTACGGCAAATTGGTAATCCCGTTCATCATGAGCAGGTACCGCCATAACCGCGCCAGTTCCATACTCAAGAAGAACATAATCGGCGATCCAAATCGGTATCTTTTCACCATTCACCGGGTTTTCAATTTCCTTTCCAATATACATGCCTTCTTTATCGGCGGTATCCGATATCCGTTCGATGTCACTTTTACGGGCGACCTTCTCCCTAAAAACACGTACTTTTTCCTCATAAGGAGTCCCAGCAACCAACTCATCAACCAAAGGATGTTCGGGAGCTAAAAGAAAAAAAGTCACTCCAAAAACAGTATCGGGACGAGTGGTGAAAACGGTAATGGTTTTATTCAGATCCGGGAGCTGGAAATCAATATGAGCACCTTCACTTTTCCCAATCCAGTTTTTTTGCATGGTGAGAACCCGTTCCGGCCAGTTGCCGAGCGTCTCGATACCCCGGAGAAGGTCCTCGGCATAATCAGTAATTCTTAAATACCACTGACTGAGCATTTTCCGCAACACCGGAGTTCCACATCGCTCACAACTCCCATCAACCACCTGCTCGTTGGCCAGAACGGTGGCACAGGACGGACACCAGTTCACTAACCCCTCTTTTTTATAGGCTAATTGATTTTCATAGAACTGAAGGAAGAACCATTGGGTGAATTTATAGTAATCGGGCTCACTGGTTATGACTTCTCTTCGCCAATCATAACTGATGCCAATTCGTTTTAATACCTCGCGCATTCGGTCGATTTTATCATGAGTCCACACCGAGGGATGAATACCATGTTTAATAGCAGCATTTTCAGCAG
The DNA here is from genome assembly GCA_964434845.1 of uncultured Atribacterota bacterium. Classification (GTDB taxonomy): domain Bacteria; phylum Atribacterota; class Atribacteria; order Atribacterales; family Atribacteraceae; genus CAYSWT01. Next base: position 16,091 of record CAYSWT010000008.1, on the reverse strand, counting down.
GTAAACCAAAAGAATCGTACCCCATAGGATGCAACACATTAAAACCCTTACGGGTAAAATAGCGAGCGACCACGTCACCAATAACATAATTTTTCACATGACCCATATGGGGATCACCAGAAGGATAAGGAAACATCTCTAAAACGTAGAATTTTTTGTGAATGGTATCGGTTTCGACCTGGAAGAGATGGCTTTCAGCCCATTTTTGCTGCCATTCCAGCTCGATTGCATCATAATCGTAATTCTCTCGCACCCTTCTAACCCCCCTACATAGAAAAAGCCCGTCCCAAAGGACGAGCTTATATATCTGGTGGAGCTGAGGGGAGTTGAACCCCTGGCCTCCTCCACGCCAAGGAGGCGCTCTCCCAACTGAGCTACAGCCCCACACTTTTTGCAGACGACCATTATTATAGGTGAACCATGATTATCAGTCAACGTATACAAGAGAAAAATGATTAAATTTTAGCCAGGACCTGATTTTCAAAAATTTCCCTGATTTTATCTTCGGTTACACCGGAGACGACTTCATCGTTAATCCGGATATTTGGGCCTTGTGAACACCGCTCTAAGCAGAAAGTCGCACCAATACTCACTCGATCTTGAACATTGTGCTCTTTGGCCAGTTCGAGCAATCGCTGGAGTAGATTATAAGACCCTTTTAAATAACAGCTGGTACCAACGCACACGGCGATGTCTACCTTTTGGGCTTCTTTCGCTTCCTGGATTCGAATATACTCTTTACTAATTCTTCTTCGGGAATGATAGGTGGTATGAAGGACCTTTTCAGCTTCTTCACTATTGGGTTTCTCTAACCATTTTTCATAAAGGTATTTGAGTGACGGATTATCCTGCGCCTTACGGACGGTACTTAACCGGTCAGCATTATACAGACCTTGAGCACGTTTGCGCAACGTCTGCTCCCGGTTGGGATGAGCTAATGGCATACCACCACCACCGATACAACCACCAGGACAGTTCATGACTTCAACCAGGTCGTAATACCGCTTCCCTTCTCGAATATCCTTCACTAAGAGCTGAAGGTTTGCCAAACCATGAACGATGGCCACCTTCACCACCCGACCGTCAAAATCGACTTCGGCTTCCCGTAGACTATCAAAACCACGTATTGCGGAAAATTCAACATTTTTCATTTCTTTTTTGGTCAAACGTTCATAGGCATAACGGAGTACCGCTTCAGTGACTCCACCGGTCACTCCGAATATCACACCGGCTCCAGTTCCAATCCCCAGGGGAACGTCAAAGGGCATGGGTTCAAGTTCCTTAAAGTCGATATTCGCAGATTTAATCATTTTGATGATTTCTTGAGCCGTCATGACAATGTCAACATCGGGTTTGCCACCCGTCTGAAATTCAGGTCGTCGAGCCTCGAACTTTTTTGCGGTACACGGCATGATCGAAACCGATATAATTTCATCCAGAGATTTATTCTCGACCCTGGCAATAAAGTTCTTGATGACCGCTCCAAACATTTGTTGAGGTGATTTAGCACTGGAGAGATTTTCTAAATAGTAAGGATAGTTCCGTTCGGCATAGATGACCCAAGACGGACAGCAGGAAGTAAAATGAGGGAACGGTCCACCTTTGGTAAGTCGTTTGAAAAATTCTTCGGCTTCTTCAACAGTGGTTAAATCGGCGCTAAAAGCAGTATCAAATACCCGGTCGAAGCCGATTTTCTTCAGTGCAGTGGCAATTTTCCCGGTACTGATCTCGCCTGGTTCCAAACCGAATGCCTCACCGATTGCGACCCGGACCGCGGGAGCGATTTGAGCGACCACAAATTTCTTGGGATCCAGAACCGCTTCCCAGGCTTTATTCAGTTCTGACTTGACGATCAAAGCTGCGGTCGGACAACGTACCGAACATTGTCCACAATAGACACATTCAACTTCACTGATATTTTTTCCAAAGGCTGGTTCCACCAAAGACCGTGAACCACGGTGGGAAAAATCATAAATACCGATGCCTTCAATTTCCTTACAGGTTCGAACACAATCGCCACACAGGATACACTTGTTTGGATCCCGAACCAACGAAAAGGATGAGGAATCAATTGGCAAGTCATCAGTTCTCACCCCAAAGCGAACCTCATTGATATCCAGCCGGGCTGAGAGTTCCTGCAATCGACAGTTAAGGTTTCGTTCACAGGTCGTACAGTCTCGTTTATGGTTGGCTAAAAGGAGTTCTAAAACCATCTTACGGGCCTGGAGGATGCGCTGGGTGTTGGTTTTGATCACCATTCCAGGCTCGGGTGGTGTCGAGCATGATGGCATGATCCCTCGCCCTTCTACTTCAACCAAGCACATCCGGCAAGCACCATAAACGCTCAAATCAGAGAGGTAGCAAAAGGTCGGAATATCGATATTGGCCTTGCGAGCAACTTCGAGAATATTTTTTTCTCCGCTTAATTCGACTTCCTGACCATCGATAACGACAGATTTTTTGAGAGTTTCATTACTCATGGTTTTTTGACCTCCAATTAACCATTACCGCATCAAAGGGGCAGGTTTCGAAGCATGAACCACACTTGATACATAATTCCTGATCGATAACATAGGGAACTTTGGGTCGCCCAGAGATACACTTGACTGGACAAACTCGAGCGCACTTCCCGCAGGCCCGGCATTTTTCCGGATCGATACGGTATTGTTTCATCGCTTGACATACGTGAGCGACACACACCTGGTTGAGCACGTGATCGAGATACTCATCCTTGAAGTAGCGGAGTGTCGTCAGAACCGGATTGGGAGCCGTCTTCCCTAATCCACACAACGATGCGTCCCTGACAACTTGAGCGGTTTCTATCAAGAGATCGAGATCTTCGGTTTTTGCCCGGCCATCGACAATTTTTTGCAAAATGTTTAACATGTGCTTGGTTCCTTCCCGGCAGGGTACGCATTTTCCACACGATTCATTTTGAGTAAAATGGAGGAAGTATCGGGCGAGTTCCACGATACAGGTCTCTTCATCCATGGTTACCAGTCCTCCCGAGCCCATGATGGCTCCGGCAGCACAGAGTGAGTCGTAATCCACAGTGAGATCCAGGTGTTGTTCGGTCAAACACCCACCAGATGGACCGCCGATTTGAACTGCTTTAAACTTGCGGTCATTCTGAATTCCACCCCCAACGTCAAAGATCAATTCACGGAGAGTTATTCCCATAGGCACTTCCGCCAGCCCGGTATTTCGGATCTTTCCTGAAAGAGCGAAGGTCTTTGTTCCCGGGCTGGTCACGGTTCCAAAGGAACGGAACCAGCTGGCACCATTTAAAATAATCGCCGGAACATTGGCTAAAGTTTCAACGTTATTGATGACAGTCGGATATCCCCACAGCCCTTTGTTTGCAGGAAATGGCGGCCGGGGATTTGGCATGCCGCGTTTCCCTTCAATCGAAGCAATCAGTGCCGTTTCTTCACCACATACAAAGGCACCAGCACCCTCTTTAATTTTCAAGTCAAAGGAAAAAGAGGATCCGAAAAGATTACTCCCTAAGAATCCAGCATCTCGGGCATCCAGAATGGCTTTTTTCAATCGCTTTACAGCCAGAGGGTATTCAGCCCGAACATAGATGTATCCTTCTTGAGCACCAATAGCGTATCCAGCAATAGCCATTCCTTCGATCACCGTGTGCGGATCCCCCTCCATGACGCTTCTATCCATGAAAGCTCCCGGATCACCTTCATCCCCATTGCATATCATATATTTTTTATCGGTCTTCGCCAAACGAGCGAACTGCCATTTTCGACCAGTTGGGAAACCACCTCCCCCACGACCCCTCAACCCGGATTTCAGAATTTCTCCAATCACGTCGTCAGGGCTCATGGTAGTAACAACCTTGGCTAACGCTAAGTATCCATCACGTTTGAGGTAATCATCGAGTTTTTCAGGATCGATATTTCCACAATTGCGAAGAACAATTTTGATTTGTTTCCGATAAAAAGGAATGTCTTTCATCAATGGCCATTTGCGGACCTCGTGATCGGTCTTTTCCTGGTAAATTAAATCTTCGACGACATTTCCATTTTTTAGGGTTTGATCGACGATTCGATCCACGTCTTCTAACTTAACCCGTAAATAAAGAATTCCCTTGGGCTCGATGCGAACCAGCGGGCCAGACTCACAGAGACCCATACATCCCGTCCCCACCAGAGAGGGATGATGATCGTCAGATTTATTCACCTTGACCTGGAGATGATTTATTTCAGTGAGTTCCCGAAAACGCTGATAAACCGTTTCGGCTCCTTTAGCCAGGCATCCTAAGCCGGCACAGACCAAAACCTGAGTCGAGATCGGCTGATTTTTCAATTGTTGTATATGGGTTTCCAGTTCTTCCTTAGTCCTGTACGGCATTGACCATTCCTCCCTTATTCTTCTCAATCATTCCATCGATGATTTCGCGGGTTTTTTCGTCGTTTAACATTCCGTACACTTCCTCATCTATCATCATAGTCGGTGCTAAGGCACATGCTCCGATACATGCAACGGTTTCAACCGTGAAGAGTAAATCAGTGGTTGTATCTTCATTCTCTTTTAAGCCCAATTGTTCTTTCACTGCTTTTAAAACGTTGATGGAACCGCGCACATGGCAGGCGGTTCCATCACAAACCCGAATGATATGCTTTCCCTTGGGTTTTAGAGAAAATTGAGCATAAAAGGTAGCAACTCCATAAACATATGCCGGGGATACTCCTAAGGCAGTCGCTACATAGGTCAAAATTTCCTCAGGAAGATATCGGTAATCAGCCTGAATCTCTTGAAGAATCGATATTAAGTTGGAAGCACTTCGATTATATTTTTCAAGAATTGTGTTAACTTTTTCGAACTGACGACTGAGGGTCAGTTCATGATTATCCATTTCCACCATCGTTCACCCCCGATATGTCAACTCATCGCAACCTTTCGGTTACGGATTAGTCCTGTGATAATAATGTAATATCGTTAAAAATATTCCATGGTGACATTTTTGCCTAATTTGACCAACTCCACGGTAATTTCTTCTAAAATCCTTGCTTTCAACGAGAGTTCACCAGAGAGTTTCGGATTCTGATGCGCAGGGTTGATAGCCATTCCGATTTGAATGGCTATTTCATCCGATTCGAGGAAGAGATGTAATAACCGGCTGGCACCATCACGCTTATAGATCACATCCTCGGTCTTCACACCCTGTTTCAACCAACGGCGGATACTCGCCAGGGTTAAAATACCTTCAGTGACCAAATCAACTCCATCCAAGACTCCTACCGGAGGGATATCTTCTTTCATCGAATTCAGATCAACCTCGATAGCTTTCCCCAAATAACGCGCAACAATGTTCCCGGTGGTTCCGCCTGAAAGAACCTTTTTCCCGGGAAAAGAGAGAAATTTCTTGGTGACCATTTCATCCATTTCCTGTTTCTCTGGAGGACCAGCCCATACGATCATGCGTCGAGGAAGCCGAATCTTCGCAACCACACAGGTCGCATCATCTCCAGGCATTCCCTTATAGAGGCGGTCGGTGGTTTCGATGACTTTTTTGGCCAAAGATTCGGCATCGATATGCTCATTCACACTGCTTTCGAGAAAGGAGGCGATTTTTTCCCACCTCCAACCCAAATTCCAGATACCACCAATGCCAGCATGAACGATTCCGTCACTCACTCCCACCAACCAGTCGTTTTTCTGAAGTTTCATGTTTGATTCGAGAATTACCCGGTTACCAATCTTCCTCTCTATACGCTCAATATGCATGACCCGGCCGCTTCGTATCCAAAAAATTGGCGGGCTGTCAAACTCAGCGATATAGGCTTCACCGTTCTGTAATATTTGAATGACTGAAAAAGTCGAATAAGCAATTTTTCGTACTTTACACACCGGCAAGGTTTCAGCCAGGGTTTCCACTACTTCATCCAGGGGAGAGTTTCGCTTTAACATCGACACGATAATACGGGTGGTTAAAGTCGAAAGAATGCTCGCCTTTACTCCGCTCCCCAGCCCATCAGATAGAGAAATGATGGTTGAACGGTCATCCTTTTCATAGCAAACACTGTCACCGCACAACTCTTCTCCCCACTTTGAGATGTGGGCATGGGCAACTTCGACAAAAATATCGTTCATTCTTCAGTGTTTTCTCCTCGAAGAATTTTCATGAGCTTAGTCAAAAGAGATTTCGTCTCAGCTGTGGTTTCACCCAAGAGACTGGCAATTTCCTGAGCAACCAACATCTGGTTGGTAATCACTTGCTGCGCTTTTTCCAATGTTTTTTCACGGATTTCGTCCATCTTTTTTTCCTGATCTTTTTGTTTGGTTAAATCAACAAACACCCCCATCAGAAGTCCGGATTTTTCCAAATAAAAAACCGAGAGCTTCACATAGAGATTGCCATATTGTGGATAATGTATTTCAAGGCTGTTGGCTTTTTTGGTTCGGAGTACCTCAATAAACTGGGATGGATCGATCAACTCATCCAAGGTCTTTCCAACCATTAAGCGGCCCTTGAGATCAAACATTTGTCGCAGGGCGGGATTCATATCGACTATTCGTAAATTTTCATCCACTAGGACAATGCCATTGGGTGTCACCGCAATCAAAAAGCTGGAAAACGATTCGGCGCGGGCTCTCATATAAGGAATGCACATTTCAGCTTCAGCTAAGCCCTGATAGACAGCCACTGCCTTTTCACGACAGGTGTCATACCCACAGGCACCGCAGTTGAGTTCATCCTGAGGGGTAAATTTTCCTGATAAAGCCAATATCTTTTTAATTTCCTCTTCCACCGGTTGGGGATTTGGAACCGGATGGGGACGAAACTCTCGCAAGAGCGAAGGAATCTCTAAAAAGTTTTCTTTTTTAGCATTTTCTCTTCCCATCTGAGCAAATTCGATGATCTTTTTTCGCCGTTGATAGAGCGATAATTCTGAGTTCAGGAGGGGACCGTCAATACAGCCTCCTTCGCATGACATCATCTCGACGATTTTTAATCCTTCTCTTTCTTTTTCAAAATTGTCTAAAAATCTTTTACAGCGATCGATTCCGGTAATAACCACGGTATCACGAGATAAGACTCCGGTGTCCAAAGATCCGGTTTTAAGGAAACCGCCTTCAACCGGAAAAGCCCGAGCCCATTTAACGTGGGATTCATTCTCATATTCTTCCGGAAGCTGGTCTGGATAAATGTTATTCTTTTCAAACCACTCTTTCATTTCATCGAAGGTTAGAACCGCGTTCACTTCTCCAGCGATTTCCTCTTCTTCCATTTCGGCTTTCTTGGCAATGCAGGGACCAAAGAAAACAATTCGAGGTTTCTTTTCAGCAAATTCCTTTCTCAGCATGCGTGCATGAGCAACCATGGGAGATACCACCGGCGCCAGTGAAGAGAGATGCTGAGGGTAATATTTATAAATCAAAGCATTGACAGCCGGACAGGAACTGGTGATCAACCCCTCTCTTCCCTGCTCCAATAAACGAACGTGCTCAACAGCAACCCACTGAGCTCCCTCAGCTGTCTCACGGACCAATGTAAATCCTAACATTTTGAGAGCTTGATTCAATTGAGAGGGGGTGATATCTGGAAAAGCCGCGACAAATGAGGGTGCTAAACTGGCAATGACAAATTGGTGTTCGGTAAAAAACGATTGTACGACGTCGATATCATTCCGGACAACTTTCGCATCCTGAGGACAGACCAAAACACATCGGCCATCTTTTATACAGCGTTCATCAATGACTTCAGCATGTCCCAAGCTAAAACGGATAGCTTTCACCGGACAATGACGAATGCATTTATAACAATCCCGACAACTGGTTTTTACCGTTGAAAGAATGGCCAAACCACTAACCCTCCTTGATTTTGTCTAAAACCGATTCTTCAAAAATTTGCTGAAAATTTTCGGGGGTGATACCAGTTTTGACTTCCTCATTTATGACAATGGTGACTCCCTCTTGAGAACATTTCCCCAAACAAAACGTTCCTTTCAGTTCAACCCGATCACGAAGGCCAAAGCGACTTATGATCTCTTCACATTGATGAATAATATCGTAGGCTCCCTTTAAATGGCATGAACTTCCAACGCATATGGAAATAGTGACCATCAAAGCGCTCCTGTCAATTCTCCTTTATTGAAGAATATTGGATGAGATACTGTATCTTTTGAGTTGCCCCAAAACAAGCTTATCATTATAGCACAATTTCTTCTCAAAACGCCCAGAATACCGCTTACAACGAAAAAGTGTAAAGAAAAAAATTAAACGAAAATATACCATGGACTCTTTCTGCTGAACATAAAAACCAGTTTAAACTTTTTCTGATGTTACCGGTTGATGCCTAATCTCAATTTCGTCCTAAGCTATTTTATTATGGAAGCTGAAACACCCAGATTTCAGTTTCTGTGGGGAGGTTTTGACGGTGGAAATCGACTTCTGCACCCGGAATGGCTTTGACATTGAAGAAATGATGTAAAAAGTCTTCTACTGGATGAAGTTCAAAGTGAATAAAGCTGGTTTGATAGTGCATAGGAATAACAATTCCGGGGTGTAACCGATCAACCAGGATCTGAGCGTCATTCCCGTTGATGGTGTAAATCCCGCCTACGGGAACCATCAGAATATCAACTGGTTTCCAGGATAACACCTGATCTGGATTGGGGAGCATCCCTAAATCACCGGTATGAATAACTACCATATCGTCCATTTCAAGCCGAAAGACCACATTTTCGCCCCGTTCTTTTCCCCGCTGTTGGTCATGATAGGTCAAAAAACCCCTGATCTTATATCCATCTCGAACATATAATCCGGTCTGGTTAATAACTTCTGGTTTTCCACGGATGATTCGAACATTATTATGGTCGTAATGGGGATGGCTTACACACACCACATCTGCCGCCACCTCTGGAATAGGATATCCAACGGTTTCATCAAAAGGATCGAAAACCACCCTCTTTCCAGTATCCGATGTTACGATAAAAAAAGAATGACCAAACCACTGTATTTTCATTTCCATCACCTCCAGAAAGTCGATTTTTTAATACTATTAGTAAATGCAGTGAACTGTAAATTGTAAACCGTGAAAGGTTAAAAGAATCTGTCATTGCGAGCCTCCGTTCTGTGGGGGCGTGGCAATCTTATCTTTTCATTCATTCCAACTCAACGACTCAACACCTCAACAACTCAACATCTTTACAATAAATATTTTCATCCTCAGATGGTGCTGTGCAAGCAGCATGAGGATCTAACCTGTATTCATTTTCTGCGTTTGCAGTTTCTCATATAAAGGATATTGTCCGGTAAGATAGAGATAAGCAATTTTGTTTTGGTAAAGTGGCTCTTCACGTACAGGAAGTAAGGGGGAATGGTCAAAGTCGGGGGTTCCAGGTAAGGGAGAATAGAGAGAAAGACGGGGTTTTAAGCCCAAATTGCTGACGTAACGAAAGGATGAGATATGGTCATTTGGATCAACTCCCGGATGTCCAAAGATAAGATAGACTTCCAGATCGTCCGGAGAATAGCCGGCGCGAATAAAATGGGCGACCGCCTGCTCGAAAAGGGTATTATTGACTTTATTTCCAGTCGTTTGTTGACTCTTGGAATCGGCAAACTCGAGACTCAACCGTATGGTTTTGAATTGACATTCTTTCATGAGTTCGGCGATCTCCTGGGTCAGATAACAGACATGAATTGAGTTGGGAAGATGAAAATGAACTGGTAGATTTTCCTTCTTCAGCTGCCGAAGGAGAGGAATAAACCCTTCTTCAGCTCGATAAAGCAGAGCATCATCGTAAAAAGCGATGTTGTTCACACCATATTCATAGACATCACAGAGAATCTCCTTAAAAACCTCCTGCCATGGTCTACGCCAAAAAGCGGGAAAATACCTCCCCGAAGCGCAATAGGAGCAGCGGAACGGACACCCAACCGAAGTGAGCACCACCGTATAATTCAAGGACGAATAGAGATCAAATGCTGGTTTAACCGCAAAATAATCTTCATAATCATTAACCTGCCGGAGTGAATCGAAAAGAGCGTGTAATTCATCCATAACTATCAACGGTTCAACTCCGGTTACTACCTGATCGAATCCCCATTGACGAGCATGTTCAGGGCATAAAGTGGGATACCACCCACCGATCATCACTTTGGTTTTCCCCCAGAGTTGACGAACCAGATTCAGGAAGGCAACCGCTCCCGGATACCAGTAGGTCATGGTACAGGTGATCAAAACCCAATCCGGGGGAGCCATATGTTCCAGTTGAGTCCTCACTCTATCCCAGGGAATTCCAAACCGTGACCAGTAACGAGGGATCCTTTCTAATTGAATTGGTTTCGTGCAGATTTCACGGAAGTAACCCCCACAACCATATTCTCTCAACCGTCTGGGACCAGGATTCTCAGAAAGAGGCATATCAGGATCATTCCGATTCATACAATCAAAAAAGGAAACCTCATAACCGGCAAGACGAAAATGAGAAGCGAGATAAAGCAGACCCAACGGTTTCATCCACAAGTCATGAGCGGTAAAATCATAAATCCATGGATTCACCAGCAGGATATGTTCTTTCATGATATTATAAGGAAACACCTTTAGCTGTGATATTCTCTAAATCAAAATTAAACACTATTTCAGAAGGACAATCAAGAGTTGATTTTCAGCGCATAAATAGAAAAGCCCCCAGCTTTCAACTGGGGGCTTTTCTTACCTTTTCATTACCCGTTGTGGTTCACCTCGGGGAGACCTTGATTGATAAAGATGTCATAGGCTCCCAAATCAAGTAAGCCGTGACCGCTCAGGTTAAAGAGGATGACCTTCTCCTCGCCTTTTTCGGCGCATTTTTTCGCCTCTACGATGACCGATTGAATAGCGTGAGAACTTTCCGGAGCTGGAATAATACCCTCAGCTCGGGTAAAGACCATAGCAGCTTCAAATATTTCGGTTTGTTTATAGGACTGGGCTTCAATGAACCCAGCGTTATAGAGCAAACTCAGCAGAGGAGACATTCCATGATAACGCAACCCTCCAGCATGGATTCCAGGTGGCATAAAATCATGTCCCAAGGTATACATTTTTAAATAAGGAGTCATTCCGGCAACATCACCCAAGTCATATTCATACTTACCCTTTAAAAAGGATGAACAAGACTTGGGTTCGACAGCAATGGCACGAAAATCTTTTTTTCCACTAATCTTGTCACGGAGGAAGGGTAACACTATTCCACCAAAATTACTCCCTCCCCCAACGCATCCGATGACAATATCCGGAAATTTTTCACCGACTTTTTCCAGCTGAAGCTTGGCTTCTTCTCCAATGATCGTCTGATGAAGAAGGACATGATTTAACACACTCCCCAAGCTATATTTCGAATGAGGAGTGGTCACAGCGTCCTCAATGGCTTCACTGATGGCAATACCCAGGCTTCCGAGAGAGTCGGGATTTTTTGCTAAAACATCGTTCCCGGCTTTCGTTCTCTCGCTGGGACTGGCATACACGTCAGCACCCCAGGTTTGCATCAAGACCCTTCGATATGGCTTTTGTTGATAGCTGATTTTGACCATGTAAACTGTACATTCCATACCAAACAGATAACAGGCCATAGACAATGCCGATCCCCATTGACCAGCGCCGGTTTCGGTGGTTAATCGCCTGGTTCCATCTTTTTTATTGTAATACGCTTGAGCGACCGCCGTATTCGGCTTATGGCTCCCAACCGGGCTTTCGCCTTCATATTTATAATAAATTCGGGCCGGTGTCTTTAATGCTTTTTCCAGATTTCTGGCTCGATATAACGGTGTTGGGCGCCAGAGGCGATAAATATCAATCACTTCACCGGGAATGTCAATGAAACGCTGATTGCTCATTTCCTGCTCAATCAAACTGGGCGGGAAAATCGGTGCTAAATCCTGGGGCGTAACCGGTTCCTTGGTAACCGGGTGAAGCGGTGGATCCAGCGGGCGGGGTAAATCGGGAATGATATTATACCAGATGGTTGGCATTTCCTTTTCACTGAGATAAATACGGTTTACCTCTTCCATAAAAATCACCTCCGGCTGATTTCATTGGTTATTTTCTCTAACCAATACTGTTTAAGTTGTTTTCATACCAAAATCGTTAGGAAATTCACCCGGCATTCGGTATAAAAATAGATTTTTATTTCTTTTCCGAAGACAGGAGTATCCGATCGTTTGAAAATTTTTTATGACGGCGTTCGCTGAAACGTTCCAATAGCTCACTGATGGTCATTTTCTTCCTTTCCTCACCAGAAATGTCGAGGACAATTTCTCCCTCATCCATTAGAAGAGTACGAGTTCCATAATTCAATGCATCGCTGAGATCGTGGGTGATCATAAGGGCAGTCAGATGATCGTCTTGAACGAGAATTCGGGTGAGATGCATGATTTTTTCAGCAGTATTTGGATCCAAGTTGGCGATATGTTCATCGAGAAGCAGAATTTTTGGATTGCCGATGGTTGCCATGAGGAGCGCCAATGCCTGCCGCTGTCCACCCGATAAAAGCCCGACCCGATCTCGAAGCCGATTTTCGAGGCCTAACCCCACTTCGGCTAATTTATCCTTGATTTTTTTTCGTAACTGATCGGTGATTGCTATTCTCAACCCCCGGGCCCTTCCTTTGGCATAGGCAATGGCAAAATTTTCCTCGATGGTGAGCGAAGTCGCCGTCCCCTGAGTGGTATTCTGAAAAACCCGACCGATAAATCGAGCCCGCCGATAAGCTGGGAGTGAAGTTACATCGTGATCTTCGATGAGCACCCGTCCTCGATCTGGAAAATGGGTTCCGCTGATAACATTTAACAAGGTGGTTTTTCCAGCGCCATTGCTACCCACGATGGTTACAAACTCATCGGACTGAACTATCAAGTTCAAATTTTTGAGCGCACAGCGTTCATCGGAGGTATTCCGAAAAAAATATTTATCAACATGATCGAGACACAGCACTATTTCACTCTCCTTAGCTTCCCTTTCAAAACCGGGAAAGATAAGATAATAATCACCAAAAGACCGGTAAACAATTTTAAATCGTAGGGTTTAAAGCCGATATTATATCCATAATTCAAGGCAACTGCGGTTGCCAACCGATAGACGACCGCTCCAATAATTACCTGGAGGGTAATCACCAATATCGTTCTCCCCCTTAGCAAGACCTCTCCGACAATCACCGAAGCCAACCCCAAAACCACCATGCCGATCCCCATATTGATATCCACAAATCCTTGGTATTGGGCAAACATCGCTCCCGAGAAAGCGACCAGCGCATTCGATATGGAGATTCCCACTAACTTGATCCGATCGGGATTGACCCCTTGGGCTTCAACCAGCGTTTCGTTGTCACCGGTAGCCCGGACCGCCAAGCCAATCTCGGTTTGTAAAAAAAGATCTAATAATATTTTTATAAGCAGAATAAGTCCAATCAAAAAAATCAACCGCATATTACTTTCCGGAACACCATTCAATGTATCCCGAAGAATGGTGAATATGGTTCGGTGGCCTAAGTTTTCAGAAAGAGAGATATTCGGACGCCCCATGATTCGCAAATTGATGGAATAGAGGCAGATCATGGTGAGAATACCCGACAGGAGTGCCGGTATTTTTGAAAAGGTATGCAGTACACCGGTAAACAAACCAGCCAATGCCCCGGCAATAAAAGCCGCCATCATACTTTCGAGCGGACCAAAACCATGATAGATGAGTGAGGCAAAGACTGCTGCGCCCAGAGGGAAACTCCCATCCACGGTCAGATCGGGAAAATTAAGACAGCGGAAGGTGATGTACACTCCCAGGGCAAGTATGCCATACAGCAATCCTTCCTGGACGCTGAATAAGTAATAATCGTACAATAATTTCACCTTCTTTTCATCATTTCGAGGAACGGCGTTGTTTATTCAAAATGGCTCCGCAGGAATCATTCCTGCGGAGCCGAACGAGCTTATTTGATTTCCAAAGTAACTTCTACATTTTGATTTTTCATGTCTTCAACGTATTTTTCTAATGTAGTCTTAAATTGTTCGAGATCGAGACCCAAAATTTTTAAGTTATTATTATTCACTCTCAAAATGAGTTTTTTGGCAAACTCCACCGGTATATTGGCGGGTTTTTCACCCTTCAGGATGCGAGCAACTATATCAGCAGTTTGACGGCCATGCAAATAGTAATCAAAACCCAGAGCCAGGGTGGCACCTTTTTCGAGGGTGGTCGGATCAGCCAAAATCAGGGGGATTTTTTTCTCCTGACAGACTTTAACAACAGTATCCAGCGCACTGACTACGGTATTATCGGTCGAAACATAAATGGCTTCGACTTTACCGACCAGGGATTGCGCTGCCATGGCAACGTCGGCAGTAGTCGTGACCGTGGCTTCCACCAGCGAAATGCCGTTGGCTTCACAGGCCTTTTTGGCTAAATCATTGGTCACCACCGAATTAACTTCACCGGCATTGTAAATAGTTCCAACGCTCTTAGCATTTGGGAATAAATACTTCACTAAAAAAACCTGCTTATCCACCGGTGTCATATCGGAAACCCCAGTTACATTTCCTCCTGGTTTTTGGATATCTTTCACCAAGCCGGCACTCACCGGATCAGTCACTGCCGAAAAGACAATCGGAATATCTTTGGTGGCGTTGGCTGCCGCCTGAGATGTCGGAGTGGCAATCGAGACAATGACGTTTACCTGATCAGAGATAAATTTCCGGGCGATGGTATTGGCGGTTGCCACATCGCCTTGAGCCGACTGCATATCGTAGACAATATCCTTATCAGGAATGTAGCCATACACCTCCTGCAGAGCATCCTTAAGACCATCCCGAGCTGCATTTAAAGCCGGGTGATCAACGATCTGCATCACTCCGATTTTTATCGGCTCGGCTGCCAGCACCGGAAATATCAAACCGATAACCAAAACAAACAACAACGATGTGAAGAGATACCTTTTCATAATTTTCCTCCTTTTTTTAAAAAAAATCCCTCCCGTCATAGGGACGGGAGGGATAATTGCCCGCGGTACCACCCTCATTGAGCCAAAGGCTCCAACTTAATACCGTTAACGCGGTAAGCGGTTCGGCTTACTCAAAAGAGAACTTTTTTCGGCCTCACTCCTCCGGAACCCATTCATCTCATGGCAAACGCCGGAATTCCAGCCCTTCTTCCAGCTCTCTCTGGTTTGCGGAATGAAATTACTTGTTCCCTTCACCGGATTTTAATTATAATATCATATATATCATAATATATTTTAAAATTATACGTTGATTTTTCAAGATGTAAAGAGGTTGGCATTTAATTTTTCATTTTTCCTGGTTTTAAAGAATTTCACTATCAATCCCGACACACCTCAACCCGCAACCGAAGATGAAAAAATTGAAATAAAGTGATAACAAGGAGTATGTTTATGAAACAGCCGAATCTTTTTTTCTATTCTCCGATCTCCACCCCGTTTGGTATTTCAATAATTGGCTGGTATGACAATCGGTTAAGCGCTTTCGTATTGCCCCAGCAGTCCCTCGATGAAGCCAGAAACATATTGAATTCATATCAACTCCCGAAACATGATTCGCAAAACACCGGCTCTTCACTTCCCTGGCCTGATCTCCCTGATAAAATCAATGCCTATTTTCAGGGTGAAAAAGTGTCGTTTCCAGAGCCAGTTTATCTTGAACAATTCCATCCCTTCACTCGCCAGGTTTTGGAAACTATTCGTACCATTCCTTGG
Source organism: uncultured Atribacterota bacterium (assembly GCA_964434845.1). Lineage (GTDB taxonomy): Bacteria > Atribacterota > Atribacteria > Atribacterales > Atribacteraceae > CAYSWT01. Next base: position 387 of record CAYSWT010000008.1, on the reverse strand, counting down.
GGTGAAGTAATGACCTACCAACAAGTTGCACACCAGGCCACTCAGAGCCGAGCCTATCGAGCCACCGGGCAAGCTCTGGGACGTAATCCGATTCCACTGATCATTCCCTGCCACCGGGTGGTTGCTAAAAATTCACTCGGTGGCTTCGGCTATGGTCTGGAATGGAAATCTCGATTACTGTCATTGGAGAAATAGAACAAAGAAGGAATGAAAGGCTTCACCCTCCTCTAACCAGGAAATACAGTAAGTCGTGAGTAGTGTAAAAATCCACCCTCATCATCTCCTTCTCCCATCAATTGAAAAGGGTTAAATAACCGTCACACCTGAATGGTTCTATCAGGGTTCCATAAATATTTTGGATTCCCGATGAAGACCTTCGGGAATGAC
>CAYSWT010000007.1:0-37142 GCA_964434845.1 uncultured Atribacterota bacterium | reverse complement strand
AGTGTATAATTCAAAAAGTAAATTTCAACCGATTCTTTTCGTTTCGGGCGACATACCAGGTCGGAAAGGTGAGAAAACCATGGTTCAGTTTAAAAAAGAACAAAAAGAAAAACATATGATCGAATATGAAATAACCATTGATGGAGAAAAGGTTCGAGAAAGACTCGAAGATATCTATCGAAAAGCGAGTCAGCGAGTGGTTATTCCAGGTTTTCGAAAAGGGAAAGCCCCCCGTAATATACTCAAGACTCATCTCAGTAAAGAGTTTATTCATGACGAGTTAGTTCAAAATCTTGTTCCGGAAGCCCTTCAGCAGGTAGTGAAGGAGGAAAATCTTAGGATACTTGGAGAACCGGATATAGAATTGGTGAATGTGAGTGAAGATCAGCCGCTCATTTTTAAAGCCCTGATATTAGAAAAGCCCCAAGTCATGTTGGCGAATCCTGAAGATATCGAAGTCCGTAAATACCACATTGAGGTGCGCGAATCTGATGTCGATTTAGAAATCGAAGGGATTAGAAAATCAAAAGGAGTCTGGATGGAAAAAGAAGACAGACCAGCTGAAACCGGCGACATGGTTAAGGTAAAAACTGATAATGAAGAATATGCCGTCATAGCTGGTTTTTCAGAAAATGATACACCAGTCAGTCGGGCGGTGGTGGGGTTTAAAAAAGGAGAAACAACCAAAATACGCTCCGAAAAAATTCAAGAAGGGAGCGAACCTGAGGAAATTGAAGTATCAGTGATTGAAGTGATGAAAAAGGAAATACCCGAATTGAATGAGGAATTTTTAAACCAGCTCGGTGGAGGATATCAAAGTATTGACGATTTCCGTGCCAAGGTACGGGAAAGATTGCAACGATTGGCAAAAGATTTAGTCGAAATCCGTATTGAAAAAGAAGCGATAGCCGCTTTGTGTAAACAATCCGAGGTGTCGATCCCGAGTATTTTAATTGACCATGACGTCCGACATCAAGTAGACCATTTTGTTGAACATTTAAAAAATGACGGTCTCACTCTGGAAAGATACATGGAGTTAACCAATACCGATTTCGCTGGTATTGAAAATAGCTTCCGTAAGCGTGCATCGTGGGAATTAAAAAAGTATTTTGTCCTTCATGAGTACGCAGTGAAGAATAATATTTCCGTCAGCGAAGGGGATCTCAACTATGAGCTGAACCGAATCGCCGAGAGGTCAGGGAAGGATATTGATGAAGTAAAGAAAATATTGGAGAGAAACGATAAGATAAATGATCTTCATGACCAAAAAATGCAACAAAAACTGATTGACGATCTGGTACAGAAAGTAAAAATGAAAGAGGTCGAAGATCCTCTCAATTTTGACCAATGGAATACTCTTGAAGATCCGGAAGAGGAGATGGTGGAATAATGAAGGGTTTACAGAACAATTACTTGGTACCGATCGTGGTTGAACAAACCCCCCGGGGAGAACGATCCTATGATATCTATTCCCGATTGCTCTTGGATCGTATCGTATTTCTCGGAACCGAAATTGATGACGTAATTGCCAATCTGGTCATTGCTCAGCTCTTGTTTCTTGATGCCCAGAACGCTGAGAAAGATATCAACCTTTACATTAATAGTCCAGGAGGTTCGGTATCTTCAACCTTAGCCATTTATGATACCATGCAATATCTGAAGGCCGATATATCAACCATTTGTATAGGGATGGCTGCCAGTGGCGCAGCGGTGATTCTGTCTGCCGGTACGAAAGGGAAACGAATGGCTTTACCCAATTCACGGATAATGATTCATCAACCCTTGGGTGGAGCTCAGGGGCAGGTCACTGATATTGAAATCCATACCCGAGAAATGATTAAAATCAAGGAAAAACTCAACATTATTTTATCGGCCCATACTGGACAACCGATTGAAAAAATCAAAAAAGATACCGAACGTGATTATTTCATGTCAGCCGAAGAAGCTCAGATATATGGTTTGGTCGATCAAGTTATTCTTCCCAAAAAAGAAAAAAAGAGAGAGAACACAAGCGATGACAAGATCTGATGAAGAAAAAGGACGGTTGCGCTGTTCTTTCTGTGGAAAAGCCCAATCTGAAGTGAGTAAGCTCATTGCCGGTCCTGGAGTATACATTTGTGATGAGTGTGTAGAATTATGTAATGAGGTTATACGCGAAGAGGCGAATACAAAAAAACCGGATCTATCAATCGATAAGCTCCCGACCCCAATAGAAATCAAGAAATTTTTAGATCAATACGTGATTGGTCAGGAGCAAGCCAAAGTGATTCTTTCCGTCGGTGTTTATAATCATTACAAACGGATTTTATATCCCCACGGGAAGGAAGCGGTAGAGCTTGAAAAAAGCAATATTCTTCTGATTGGTCCGACTGGTTCTGGGAAAACACTGCTGGCTCGCACCTTAGCTAAGATGCTGAACGTTCCCTTCGCCATAGCTGATGCAACCACTCTGACCGAGGCTGGCTACGTTGGAGAAGATGTTGAGAATATTCTTCTCCGTCTTCTCCAAAATGCTCAATTTAATTTAAAAAAGGCAGAAAAGGGGATTATCTATATCGATGAAATCGATAAAATTGCCCGAAAATCCGAGAATCCATCAATAACCCGGGACGTCTCGGGAGAAGGGGTTCAACAGGCTTTGCTGAAAATCCTGGAAGGAACGATAGCAAATATTCCTCCTCAAGGAGGAAGGAAGCATCCCCATCAAGAATTTATTCAGATGAATACTGAAAATATTCTCTTCATCTGCGGTGGTGCTTTTGTGGGTTTGGATCGAATCATCGAAGCTCGCCTGAATGATAAAAAGATTGGGTTCGGATCACAAGAAACCAGCCCGGCCCATCTCAAAGTCAACGTCTTACACGATGTTCAGCCCTACGATTTATTAAAATTTGGCATGATACCGGAGTTTGTCGGGAGAATCCCTATTACCTGTGCTTTAGATACTCTCACCGAGAATGATCTCATCAGAATTTTAACCATACCCAAAAATTCTTTAATCAAACAATATCAACATCTCCTCCATATGGATAATGTAGCAGTGACTTTTACCGATGAAGCATTGAGACTAATTGCCAAAGGAGCCATGGAGAAAGGGACCGGTGCCCGGGGATTGAGAACCATTATGGAAAAACTCATGACCAATATCATGTACGAATGTCCTGATCGAAAAGATATCAAAAAGATAGTTATTGACCACAATATGGTGCATAAATGTCAAAAATACAATTTTATTTCAGTCAATGATTATATTGAGGATAAACCGGCATAAAGAAAGGGAAGCTATCATGAACAATCGAACTACCATCCCCCAAACCTACGATGCATCGAGCATAGAAACAAAGTGGTACGATTTTTGGGAGAAGAAAGGGTATTTTACTCCGGATACGAGTTTATTCAACCCTCCGTTTTGCATGGTCATTCCACCTCCCAATGTGACCGGTTATCTCCATATGGGTCATGCCTTGAACCTTACCTTACATGATATTTTGACTCGCTACCGGCGAATGAAAGGTGATCGAACTCTCTGGATTCCTGGAACCGATCACGCTGGTATTGCTACACAGAACGTCGTCGAAAAACAACTGGCCCAGGAAGGATTGGATCGTCACGTTTTAGGGCGAGAGAAGTTTATCGAAAGAGTCTGGGAGTGGAAGGAACAATACCATAACCGGATTGTCAGACAATTGAAAAGCATGGGTGCCTCCTGTGATTGGACCCGGGAGCGGTTCACACTTGACGAAGGGTTGTCGGCCGCGGTGAAAGAAGTTTTTGTGCAACTCTTTGAAGAAGGGCTCATCTATCGCGATGAGTATATCGTGAATTGGTGTCCACGTTGTGAAACCGCTCTTTCCGATATAGAAGTCGAATATCAGGATATCCCGGCTTTTCTGTATTATGTGCATTATCCTCTTAAAAATCGTCCAGATGAGTACTTGGTGGTTGCGACCACCCGGCCTGAGACCATGCTCGGTGACGTCGCCCTGGCCATTCACCCCAGCGATGATCGCTACCGGGTGTATTCGGGATCGACCGTGATTCTTCCTTTGGTAGGAAGGGAAATGCTGGTCATTGAGGATGAATATGTCGATCCCCATTTCGGTACCGGAGTCCTCAAAGTCACGCCGGCTCACGATCCTCATGACTTTGAATTAGGAAAAAAACATGGGTTGCCGGTCATTCAGGTTATTGACGCTCAGGGGAATATGAATCAAGAAGCTGGACCTTTTGCCGGAATGACCTGGGAAAAATGCCGGGAAGTTATGGTTGAAAGCCTAAAAAAGCAAGGTTTCGTTGAAAAAATCGAACCCTATACGCATTCGGTCGGTCACTGTTATCGCTGTCATACTCAAGTAGAGCCACTGATCTCCAAGCAATGGTTTGTAAAGATGAAAAGCTTGGCTGAACCGGCTATTCGAGCGGTGGAAGAGGGTCGAATCGAGTTTATCCCGGAGCGATGGAGCACAATTTATTTTGAGTGGATGAACAACATTCGCGATTGGTGCATATCCCGTCAAATATGGTGGGGGCATCGCATTCCGGTTTTTTATTGCCAGAATTGCGGTCACTTTTTTGCCGACCGGGGGAAACCAGATAAGTGCCCGGAATGTGGTGGAAAAGTGGTTCAAGATGAAGATGTCCTCGATACCTGGTTTAGTTCATCATTATGGCCATTTTCAACGTTGGGATGGCCGGAAAAAACCCCTGATCTTGAAACCTTCTATCCCACCTCGGTCTTGATCACCGCTTTTGATATAATCTTTTTCTGGGTAGCAAGAATGATTATGATGGGCTTGAAATTTATGAATGATGTCCCATTTCGGAAAGTCTATATTACCCCTCTGGTGCGTGACGCTTATGGAAAAAAGATGAGTAAATCAACCGGAAACGCCATTGATCCTTTAGAAATTGCCCGTAAGTTGGGTTCAGATTCACTCCGTTTTGCTTTGGCCTGGTTGACGGTGCAGGGTCGGGATATTCATCTCTCGATGGAGCGAATTGAGGCTTCCCGTAATTTTATGAATAAAATCTGGAATGCTTCCCGTTTCGTTCTCATGAACCTAAAAGATGACTTTGAATACCAGGACGTATCCACGCTGGCCGGTTTGGATCTCAAAGACCGCTGGCTTCTCTCCCGGATGAATCAAACCATACAGTTAGCGAACGAAGCCTTGGAGAATTTCCGATTTGGCGAGTATATCCAGGGGATTTATGATTTTATTTGGGGTGAGTATTGTGACTGGTACATCGAATGGAGCAAGAAAGATCTTTATCAAGGTCATTTCGAGGAAAAGAAAAAAACCCAATCAATACTGGTTTGTGTGCTCACTCACATTCTTAAACTCCTTCATCCGGTGGCTCCTTTCATCACCGAAGAGATCTGGCATTCTCTTCCTGTTCAGGGAACCGATGGGATTATCATTTCATCCTGGCCGGAAGCCAATGAGAAATGGGATGATGCCGAGAGTGAAATACTCATTCAAAAAATTCAAAATATCATCCGGGAAATCAGGTATCTTCGGGCTGAATTGGAAATTTCCCCTGCTGAAATTTGTCCGGTTCAATTCGGTTTTACCGATCATTCTCTATTTGATTCGATCAAGAATTACCATGGGTACATTGAACAACTGGCGAAATGTGAGATAATAAAAGAAGGATTTGATCTCATTAAACCCGAGGGAGCTATTACCGGGCGTATTAATGGAGTTGATATTTATTTAAAGGTAGCAGGATTAGTCAATATCGACAAGGAAGTACAGCGACTGAATAAAAAGCTCACTTCACTTTCCGAAGAAGGGAAAAGAATTGAGGAACGATTCAACCAACCGGAATTTCTCGAGAAAGCTCCTTCGGAAGTGATTGAAAAAGATAAAGCTCGATTGGAAACGATTTTTGCTGAGGTGCGACGCCTCCATCAACTCATTGAGGGTATACAAGGACGATGAAACCGTTTCATAAAAGACATGATCCGGTCGAAATGATCATTCTTCTTCTCGGTGGTTTTTTGGTCGTAATGCTGGCATTTTTTATGGCCCGGGGAGATCTTGATGCTTATACCCAGCTTCTTTTGCAGGGAGAAACGGGTAATGAAACCAGCAGTTTTTTGGGAAAGGAGATGGGAGTACCAGAGAAGAAAAACGATCAAATCGTGTCCATGACCACTGATAATGTTGAGAAGGGGTTGATTGTTGAAGAAGGAGATGAGCCATATGAACCTGAAACCGTTACCGAAATTCCCCGAGTAACGGTTCCTCCTTCAGTAAAGCCTCGACCGACTTCCACCCCACCAAAACCAATTGCTTCCCCGAGTAAATCTTCCACCGCGAGCTATTATCTCCAAACCGGTGCCTTTTCGAGCCAAGGGAATGCAGATAAAATGGTCAATACTTTAAAAAGCTTGGGTTTTACTCCCACTGTTGAAAAATCTTCCAATTTGTTTAAAGTCAAAGTCTATGGCTTTTCGTCAAAACAGGATGCGTTAATTGCCATGGAAAAAATGAAATCCAAGGGAATAGATGCATTTATCGGTCAATAAGGAGAGGGATCCCATGACCCTGCGTGAAATAAAAGAAATCATTCAAGCTGAAGTTTTAACCGGAGAAGATTTACTTGATATTGAACCAACATCGATCTGTGGAAGCGATCTTCTCAGTGACGTGTTGGCTTTTACCAAAGAGAAATCTCTTCTCCTTACGGGTCTAACCAATTCTCAGGTCATTCGAACCGCTGAAATGAGTGATTTAATCGGTATAGTTTTTGTACGCGGAAAAAAACCTGACAGTGCGACCATCGAACTGGCAACCATCAAAAAGATACCACTCCTCACAAGTCGACTTCCTATGTTTGAGACTTGTGGAAAGCTATACCTGAAAGGAGCTCGAGGTTGTAGCGAAGTAAAGTAATGACTGAAGAACAGCCCTATATCGAGATAAAGAGGCTCATTACTGGTGGTGATTTTGCCAGCGCAGGGGGAATTTCCAGCGAGCTCAAAAACATCCTTCAACAAGCCGGATTGCCTCCCCATTTTATTCGTCGTGTGGTTATCGCCACCTATGAAGCAGAGATGAATGTAGTCATCCATGCCTATCTCGGTACCTGTATAACAAAGATTTATTCAGACCGCATTCATGTGGTCATTGAAGATGAAGGGCCAGGGATTCCTAATCTTGATCTGGCGTTCCAGGAAGGATATTCAACCGCTCCAGCCCATATTCGGGAAATGGGTTTTGGGGCTGGTTATGGTCTTTCCAATATGAAACGATGTTCGAATGATATACATATTGATACTCGGGTTGGTGAAGGAACCAAAGTATCTATGACCTTTTTGCTTGATTCTTCATTATAATGCTCACTCAAATCGGCTCAACGATCCAAAAGTTATTTGATGCAGTGATTTTTTTGCCAAAAACAAGAAAAAAAGAGGGTGATTGCCTTGAACCCAGAAATATTTCATTCAGTTTTACTGGATGAAGAAAAGTGTAAGGGTTGCACCCACTGTATTCGTCGCTGTCCGACCGAAGCTATCCGAGTAAAGAGGGGAAAAGCACGGATTGACGAAGAACGATGCATTGACTGCGGAGAATGTATTCGAACCTGTCCCAACCATGCGAAATACGGGCAGACCGATTCGCTTGAACTATTAAAAAATTTTCGTTATACCATAGCGATGCCTGCTCCGGCTTTTTATGCGCAATTTAAGGGAAATTTATCTCTGGCGAAGATTTTAGGTGGTCTTTTAAAGTTGGGATTTGATGAAGTTTTCGAAGTTGCTTGGGGAGCAGAAATATTAGCTGATGAGATCGATCGTTTCCTGAAAAAACCGAATCTCGCTCTCCCGGTGATCTCTTCCGCCTGTCCAGCAGTGGTGCGGCTTGTTGAAGTTCAGTTTCCTTCTTTGATTGATAATCTCCTTCCCCTGGATTCTCCTTTGGGATTATCCGCCAAAATTGCCCGCAAACAGGCAATGGCCAAAGGGTATACACCAGAGGAAATTGGAGTTTTTTTCATTACTCCCTGTCCGGCTAAAGTGATGGAAGTGAGGCGTTCAAGAGGACTCATGGAACGTATTGATGGGGCGATTTCGATGTCTAGTATTTATTCCCGTCTGGTTATTGATCTCGATAGCCTTCCGGAAGCCCTTGATTTTCAGCTCGCCTGTTGGAAAGGGATTGGATGGGCTCGTTCCGGAGGAGAACAGGAATCTCTGGGCGAGGGTAAATACATGGCAGTTGATGGCATCCACAACGTCATATCGGTTTTTGAAAAGATTGAAATGGGGGAATTGAAAAAGGTCATTTATTGTGAAGCCCAAGCCTGTGTGGGAGGATGTATTGGCGGTGTTTTTGCCGTCCAAAATCCATTTATCGCCAAGGTAAGCATTAATCATTTGATTAAGAAATATACATGCAGTCGGCCCCCTGAGGACAATGAGATCAAAGAATGGCGGAAAGAGGCGGTTTTCCAGAGAGTGAATCCCTATGAGGTTCGGGATGTCATGAAACTCGATGACGATTACCGTAAAGCAATTGAAAAATATCAGCAAATTGAGAAGTTTTTAGAAAAACTACCAGCTCTTGACTGTGGCGCGTGCGGTTGTCCCACCTGCCGGACTTTAGCTGAGGATGTGGTTCGAGGGAAAGCTCAAGAGATCGATTGTCCATTTCTACTACGGGAAAAATTGTGTGAAATCTCGAAGGAAATATTTGAGTTAGCAAACCGGGTGCCACAAACCATGAGCGAAGAAGGAGGGAAAAAGAAAATTGAAAGTCAATGAAATTGTGAAGCCTCTCGAAGCGGAAATTGTAGTGGAAGGGGATATAAACCAAAATGAGATCAAAGGCGGATATTGTGGTGATTTATTGAGTGATTGTATAGCCCATGCCAGCGAGGGGAGTGTATGGGTCACCATTCATTCTCATCCTAATATCGTAGCAGTTGCGGTACTGGTCGGAATGCCCTGTATCGTCATCACCAATTTTCAAGAAATCGATCCCCAAACCATAGAAAAAGCCCGTCAAGAGAATATTACTCTCCTGCGTACTTCCCTGACCAGTTATCAAGCAGTGGCAGTTTTATCGCGGTGTGGCATCCCCGGATCCAAAAAACATGCCTGAAAAGGCCTATCGCGCCGATCTTCATATCCACAGCGTTCTTTCCCCCTGTGCCAACCGAGAAATGATCCCGCATTGTATCATTTTGGAAGCACTGGGAAAAAACCTGGATATGATTGCGATTACCGATCATAATGCCTGTGAAAATGTGCGAATATCCATGTCTCTGGGTGAACAATTTGGTTTGTGGGTTATCCCGGCAATGGAAGTGGAAACCCGGGAGGAAATCCATTTTTTAACTTTTTTCCCAACCCCTGATTACTTATTTTCCTTTTATGACTTTCTTCAAAAGTATTTCATCTGGGTTCCAATTGATGAAAATATTTGGGGTGAGGAATGGATCGTTGATGAAAGCGGTCAAATTATTGATAAAAAGAATTATCTTTTGGCTTATCCGTTATCGCTCACTGTCGATGAACTCTATGACACGGTCAAAAACTGGAGTGGGGTGATTATTCCCTCCCACGTTGACCACAAAGCTTATAGCATCTTGCAGGTTTTGGGTTTTATCCCCCCCAACCTTGATTTCCCCGTGCTCGAGATATCTCCCTCGATGTCCGCAGAAAAAGCTCGCTGCCAGCTTCCTCTGGAAAAATTTCGTTTGGTCCGTTTTTCCGATGCCCACACTCTCTCCCAAATCGGTTCGGTGCAAACCGTTTTCTTCATGAAAGATCGGACGTGGTCCGAGTTTGAAAAAGCCATCTATGGGCGAGACGGCAGGGATGTTTGCTTGGTAAATGCAGAGAGTAACGAGTAGACACTCATGCTGCTTCACTGTCCCATCTGAAATATGAAAATTTTTTCCTCATGACCTTCTAACAGCAACACCTTCTCTACGCTCTTTCCAAAATTTTGAATCAGAAAAAAATATTTTTACTCAAGTGCCAGTTTTTTATTTACAAAATAGATGATGAGTGATATATTTGTGGTAAATTATGGAGGAATGTGGGGATTAGTGGATATTTGAAGAGGGGAAAATGTTATTAGGACATTACCGCCATTCAGTGGATAGCAAGGGAAGAGTCATTATTCCCAATGAATTCAGAAAAGACGTCTCGCCCAATTTATATCTTACCAAAGGAATTGAAAGTTGTATTTTCGTTTTTTCGGAAACATCCTGGCAGGCGCTTGCTGAGAAAATAGCTTCCCTCCCTTTGGCAAAGAGGGTCGGTAGGGAGTTCGCCCGAATTTTTCTGGCGAACGCTACCGAGGAAACCGTAGACGGACAGGGAAGAATCATGATTCCCCGTCATTTAAGAGAACATGCGGCCATCAACAAAAGAGTTGTTACGGTTGGGGTTGGATCTCGAATGGAAATTTGGTCAGAAAGCGTCTGGGATCACTATACCCAAGAAGTGGAAGGGAAATATGGTGAAATAACCGAAAGTATTATGGATATGGGGATTTGAAGTGAATGTCTATCATCATCCGGTTATGCTTGTTGAGGTTATGCATTCTCTCATTACCGACCTGGATGGCATCTATGTGGATGCAACGATTGGCGGAGGTGGTCATGCCCAAGCGTTATTAGAAAGATTATCAGAAAAAGCCATGCTGATTGGTATCGATCGCGACGAGGACGCTATCACCAGCGCCAGAAACCAGCTCCGTGCCTATGCCCAACGGGTGCGGTTCGTTCAAGGGTCGTTTTCTCAGATCGCTGAAATTTTGATGAATGAAAAGCTGGATTTCATCAATGGGATATTGTTCGACTTAGGGGTTTCTTCGTGGCAGTTGGATTCTCCACAAAGAGGGTTTAGTTTCAGTAAGGATGGTCCACTGGATATGCGAATGGATCAAAAGGCGCAGTTGGATGCCTCTCAGGTTGTGAACACTTTTTCAGAAAAAGACCTGGCAGATATTCTTTATCTTTACGGTGAAGAGCGTCATTCTCGCAAAATCGCTCGAGCGATCGTGAATGTGCGCCAAAAAAAACCTATTACCACAACCCGGGAATTGGAAAACATTATTTGGAAGTGTATGCCTAACAGACGGCATGGGGGGATTCATCCCGCGACTCGGACATTTATGGCACTCCGGATATATGTCAATCGAGAATTGGATGAGTTGTTAAAAGGACTCGAGGATGCGACCAAATATCTGAAAGAAGGGGCTCGTCTCGTGGTGCTCAGCTATCATTCCTTAGAAGATCGAATTGTAAAATGTTTTTTTAAAAATTCTGATCAACTTGATGTGCTGACGCGCAAACCCATCATTCCTTCCCAGGAAGAAATTCTTTCCAATCCGCGTGCCCGAAGCGCACGGATGCGGGTGGCTCAAAAGAGCGCGAGAGAGGAGGGGATCAAGGCGTGAAAATTATGGCGATATTTTTTCTCATTTTTATGGTAAGCATGTCATTTTTGTACTTATTGCTCCAGGCTGAGATTATCGAAAGTGGATTTATACTCTCAATCAAAAAGGATCGAATCGAAAATTTAATAGCAGAAAAGGATCGAATCGAAGTTGAAATGGCACAGCTTTCTTCAATGGACCGTATCAAAGAAATCGCCACAACCAGATTAGGAATGGTTTTGCCGGAAAAAACCATTTACCTCGCAGCAATGCAAAGAAAAGTTCAACTCAAAGGGAAAGAAACCACGGTTGCTGAGAATTTCAGTGAACTGGAGCTGAAGAGATGAGTTCCAGAAGATTTGTCCTACGGGCAAATTTTCTGGTTATGTTTGTTTTTTTAGTAATGGGGTATATCGTCTTCCGCTTGTTTGTTTTACAAGTTGTTGAAGGGAACGAATACCGGGAAAAAGCAAATATGGTTCGGTTTCGGATGGAAGATTTGCTTCCTTCCCGAGGGCGAATTTTTGATCGAAATGGCGAAGTTTTGGCTCGCGATACCGAAGCTATATCAGTCTATTGTATCCCACGTATGATAGAAAACCCCGATGTGACTGCTCAAAAAATTGCTCCCTTGCTTGAGCTCGATGTCAAAGAAGTCCAAAGTAAAATTAATAATCATAAATCTTTTGTTTGGATGAAACGTCAAGTCCCACTTCATTTGAAAGATGCCCTGGAAGAAGCCAAATTGATGGGAGTAGAATGGAAGAAAGAAAATAAGCGTTTTTATCCTCAATCACCCAATTTGAGCCATCTTATAGGATTTGTCGGGATCGATCATCAAGGGTTGGAAGGATTAGAGTTTGCTTTTAATGAGGAATTGACCGGAAAGATGGGATATATGACCTTTGAACGGGATGCAACCGGAAGAGAGATCCCAGGCAGTTTGGTTTATTCCAGTCCACGTGCTGGAAACGACTTGGTGCTTACTATTGATCACACTATTCAATTTTACATTGAAAAAGCGCTGGATCGAGCCATGGAAAAAACCAAAGCACGAGCGGGAGTAGTGATCGTGAACGATCCCCGAACTGGTGATATTTTGGCGATGGCTTCGCGGCCAAATTTTGATAATAATAATTTCAACGATTACCCGCCTGATACCTGGAAGAACCTTGTTATATCAATGCTTTTCGAACCGGGTTCAACAGTGAAGCCTTTAATCATGGCCTCAGCCATTGAAGAAAACAAGGTCGCTCTCACAGATACTTTTTTTTGTAGCGGGTCAATAATGGTGTATAATCATCGAGTGCGAGACATCAAAAGTCATGGTCAGGAGTCATTAGAAGATATCCTTATCAATTCTTGTAACGTAGGGATGATTCAAATCGCTCAGCGCCTCGGCGATGAAACACTTTACCGGTACTTAAAAGATTTTGGTATCGGTGAAAAATGTGATACAGGATTGAATGGTGAGGAAGTCGGTTTATTACGGAAACCGCGAAGTTGGTCGGCCTTGTCGATTGGTGCAATTCCGATTGGTCAAGAGATGCTAATCACCCCAATTCAATTATTACGTGCCATTTCCGCGATTGCTAACCACGGTGTTCTCATGAAAGTCCGATTGGTACGAAAAATAATCGACGAAGATGGAAAAACGGTTCGTGAAATTCTTCCGGCACCGGCTCAACGGGTCATATCAACCGAAACGGCTGATACGGTTTTAACCATGATGCAAAAAGTAGTAGAAAAAGGAACTGGGAAAAAAGCTGCTCTTCCGGGCTATCATATTGCCGGGAAAACTGGAACCGGACAAAAAATCGGTCCAGACGGTCAGTATGCAACCAATCGTTTTTATTCTTCGTTTATTGGTTTTTTTCCCGTTCCTGAGCCTCGTTTTGGGATTTTAGTGGTTTTAGATGAAGCGCAGGGGGAATATTACGGCGGTGATATTGCCGCCCCGGTATTCCAGGATATAGCTCAAAATATCATTCACTATGCCGGTATGATGCCTGATAATGCGGAGGTTAAACAGTATTGAAGTTAAACGAGCTCATTTCAATTGATGAATATTCCCATAAAAACGTCATCAATGAAGAGGCAGAAATAACCGGTATCGCCCTTGATTCTCGAAGAGTTCGACCGGGTTTCATTTTTTTTGCTTTTACCGGAACCAATACCGATGGTCATCAATTTATAGAAAAAGCAATTGAAAACGGAGCGATCGCAGTTGTTTTCACTAATCCCCATTTTATATTTCCTCAACAATACCAAACATCCTGGATATACGTTCCTGATGGGAGAAAAGCGTTAGCACAAGCCGCCGATCGTTTTTATCAACATCCTTCTCTTCAAATGAAGATTATTGGTGTCACTGGGACCAACGGAAAAACCACCACCTGTTTTTTCTTGCGGAACATATTTGAGGAAAATGGCACCGCCTGTGGGCTGATGACTACCCCGAAAAATATTATTGGACCAGATATATTCGAAGCAGTAAATACTACTGAGGAATCACTTCAGCTTCATGCTTTCCTTCGGGACATGCTTGATAAAGGGATTCAACAGGCAGTTTTGGAGGTATCATCCCATGGTTTGGCATTAGGGCGAGTGAATGATATTCTTTTTGATACTGCAGTTGTTACCAATGTGGTAGCGGAGCACTTAGAGTTTCATAAAAGCTTTGACAATTATTTTCTCTGCAAAAGAAAGTTGATCGAAAGAGTTGAGGAAAACCACCAAAAACGATTCCCACGTTTAATCGTCATTAATGGTGATGATGAAAACTGTCGACGCCTGGTCGCAAGAAGTGGAATCCCGGTATTAACCTATGGATTGAAACCCGAAAATGATATCACCGCGGAGAATATTGAGTATTCATTGAGAAAAACCAGTTTTCGTTTAAAAACTCCCTGGGGCAATATCGATGTTGATATTGCATTACCCGGCCAGTATAATGTTTATAATGCTCTGGCAGCAGCAACCCCCGCTTTATACCATGGAATTTCCAAAGAGATGGTGGCACAGGCATTGGTAACCACCCACCATGTACCGGGGCGGTGGGAAGTTGTCGACTCTGGTCAGGATTTTACAGTCATCGTTGACTTTGCTCATAACTGGCACGGTTTGGAAAATACTCTTTCCTTTTTGAAAAGAATTGTACCGGGCAAAGTCATCACCGTATTTGGATGTGGTGGTGAACGGGATCGCAATAAAAGACCACTGATGGGAGAGACCGTTGCCCGCTGGAGCGACGTCTGCATTGTTACCAGTGATAACCCACGGAATGAAGATCCGCTTCAAACTGCTCAAGACGCCATGGAAGGAATTCGTCGGTGTGGGAACTCTCACAACATACAGGCATGTATTATTCTTGACCGTCGCGAGGCCATTCGAAAGGCCTTTTCTGATGCCCAACCGGGAGATGTGGTTTTCTTAGCCGGGAAAGGTCCGGAACGCTATCAAGTTTACCACGATAAAACCATTCATCATAACGATTACGATGTTGCCTTGGAAATTCTGAGAGAGAGGTTTTCATGAACATTCACGCTCAGGATATTCTCGCGGTCACTCGGGCTCATCTGCTCACCGCTGAGAGAAATGACATTTTCGATGGGGTTATGATTGATAGCCGCCAAACTTCCAAGAATGGGTTGTTTGTCGCATTAAAGGGACACAAAACCGATGGTCATTTTTATTTAGAGGATGCCTATCAACATGGTGCTCGAGGGGCGATAGTCGACAATTTGGTTCCCCATCCTCCCGAAATGTCTCTCTATTTAGTCGATAATACTGAAAAGGCTTTGATAGGGTTAGGAGAGTTTTGTTCAAGACAACTCAATGGAACCAAAATAGCCATCACTGGAACGGTGGGGAAGACGACTGCTAAATTTTTTTTTCAACATCTTTTAGGGATTCTCTATAGAGTGGCGGCTACTCCTCAAAGTTATAATACTTTTATTGGGGTGTCGTCTTCATTCTGTAATTTTTCGATAGAAAATGACTTTTATGTTATTGAAGCCGGTATCAATAAAAAAGGAGAAATGGGCGAATTAGCGAAAATCATCGATCCGAACATCGTGGTATTCACCGCTTTTGGAAGAGGCCATCTGGAAGGTTTCGGGAATGTGGAGACCGTGGTCGGGGAAAAGATGCTTTTGGCTCAAAACGCTCACACCGTCTATCTTCATGGTGATAATCCCTATTCGTCTCAGTTATCTGAAGATCTTAAAAAAACCGGCAAAGAAGTGATTCGGTTTGGTACTCCGGAAGGTTTTGATAATACCCTCATTCTTTATGATTATCATCTTGATTTAAAAGCTGGGGTCTCCTCTTTTATTTGCCGCTGTGAGGAACAAACTATTTCATTTCGGGTTCCCTTTTTTTCTCCGGAATTGATGATAATTTTATTACCAGCTCTTCATTTGGCACTGAAATCAGGGATTTCAACCATCGACATTCAGGGGGTTCTTGAAAATCTGCTTCTCCCCGAAGGGCGAGAAAAAATTGATCATATTGGAAATGGTTACGTGATTGATGATAGCTATAATGCCAATCCGGTTTCCATGAAAAAAGCTCTTCATCTCCTGGAGCGTTTCAGCCATCAAGGGTACCAAACCTGGGCAGTTTTAGGAGATATGCTCGAAATGGGAAATGCATCTCAGGCGGTTCATGAAGAGTGTATTCGTTCCTTGGAAGAACATCATATCAATAATGTTATTTTATATGGTCCTTTAATGCACGAAGCGGCTGAAAAGGTGTTATCAAAAAATTCCTTGGATGGGGAATACTATCTCGCTTCTTCTCCCGAAGAAATTCAGAAAATACTGCTTGATAAAGTTCCAAAAATAGGTGATAAATGGATTGTGCTTTTTAAGGGTTCAAGAGGAATGAAAATGGAAGAGGCGATACCTCCCGAATGGAGAGAATGTGGGCAACGTGTTAACCAATGATTTTCTCATTTATGTCATTTATGCCTTTCTATTTAGCTTTTTTTTGTTTCCCTGGTTTATACGCTGGCAGAAACAACACCATATGGGTCAAAAGATCAAAAAAGAAGGCCCAAATCTCCATCTTCATAAGGAAGACACTCCCAGTATGGGAGGTATTATTATTTTTATCACTCTCCTTTTGGCATTATTTCTTGGCAATCAGCTCAACCAAAAAATCATATTGCCAGTTTTATTACTCACCGGTTTCACTTTTTTAGGGTTTATCGATGACTGGTATAAGAGTTTTTTAGAGAAACCATGGGGATTGAAAGCCCGTTATAAGTTTTTATTTCAAATCATCATTGCGAGCCTCATCATGTGGCCTTCGCTGGATCTGGTTCCCGCGTGTATTGCCATTCCTTTTACTAATCATCTTGTCTTCCTTCCACCGGTTCTTTTTTTTGGGTATGGGGTGTTTATCATCGTTGCTACGTCGAATGCATTTAACATTACCGATGGTTTAGATGGTTTAGCAGCCGGCTGTGGAATCCTGGGCTTTCTTTTTTGGGGACTGATTTTGTATTTCACCGGAGAAAAAAATCTTTCGTATCTGTCAGCGGTAGCGATCGGTGGGCTCATGTCTTTTTTATGGTTTAATGTTTGGCCGGCACGGATTTTTATGGGTGACTCCGGATCCTTAGGCTTAGGAGCGCTCATGGGGTATATGGCTATTGCTTCTGGTCAGTCACTGCTGTTGATTTTTTCAGCCCTGGTTTTTATTCTTGATACGATCTCGGTGATTTTACAGGTTATTTCTTTTAAGGTCCGGGGTCGAAGAATATTTTTGATGAGTCCGATCCATCATCATTTTGAATTAAAAGGAATGAAAGAACCTCAAATCACCATTCGTTTCTGGATTATTCAGGCGATCGGGATAATGTTTGCCTGGTTAGGGCAGATGGGAGTAGGCTGATGGCGTATACCTTGGTCGTGGGCATGGGAAAAACCGGAGTGAGCGTCGCTCGATTTTTAGTCGAAAAGGGCGAGGGTGTTTACGGATATGATGATTGGAAAAAATGCAACGATTGTCCCCCCGACCTGATCAATAATCGACTTTTTAGCTTCATCACCGGGAATGATTTATCGTGCCTGGAATGGAATCGTATTGTCGAATGTATCATCAGTCCCGGTATACCTGAATCACACCCGGTATTCGTTTGGTGCGAGTTAAAAAAAATACCGGTCATTAGCGAAGTGGAACTGGCATGTCGTTTGATTCGTTTTCCCCTGATTGGGGTAACCGGTTCCAACGGGAAAAGCACGACTGTAGCCTTACTGAGTCATCTGCTCTCCCATGCCGGTTTTTCCGTGTTTACAGGTGGAAATTACGGCACTCCACTGTTGGATTCGTTATCTACTGCCATTTCTTTTGACTGGGGAGTGATTGAACTCAGCAGTTTTCAATTAGAAAGAATTATCAATGCCCGCTTTCATCTGGCGGGGATTCTCAATCTCTCTCCCAATCATTTAGATCGTCACCATACTTTTTGGGAATATTTCCAACAAAAAAGAAATATTTTTCTCAATCAGAAAAAAAACGATAGTGCTGTTGTCAATTTAACCAATCCCGCCTGGCATACTCTCCTGTGTCGAACCGTTCGATCGCACATTGTTCCCGTGGTCATTCGGGGTCGCCTGAATGAAGGTTTTTTTTGGGAACGAGAGAATATCGAAGAGAGATTGAGTAGCAAAAAGAAAACGATTTCCTGCCGGAATTGGAAATTACCTGGTGAACACAACCGGGAAAACCTCGTGTTTGCCACTGCATTGGCTCGATTGGTTGGAGTAAACTCAACGAGCATTGAAGAATCACTGGCTACTTTCCAAGGGTTGGATCATCGGATCCAAAAGATTGCTGAAATTGATGGTGTTATCTATTATGATGATTCAAAATCAACCACTCCGGCTTCTACCTGTGCCGCAGTTGATTCGCTCCCCGGTCCGATTGTTTTACTAATGGGTGGACGAGGAAAAATCAAAGATTATTCAGAATTAACCATGGCTCTCACCACCGGGAAAATCAAAACGGTCATTCTTTTTGGAGAAGATCGTGATGCATTAAAAGAGTATATACCAATAGACATACCAACTCATTTAACCGTCAATCTCCAAGAAGCCATGGTTCTGGTCAGATCTCTGGTTGAACCTGGAGATCGTGTTCTTTTATCTCCAACCTGTACCAGCTTGGATCAATATGAAAATTATGAAAAAAGGGGTGAACATTTTAAGCATTTAGTTTATGGAATCGAATAGCGGATTTGAGAATCGATGGATGTTGCAAAAATTGAATGAAAGGAAAATCAGGAAGTGGTGGTGGGATATCGATCCATATCTTTTTTGGACGGTTATTTTACTTTTATCTATTGGTCTCATCATGGTATTCAGTGCCAGCATGACTACCTCCCTGATTACTTATCGCGATCCGTATTATTTTTTTAAAAAACATATCATCGGAGTCGCTCTGTCCTTGTTGTTATTTTGGATGGCTACCTATATCAAGTTAGATTTTGTGAAACAGCTGAGTTCAAAGCTTCTGCTTTTATCGGTGGTATTATTGGCGGTGGTATTCCTTCCCCGTATTGGAAAAATGGTGGGAGGATCCTACCGTTGGATTGATTTCGGATCATTTAACTTTCAACCTTCAGAGTTAGCGAAATTAAGCCTTATTCTCTATATGTCCGATACACTGGTGACTCATCGTCACCGAGCTCAAGATTTTTGGTATGGAGTGGTTCCTTTTTTCTTAGTGGTCGGAGTGATGGGGGTATTGATCATC
Organism: uncultured Atribacterota bacterium; assembly: GCA_964434845.1. GTDB lineage: Bacteria > Atribacterota > Atribacteria > Atribacterales > Atribacteraceae > CAYSWT01. Next base: position 17,976 of record CAYSWT010000007.1, on the reverse strand, counting down.
ATGGAACCCGATTTGGGGACGGCGCTCTTCCTTGCCATGATTACTTTTGTTATGCTCTTTTTAGGGGGGAGGAGAATTTCCCATCTCTTGCTTCCTCTGTTTGCTGGTATTCCAATTATGCTCCTTCTTATCTTGAGCAACCACAACGTATATTGGAAATCACGCATCGAAGCGTTCATAGATCCCTGGAAAGAACCCTTGGGGAAAGGGTTTCAAATTATCCAGTCGTTGATTGCCATCGGTTCCGGAGGTCTGTTTGGTCGTGGATTAGGAGAAAGTCGACAAAAGTTTTTTTATCTTCCCGACCGTCATACCGATTTCATTTTCGCTATTATCGGTGAAGAATTCGGTTTTATTGGAACGGTGGGTGTGGTAATCCTTTTTTGTATTCTTTTTTGGCGAGGTTGGCAGATTGCGGTTCGATGCCCGGATGATTTTCAAGCCATGTTAGCGATGGGGATCACTTTGAGCATTCTTTTACAGGTTCTTATCAACATGAGTGCGGTTTTAAAGATCCTTCCTATCACCGGTGTTCCTCTTCCTTTGGTGAGTTATGGGAATTCGTCTATTCTGATGACGATGATTGAAATTGGTTTATTGTTTAATATTGCTCGACAGTCTAAGGTGACTCAATTTGAATGAAATCTTTATAGCCGCCGGTGGAACCGGAGGACATATTTTTCCGGCATTGAGCATCGCCCATCATATTGCCCGTGAATACCCGGTGCGCTTTATCGGTACCAAAAGAGGGATGGAAAAGAACATCGTTCCTGAAGCGGGGTTTCCACTCTCATATATTTATGCTCGAGGGTGGAATCGAACTTCCGGTATAGATTTTCTTCGTGCAATCAGAGATAATATAGTTGGCTTATTTCAAAGCTTATTTCTTTTTATCAGATATCGCCCACGAGCGGTATTGGCATTCGGAAGTTATGTTTCGTTATTGGTCGCATTTTGGGCGAATGTCTTTCATGTTCCGGTCTATATTCATGAACAAAATGTTCGCCCTGGTTTCGCGAACCGGATCATTTCACGTTGGTCAAAACAAATCTTTGTTTCAGTAGCGGAGTCGGTCGATTATTTTAAAGAAAAGTCAAAAGTCGTTATTACTGGGAATCCTTTACGAGATGATATTATCAATTGGCGAGGGAAAGGTGAAGAAGCAAAAAAGCGGTTAGGTCTTATCCCCCATCATAAAACCATTTTGGTTATGGGAGGAAGTCGGGGTTCAGGCCTTCTGAATCAGGTTTTTTGGGAAATATTGCCCTCTCTCGCGGATCTGGATGTTCAAGTCCTTCATATGACGGGATCCGAATCGTTCGTTGAAGCCCAAAAGATGGCAAAATCGGTTTCGTTCCCGTATTTGGTATACGATTTTTATCCTAACCCGGGTATTCTATATTCAGCTGCAGATGTAGCCATAGGTCGGTCAGGTGCCAATACAACTTATGAGTTATTCTGGTTTGGTCTCCCTGCCGTTCTTATTCCATATGGGGAAGCAACTGAAAGCCATCAGTTGTATAATGCGACTTGGCTCCAAAAACAACAACCAGTGGTTATTATTGAAGAAAAAAACCTCCGGCCGGAGAGTTTGGAACGAGCAATTCGTGACTTGGCCGGAATGCTTTTAAAAGATCATGGAGAAAATGAAATCTTTCGATTTGCAGCCATCCGAATTGCTGGTATGATTGTCGAAGAGATCCGGAGGAGGAGTTGAATTGAACATGAATCTCGTTTCATTACCTCACGAACTCTATTTCATCGGTATTGGTGGCACTGGCATGAGTGCATTGGCTACGATTGCTTTTGAAATGGGATATGTGGTCAGCGGTTCAGATATATCCTCAGGAGAAAATACCTATCGGCTTCAAGAAAAAGGAATACCGGTTTTTATCGGTCATTCACGAGATAGAATAAAAAATGTGCAGGCGGTCGTTATTTCTTCGGCAATTCCCATGGATAACGAAGAACTTCGGGAAGCGATTCAACGAAGTATACCGATCATCCATCGTGGAGAAATGCTCGCTTATCTTCTCAATCGGAAAAAAGGAATCGCTATTGCCGGAACCCATGGGAAAACCACCACTACTTCGATGATTTCATTGTTATTAGAAATAGCTGGTTTGGATCCGACGGTTTTAGTTGGGGGTGAAGTTGAAGATATTGGGGGGAATGCCCGTTTTGGGAAAGGGGATTATTTTGTCTCAGAAGCTGATGAAAGCGATGGTTCATTTTTGAAACTCAATCCCTATTGTGCTGTGGTGACCAACATCGAAGATGACCATCTGGAACATTATGGAAGCCAGGAAAACGAATTAGAAGCCTTCCGTTCTTTTGTGAATGGAGTAAAGACTGGTGGATTTTCAGTGGTATGTGGAGATCATCCGAACGTGATGTTAATGCTTAAGCGATTTTTGCAGCCCCAGATGATTACTTATGGCATGATCAATGAGTCGGTTGATGTCCGAGGACAGATTCTCGAAGAACGAGCCGAAGGTTCTTTGTTCCGAGTTTCTTACCAGGATCAGGAATTAGGGAAGTTTGTCTTGAATATTCCCGGTCTCCATAATGTGAGCAATTCACTGGCCTGTATTGCCACCGGCATTCAGCTGGGCATTCAGCTATCCCATATGTCTGATGCCCTGGCGATGTTCAAAGGCGTCAAACGGCGTTATGAACGTATTGGCTTCATTGATGGGACAGTGGTTATTGATGATTATGCTCATCATCCGACCGAAATGTATGTGGTTTTGAAAACCGCCCTGAGTCGTACTCTGGGGAAAGTAATTGTCATCTTTCAACCGCACCGGTTTACACGAACCAAACGCCTCTACCGGGAAATGGCTGAAATTTTAAAGAGTGCTCATCAAGTCATTCTTCTTCCCATCTACTCTGCGGGAGAGAAAAGGATTGAAGGAGTATCTTCATATCTTATCTATGATGAATTAAAAAAAGCTGGATATGAGCACGTCTTGATGGCGGATACTATTGAAGAAGCGGTGAAATTAACTGAAAGAATGATCGGCCCAGGAAATATTCTCATCACTATGGGGGCAGGGGATGTATGGAAAGTTGCAACCAACTTATTCAAGAAAAATGGAAACCAATTGAAAGAGGATATGCCGGTTCTCCGAGTCTGAGTTTCATTTCTCAGGCGGAAATGAAATATTATACCACCTGGAAAATCGGTGGTCGGGTCCTGGCTTTAGTCGATATTCTCAACAACTCAATTGTACCGAGTTTTTTTTTGAAGCTAAAAGCCGAGGGATGCCCCTGGCGAATGTTGGGGAAGGGATCGAACATTTTAGTCAGTGATGAGGGATATCCAGGAGTGGTCATCCGCTTAGCTGGTGAATATTTGGAGATTAAATCAATTGGTGAATATGAAATTGAAAGTGGAGCTGGTGTTTCACTTTCCAATATGGTGAGTTTTACTCTCCAGCGTGGTTTGGGCGGTTATGAGTTTTTAGTGGGTGTTCCCGGTACGGTCGGGGGAGCAATCCAGGTAAATGCCGGTTGTTTTGGGCAAGAAATTGGACATTTGGTCCAAAGAGTTTTAGTTATGGATCAGAATGGAAAAATCGATTGGTTGGCGCGAGATGATTTTGATTTTTATTATCGGGGATCTTCGTTAAAAATGAGCGATCTGGTCATTTTAAAAGTGGTTTTTCGCCTTTTTCCCGAAAAAACCGAAATAATCCGGAAAAACATCCGTCATTATAGTGTTCTCCGTAAACAGTGCCAACCAGTGGGATGGCCTTCGGCCGGGTGTGTGTTTAAAAATCCACCAGGAGAATATGCCGCCCGTATTATAGAACAAATGGGATTTAAGGGGCTGCGAACTGGTCATGCCCAGATATCTCAAAAACACTCAAATTTTATCGTCAATCTGGGTAATGCCACCGCCAGGGAAATACTGGCTCTGATGGATTGGGTCCGACATGAGATCCAGCGCGAGAGAAACATTACCCTGGAAAATGAAATTGAGGTATGGCAATGATTTTACGAAAACCACATTTTTTTATGAAACTCTTTTTTTTTATCTCATCCTCGGAATGTTATCCTGGTTTATCTTCAGTATTTTTATGAGGGGGGACTTTTTTACCGTTAACCAGATTGAAGTTATCGGTAACCACACCATCTCTGCAGGATATATCGAACAGGCTTCGGGCATTCAAATCGGTGATAGTATCTTTGGAGTTCGAAGTTGGGAAATTGAGAAAAGAATAAAAAAAATTAATGATATAAAAAGTGTTGAAATCCAGAAGGTTTTTCCGCATATCGTCCAAATTAAGGTGGTGGAAAGAAAACCATTGGTTCGGGTGTTTATCGGAGATTCTTCCTTTTGTGTTGATGAACAAGGAGTGAGAGTCAACTGCCCATCCACCCGACTGAAAGAATTAGTCGCTTTATACATTCCTTCCAACCGAAACGATTCTATTCAATCAGCGCTCGAGGTGATTCTGACCTGGCTCAATGAATTCGACACCTCGCTCTCCCGGATCAAAATGGCTAATAACAATTTGTTTATTTTGCAGTTACAAAATGATATATTTATCAAATGTGAGAGCGCAGGAAACCTGAAAGAAAAAGTACCAATACTTAAACCATTATTAAGAGAAGTCCAGGTGAAATCGCTCAAAGTGGTTGGGTTTGATTTGCGAATGAAAAAAGATATCGTAGTTATCCAGAATGAGGAGGAAATTTTTTGAAGTTATTCCAGTATATTGAAGGTTCTAATCCCACCATTGCAGCGGTCGATGTTGGTACCAGTAAGATATGTACAGTAATCGGAAAGATGTATTCCAATGGGATCGAAATTTTGGGTATCGGTCTAAGCGCATCTTCGGGGATTAAAAAAGGGATAGTCGTCGATATAGAAAAATCGTCGCATTCAATCCGGGAATCTCTGCTGAATGCACTCAGCGTTGCCAAAGCGGAACCGTCGATCCTTTTTACTGGTATTGCCGGGGATTATGTGACTTCGCAAAATGTTGAAAATGAAATTTTATTGGGAAAAGTTAGCCGGGAAGTCTATGAAAAAGATGTCGAAAAAGTAATAGAGGGAACCAAAACCAGGGTAGCAAGTGATGGTTTGACAATCATTCATGTCATCCCCCAGGAATTTTCTCTGGATGAACAGCGAGGAATTGCTCAGCCTCGTAAATTGGTCGGAACTCGTTTGCGGGTGAATGCCCACGTGGTGACTGCCGAAGAAAATCACCTCCATAATCTGGTAGAAAGTTTCCAAAGTGTTGGATACGATATTACCCGTACCGTTTTTCAACCCTATGCTTCGGCACTGGCGGTTCTTACTGAAGGAGAGCAGGAAGCGGGGACGGTCCTCGCTGACATTGGCGGGGGAACGACTGATATTGCCATTTTTTATAACGATTCTATCTATTATTCCAGTATTATACCGGTTGGGGGAGAACACATTACCTCTGATTTGGCTATTGGTCTTCGTACCTCGCGTGATGAAGCGGAACGAATCAAGCTCCAGAATGGCAATGTTTTCAGTAAATATATACCGGATGATGAATTAATTGAAGTGAAAGATATCAGTATGAGATCACTTCGAACCATCAAAAGAAAATTTGCCTGTGAAATTATTGAAGCACGGGTTAAAGAAATCATGATGATGATCAAACGGGAAATCCGGGCTTCGGGAATGACATCCGTTTTGCGAGGTGGTGTGGTTTTAACTGGCGGTTCTTCGCTCTTGGCAGGAATTTCTGAATTTGCTTCTTCTTTTCTCAATATGCCAGTTAGAGTTGGTTACCCGGAGAGTAAAAATTATCTGGGTCAGGTGCAAGTCATATCTAACCCCATATTTTCCACCTCATGTGGTCTCTTGCTGTTAGCGGTTTCCGAATGTCAACAAAAAAAATTCAGTCATCGGTTCAGTGAAAGTTCTTCAGGAAAGATTCAAGGGATGATTCATAAGTTGAAAGATTTTTTTATGATGGGATGATCATTGGGGGTTACTGAAATGTCACAGGCGAAAGGGAATGTCGGAGAAAATAATAATGTTGTGATCAAGGTTATCGGTATCGGTGGTGGTGGAGGCAATGCCGTTAACCGTATGGTCAAATCAGGGTTGAAGGGAGTATCTTTTGTTGCGATCAATACTGATGTCCAGGTATTAGCCCGTTCTTTGGCCGATGTCAAGCTTCAGATTGGTTCAAAACTCACCCGTGGACTTGGTGCGGGAGCCAATCCGGAGATTGGACGGAGAGCAGCGGAAGAAGACCGAAATAAAATTTTTGAAATTTTGGAAGATACTAATATGGTTTTTGTGACTGCCGGCATGGGTGGCGGAACCGGTACCGGAGGTGCTCCAGTCGTCGCGAACATCGCACGTGAACTGGGGATTCTCACCATCGCGGTGGTAACAAAACCTTTTACTTTTGAAGGACGAAAACGAAACCGTCAGTCCGAAGACGGAATTGAACAACTCAGAAAAGTGGTTGACACTTTAATTGTGATTCCAAATGATCGCCTGCTCCAAGTAACCGAACGATCCACATCTATTGTTGAAGCTTTTCAAATGGTTGATGATATTCTTCTCCAGGGAGTCCAAAGTATTTCTGACCTTATCAATGTACCGGGGATCATTAATCTTGATTTCGCCGATATTCGGACCATCATGGCGAATGCTGGGACCTCGCTTATGGGGATTGGTCGTGCCACCGGAGAAAATAAGGCAATCGAAGCAGCTAAGGTTGCCGTTTCCAGTCCACTCCTCGAAACCTCTTTTAAAGGAGCGAAGGGGATTTTGTTCAATGTAACCGGTGGTCCGAACTTAGGAATTTTGGAAATCCATAAAGCGGCTGAGATCATATGCAGTGCTGCTTCTGAAGAAGCGAATATCATTTTTGGTGCTGTTATTGACAAGAAGATCAAAGATGAAGTGAAAATCACGGTTATTGCGACTGGATTTGATCACAGCCAGGAACAGGAAAAAGCCGATAGTAAGGATTTGACTGGGAAAGATGTCACAGATTCTTTTACCCTGGATGACCTTGATGTTCCAGCTTTTATGAGAAAAAAAATGAAATGATTTCAGAAATATCCCAATTGAAGAAAGGAGAAATCGGTCTCCCCTTATCGACAAAAACGGGGGAATATCTTTTTATTTTATGTTTTCCAGGATCCTATGCGTTAGGAATGGCGAGCCTGGGTTACCAATCAGTTATGAAGCTGGTTTTCGATACCCCCAATTGGAGGATCGAACGGTATTTTTCTGATACTGGCGATCGTACTTTAGAGAATGGCTATCATTTAGCCTCGGCTGATATAATCGGTTTTTCCATCGGATTTGAGATTGAAATTTTTTCCTTAATCCGAATGCTTCAAGGTTCAGGGATGTCTGTTTTTTCTCAAGACCGTACTGAGCATAATCCCTGGATAGTGATAGGGGGTTCTCTTGCTGCTTTAAACCCGGAAATTATCGCTCCTTTTGCCGATATCATCGTTATTGGAGAAAGTGAAGAAATTATTCCCCTCTTGCTCGATGCTTGGGAGGAATGCGACAGATTCGGTTTCACTCGTCGAGAAGCTCTCCTCTATTTTAGCCGATTCCCTGGTCTATATATTCCTCAGCTTTATCATCCCCACTATCAGGGTTCGACGCTCATCGGATTTGAAAAAGAAAAGATCGCTCCGGAACAAGTCAAACGTCAATGGGTGGATATTAATCGCTTTGAAACTCGGACTTATCTCTATACTCCCCATTCGCATTTTACCAATACCGCTTTAATGGAGATAAATCGGGGATGTCATTATCGCTGCCGTTTTTGCGCTGGGAGTATCATTTATCGACCACTACGTCAACGAAATTCTGAGATCATTGCGGATATGATTGATCATTTACGTTCTTTTTCCGATCATATGGGAATTGTGGGTGCTGATGTGCTCTCCCATCCAGAATGGGCAGATATTATGAATTATTTGATAAAGAGATCGATCACCACGAATTTTTCCTCCCTCTCTGCAGTTACTCTCTTTCATCAACCTGATTATTTACCTCTTCTTTCCCGTTTGGGATTAAAAACCCTCACCCTGGCACCAGAGAGTGGAGATGAATTATCCCGAAAATTATTAGGCAAAGACCTCAGCAATGAGGAATGGTTGACTCTCCTTCAGCAAATTTTCAATTACTCTATTCCGAAGGTAAAATTATATTTTATGTTAGGGAATCCCACGAGTTCAGCAGAAAACGATCTGGACTTTTTAGATTCCATTTGTCGGAGGACCGGTTGTCAGGATCGATTAATGGTTTCATATAGTTTTTTGGTTCCTAAACCTCAGACCGCATTAGAGAGCATGCGAACTCCTCTTTTTTCCTTGTGGAAGAAAGAAAAAGAGATATTTGAAAAAGGATTGAAAAAACTCAGAATTCGTTTTAGTGGGGAAAGCCTTCGGGTAGCCTGGATTGAACTGATCCTCGCTCGTGGTGATCGACAACTTGCACAGGTGATCCCTTCTCTTTTAAAGAAGGGGACGGGGTTGTCCTTCGATCAATGGAGGTCGGGATTAGAAAGCATCGGACGCGATCTGGATCAATGGCCGCGTCAACCTTGGGGATACGGCTTTTTCCCCTGGTCAATCATTGACAAAGGTATCGGAAAAATCTATTGTACCATTCATAAGGAAGCGGATTGAATATGACAAATACTATTTTACATCGATTAAACGACGTTCGTGAAAAAATCGCTTTTTCCTGTCAAAAAGTAGGTCGAAAAATAGATGAAGTTCAGATTATAGCTGTTACCAAAGGAGTAGATGTTGAACCTATTCGAGAAGCGATTGCAGCCGGTCTCACTCTCTTCGGAGAAAATCGCCTCCAAGAAGCGGAGAAGAAGATTACTGCTCTTAAGAATGAGAAGGTGCAGTGGCATTTTATTGGAAGGCTTCAAACGAATAAAATACGAAAAGTGATAGAATATTTTCAGTGTATTCATTCCTTGGACAGGGAAATGCATGCTCATGATTTAGAAAAGTATTTGCATTTCCGAGAGATCGGTTCTTTTCCTATTCTCATTCAAGTGAATTTAACCGGGAAGCCAACTCAGGGAGGTATCAGCGAGGAAAATATTTTTTCATTATTGGAAGCGATCGCTCCATTGCGTCATTTCCGGGTGATCGGTTTAATGACTATCGGACCAGTGGGGAATGAAAATCAGATCCGCCGGGTTTTTCGCCGTCTGAGTGAAATAAAAATAAAAATTGAAGCAGAAAAATTTCCCCATGTTGCTCCGGTTTTAGCGTTATCAATGGGCATGAGTGATGATTACCATTTAGCGGTAGAAGAAGGATCAACTTTACTCCGCTTAGGACGGTGTCTTTTTGGAGAAAGGAGTGTCTGAATGAAGCCATCCTTGTTGGTCATTGGCTGTGGAAATATGGGGAGTGCTATGGTTCGAGGTTGGTGTCGTGACAAATGGAATTCAAAATATCATTTTTTGCTCTATGATACAGTATTTTCCAAGGCTCATCAATTAGCAGAAATATTGGGTCTGCAGAGTATTCGTGATCTCCGCGATGTCCAATCAGAGCCACATCTCATTTTATTGGCGGTCAAGCCTCGTCATTTTAAATCAGCAGCTGAGGAGGTTGCGGTTTTTGAAAATTCCATTTTCATGTCGGTTGCCGCTGGCATCTCCATCAAACAATTACAGAGCTTTTTGGGGAAGGACAAGCGGATCGTCAGACTGATGCCGAATTTAGGAGTTGAGGTTGGAGAAGGAGTCATTGCCATGAATTTTAGTCCCTCTTTTCCACAAGAAGATCAGGAAGATCTTTTGTTTTTTCTTTCATCTCTCGGCTGGGTTTTTGAAGCCGATGAAAACGAGTTCGATTGTGTTACTGCATTGAGTGGGAGCGGTCCGGGATTCACTGCGGTTTTTATTGAAGCGATGATGGATGCCGGAGTGAAGATCGGTCTTCCTTGGGAAAAGAGCCTGAAGCTTGTGCTCCAGACATTGATGGGAACAGCGACCTTACTGAAAGTCAAAAACCTTCACCCGGGGCTACTCAAAAATATGGTTTGTTCTCCAGGGGGAACGACCATTACTGGAATACACCGACTGGAAAAAGCAGGCTTTCGAGGAGCAGTTATGGATGGAATTGAAGCCGCCTGCAACCGGGCAAAAAATACCATGCATGAGGAGTGACAATAATGGATCTGAAGCCAGAAAATATTCTGGAGATTGAGTTCAGTCGTGCCTTCCGTGGCTTTAACGAAGATGAAGTGAATGAATTTTTAGAAGAAGTGGCTTCGGCAGTTGAATCCTTGCTGAAAGATAAAGAAAAATTGATACGGGATAATGAGGAGTATAAACGGAAAGTGAACGAATTGACTCAATATGTTCAGCGATTGGAAGGGAATCTCGAAGAATGGAAAAAACAGATTGAAGTTGAAAAAGAACTGACTCGCCGTGAATCACAGATGTACTTGAAGGAAGCTCAGATACGCGGAAATCGAATTGTCGATGAAGCTCTGAAAAAAAAGAAAGAAATCGAAGCCAGTTATTCCGAACTCCGGGAAAAGTATCGTCTTTTTCAAATTCGTTTCAAATCACTGTTGCAAACCTTCATCGATAGTATAGATTGGAAGGAACAACCTCCTGCCATAGCTGCCGCTGAACCAGAAATAATTCCTCAAGAGAATTCTTTCCCCGCTGATGATGTAACCATGTTCTCTTTTCACGATTTAGAAGACGACGAAAAATGAACAATTCAACTGAAAATTTCACCCATGGGAGGAAATTGTTGGTTTTTGTTTTCGCTTTTCTCTGCTTTCTCTTGTTTGACCAATTGACGAAATGGTGGGTCCTGGTCAATTTATCCGATAGAACGATTCCGGTGGTTCCAGGAATTTTTAATCTGACGCTGCGAAAAAATACCGGGAGTGCATTCGGCATTCAGCTTTTAAATCCTTCAGCTCATGTGGTGATTACCATTACAATTAGCCTGATCTTTCTTTTTTTTGTATTGCGCTTTTTACCGGAGTGGAAATGGTGGTTTTATTTTGGAGCCGGCCTCTTTCTTTCCGGAGCCTGGGGAAACTTAATCGATCGTCTCCGTTTTGGTTTTGTCGTTGATTTTTTTGAACCCTCATTCTGGGCGACCTTCAACGTTGCTGATTTGGCGATCATTGCCGGGCTGATTCTGGTTTTTATTAATGTTTGGTTTCAGGGTTCGGCAGTTGAAAAAACAAAAGATCAAAGTTTATGATGATGCATTTTGCCGGATGGATATTTGGCTCCATCGGAACTTTCCCGATTTCTCCCGTTCGGTATTTGCTCGACTTATCAAGCAGGGGCATATTTGTCTCAATCGGGATATAATCGTTAAACCCAGTCGAGAAATCCATCCGGGAGATATATTAGAAATATCCTGGCCGACCGACGCGCTCACCCCTATTGAACCGCAGTATCTTCCTCTAGATGTGATCTACCAGGATGATCAGATTTTAGTCATTAATAAACGCGCAGGTATCAGTGTTCACCCTGCTGGTCCTTTCCAGAAAGGAACCCTGGTCAACGGCTTGCTTTATGCCAACATTCCGCTGGCTCGCTATGGAGCACCCTTGCGACCAGGAATTGTTCATCGACTGGATCGTGACACCTCGGGAGTAATGATTATTGCCAAATCCGATCGAGCCTACTTGGAATTGATCCGAATGTTCAAGCATCGAGAAGTAAAAAAATTGTATTTGGCTTTGGTTGAAGGCCGATGGGAGGGAAATGCCGAGGTCAACATTCCCATCCAACGAAGTGAGCGTCATCCTTGTTTGATGGAAATATCTCGTACGGGTGGAAAACCGGCCTTGACGGAAATCGAACCGATTTGCATCGGCGAGCAGTATTCTCTCTTGTTGGTTCGTCCGCGAACCGGACGAACTCATCAAATACGGGTGCATCTCAGTTCCCAAGGATATCCCATCGCTGGTGACGTCCGTTATGGAAGTTGGCGGTCGGGAAAAGTTATCAACCGCCAAGCTCTACACGCTTTCGTTATTTCTTTTTCCCATCCGATTTCCGGAAAAACTATGGTCTTTGCCGCTGCCTTACCGGATGATTTTCGAGCCAGCCTAAAAGCTCTATCATATCCGCCGAACGTCATCGGGTATGCTGGGAAAGACCAATAGCGTGGTCTCATTGCGGAAAGTGACTTTCCCGAATCCAACCCGAGGAATGACCTTGACATTTTTTATCGGGGAGAGGATGACCTCTGCTGTGGCTTCGTTCCGGGCGGAAGAAAAATAGGCGGCTATTCTGGCTGCCCGGTTGAGATCTTGGATGAGGGTGTCAGGACTTTGAGTGGTACGAAATAAGACATGGGAACCGGGTAAATCCCTTACATGAAGCCAAAAGTCGTCACGAGATGAAAAGCGGGTAACTAAACGGTGATTAGCCTGGTCATTTTTTCCCACCAGAATCGTATTCCCGGATGGTGTCAGAAACTTCATGATACCTGGTTCATAAAAACCCTTTTCAACCGAGGCAATTATTTCGGCTTCCGGAAAAGGTATCCGATCAATGTTCTTAAGTTCAATCAGCAGTCGTTCTTTACGAAACTCTAAGTCCTTTTTTTTCTCAAGTAAGAGCCGATTGCGAATTTGTGATTTCCGATAATCACGAAAATAGAGCTGCATATTCTGATTGACGGAGAGGCGGGGTTCAAGTTGAATAAAAAGATCCTGGTTATCAGGAGATAAAAGATTGGAAACCACGATTCCATCGGGTTTTTTCTCTTTTATGGCCAGCTGGGAATACATTTTTAGTAAGTTTCCTTTGGTGAGCAAGAGAGTCAGTTCATGGTCGGGAACAGAACTTGCCTGTATTTTTTCCAGTTCTTCCTCAATAAATGCTAATTCTTTCTCAATGAAAATTCGTTTTTTTTGCTTGGCTCCCTGAATGATATGAACCATCCAATAGGTTCGAACTAAATATTCAACCGCTTGATTGAGATTGGAAAAATCACGGCGGGGAAGATGAGTATACTGAGGAGAAGCCAACCAGTAGAAGCCGACCGGTTGTTGATCGTCAGGTGAAAGATAAACCGAGAACCGGGCGGTTTGATAAAGGAGGGGTTCATACAATTCGCGGAGTCGGTTTCGAATGGTGTCATTTATAGCTACGCTATCAATATCTACCTGAAAAGAAATAGACTCAGCTAATTCCGTTGATAGAAATCGTCCGACGCCATCAAGGTGTTGAAGTATCCACCGATCCCACTCTGAACCTTTTTCAGGGAGAGGAAGATTGACCTCACCCTGGAGAAATGCTATCGGGTCGATTGCATGAGGTTTCGGGGGCGGGAAATGATAGGGTTGACCAACAGCTATGGTTCGAAAGCGATTGTATTCGGAAGAAATCGATCGCTGACAGCCAAGAATTTCGGGTAGAGATGTGGCGGTAGTCAAAATACAATTGGCGTTTCTACCGGTCAATTCGATAAAAAGATAAAATTGATTTTGATCCTCCCAGAGTCGCTGATTTTTGATGGTGAATCGGATAATTCGATCCCATCCCACCTGTTCCAAGGAAATGATTTTCCCCCCTACCAAATATTTATTGAGGATTTGTTCCCATCCGGTTTCTTTTGATTTTTTCAATAGGGGTTTTTGTTGAGTATAATAAAAAAAACAGACCTCGGGGTGGATAGAGAGGACAATAGAACCAGTTCTAACCGGGGAGCGGAACTCGATCCAGGTTTCTCGGGTTTCGGTCAAAAAAACCTTTTGGATACGACCTTCCCTGATGAATGGGAAAATATCCTGTATTTGAAAACGAAGTGGGATTCCTTCTAATATTCTCATGGGTCAAGAGTCCTGATTGCGTTGACACGATAAACAATATTAAATAATATTATTCCAGTTGTTCAATTGCAAGCGCTGAACGGCCTTAGTTTCTTAAAATATTGATCATCTGGGTTTGGTTATTGGGAAAAAGGAGAAAAAATGAAAAGCATGACTGGATTTGGATATGCTGAAGGTGAGGGGGCAATCGGATTTTACCGGATATCGATTAAAAGCGTCAACCATCGCTTTTGTGATATCAATCTTCGAATACCCCATGAGTTGTGTCTTTGGGAAGACAATATGTTGTCCTATCTCAGAGAACGTATTTCAAGGGGAAAAGTAGAACTGAAACTCTATTTTGATCCTCGACAAGAAGCTTTTTCGGTGGAAGCCAACGCCCTTCTCGCTCAAGCTTATTTGAGTGCTCTTTACAAGCTGAGCGCAGATTTGAATCTTCCTTACGAAGCCAACCTGCACGATCTCATGCAGGTTGAGGAAGTGATTCGGCTCAAAGAGGATGATCATAAATGGATTGAAGAATTCAACCGCTTTTATCCTATATTTGAACGTGCCGTCAATGCTTTTTTAAATTATAGAAACCGTGAAGGAGAAAAGCTTCGTAAAGATCTTTCTCAACAATTAGACACATTTCGGCAGCTGGTCAATGAAGTGGAAAATAAATCGCAGCACTTGGGGGAGTATTATCGAGAAAAACTGAATCAACGCATCAAAGAACTTTTGCCGTCGGTTCCGGTGAACGAAAATTTGCTGGCTCAGGAAATTGTTTTTTATGTTGACCGAAGCGATATTCATGAAGAAGTTATTCGTCTCAAAGCGCATATCTCCCGTTTTCATGATATCCTTTCCCGTTCAAACAGTGTGGGTCGAGAACTCGAGTTTGTTCTTCAAGAAATGAATCGTGAGGTCAATACCATTGGCTCGAAGGCGTCCAATATTGACATATCATCTCTGATCATCGATCTCAAAACTCTTCTGGAAAAAATGAGAGAGCAAATTCAAAATGTGGAGTAAAAAATCCAAATGCCAGGTCTCCTCTTTGTAATTTCTGGACCATCAGGAGTTGGAAAAAGCACGGTCAGAAAAGAAGTCATGGAGAGGTGTGATGGTTTGCGCTATTCGATCTCCTATACCACTCGAGTCCCCCGACCGGGAGAGCATGATGCTCTTGATTATTATTTTGTCAATGATGAAGTCTTTCAGAAGATGAAGGAGAATGGGGAATTTATCGAATGGGCAATAGTTCACGGGAATTGTTATGGAACTCCACGGAAGAAAATGGAAGAGTGGTTGGGGAGTGGATTGGACGTTATTTTAGAAATTGATGTTCAGGGCGCGATGCAGGTGAAAAAAAACTACCCTCAGGGTATTTTCGTCTTTATTGCTCCACCTTCATTAAAGGAATTAGGAGAACGCCTTCGAGGAAGAAAGACCGATCAAGAAGATGGAATATATTTACGGATGACCAATGCCCAGTTGGAAATGAAGTCGATCCAGGATTATAATTATCTCATTATTAATGATACTCTTGAGAATGCCGTTTATAAATTTTATTCGATTATCATCGCCGAACGGTGTCGCATCCGATGGTCGGATGATGCCCAAAAAATCCCTTTGGAATAAGGCAAAGGGCATTTATTTGTTTGATTTTTTAAGAAAAAACTCAACTCAAAGGCAAAGGAGTGAGATCATGCTTCCTATAGATGAATTGATTAAAAAGACCGAAAATCGCTACTATTTGACCACCTTGGTTGCCAAACGTTCAAAGCAGCTTAATCAAGGAGCAAAACCATTGGTGGAACCCCTCGTTGCTCATAAGCCGCTCTTCCTGGCACTGGAAGAAATCAAGCAAGATAAACTCAAGTGGGAAAAAATTGCCTTATGAATATTTATTGTCCACCTTCTTTTTGGAAAGGAAAAAAAATCATTTTTGGCTTGGCCGGCGGTATTTCCGCTTATAAAGTCGCCGGAGTTATAAGTTTTTTAGTGCAAGCCGGTGCCGATATCCAGACAGTTATGACTCATTCTGCCCAGAGATTTATCGGAGCAAGCACCTTGAGCGCTTTGACTCGAAAACCGGTTTATACGGATTTATTTGAAGAAGGAGATCGGATTCTTCATATCACTCTGGTGAGAGAAAATGATCAAATCGTGGTGGCACCAGCTACCGCGAATATCATCGGTAAGATGGCTTCAGGAATAGCCGATGATTTGTTAAGCACATGTCTTTGCGTTGACCCTCAAAAAGTCATTTTGGTTCCCGCCATGAATACTGGAATGTGGGAGAATCCTATTGTTCAAGAGAATGTTCAGAAACTCTTGAAAATTGGAGTAAGAATTATATCTCCAGGGATCGGAACCTTGGCTTGCGGAGAACAGGGAGCGGGACGTCTCCCCGAACCGGAGGAATTCATTGAAAATATTTTTTATCTCACCTACCAGCCCCATGCTTTATCCGGGAAAAAAGTATTGATTACTGCTGGTCCGACCCGAGAGTGGATGGATCCGGTCAGATATATCACCAACTCATCCAGCGGATTCATGGGATGCTCTCTCTCTGCTCTCGCCCGAGCCCAGGGAGCCAAGGTGACCATGATAACCGGTCCACTCTCGGTCAGGGTTCCCACCGGTATCGAAGTCATCCCGGTGACCACGGCACTTCAGATGCAGGAAGCGGTGTTTGACCATTTTGATGACTGTGAGATATGCATCATGAATGCAGCTGTTTCCGACTACCGGCCTTTGTCACCATCTTCGACCAAATTGAAAAAACAAGGAAAAGATGAGCTGTTGCTCTCCCTGGTGTCGAATCCTGATATTCTTTTCGAATTAGGAAAGAGAAAGAAATCTCAGATTTTAATCGGATTCTGTGCGGAAACGGAAAATATCGTCGCCGAAGCCAGCCGGAAAATGATTCAAAAAAATTGTGATGTGATGATCGCCAATCTCATTTCTCCCGGGAAAAGTGGTTTTGAAGTGACCAGCAATAAAGCCTGGCTGTTGAACCAGAAGAATGAAACCATCGACTTGCCATTGATGACCAAAATCGAATTAGCTGAAGCAATCTTCCAGTCCATTGTCTCCACTTATTTTCCATGAACAATTGGTTGGCATCGGTTGCACTTCCAATCCCCATCTATTCAGATTTTACTTATCGAGTCCCAACGGAATTACAGAATATCATCGTCCCGGGAAGTGTGGTTGAGGTTGAGTTTCATGGTTCACGTCGAATTGGCTGTGTCACTTCTCTTCAAATGGTGGATTCCACGTTGGATTTTGAACTCAAAGACATCTCCTCACTCCTATTTCCCCAGCCATTAGCCCGCTGGCAGATGGATTTGGCGAGGATGATTGCCCATCGGACATTTTCGACCTATGGGGAATCAATTAAGCTATTCGTTCCCGAGTATCGTTCATCATGGAAGAAATCGATGGGTAAAAGAGTCTTTTTCAATAATGGTGCGGGTGATCTCCTCGATACCCTGAAAATGTATGGTATTATCCCCGATAGAAAAGGAATTCAGCTTTTTTTGTTCAAAGAATTGTGTCAACTCTCATCCAAAAAGCTGAAAGAATTGATCAAAAAAAATTGGATTACCGTGTGTGAAGAAAGCAGGAGAGGTGATCAGATATCTCTGCCTCATCAAGAAGGCAAAAGGTTTTGGTGGCAAAGAGGCGTATTATCGGAGAGCGTGAAACTTCTTCAGGATCTGGTGGAAGAGGTTACCCGGCAGGGAAAAAAGATGATTCTCATTTTCCCCGGGATCCAGGTCCTGGATTATTATTATGAGACCTTCCAAAGTCTGAATCCTTCGATTCGTTTTCTTAAGTATGATGGAAGGCTCACACCACGCCAGCGATGGGTAGTATACCAGATGGTGTTAGAAGGGTACTATGATATCATTGTCGGTACCCGACTCGCCCTCTTTTTACCGATTCATGCCGTAACCGTCCATCTTCTTTTTGATCCGGAAGAATATGGTCATACCTCCGATCGCTCTCCCCGTTATCATTCATTTTTTACTTTACTGGACAAGGTCAACCTCACCGGTGGTGATCTCCACGTTGTTGGTTCTGTGCCCGATTTAACCATTTATCATGGTCTTCAAACCGGATATTTTCAATCCCAAACCACAATCATGACG
>CAYSWT010000006.1:0-38792 GCA_964434845.1 uncultured Atribacterota bacterium | reverse complement strand
AAAAGACTAAAACTGAAAGGATAGACCCTCAAAGTTTTCATTCTCATCTAGTGCCGCTATGCGGCATGAGGGTCTATCCTGGAAATTCCGTGAGTCATGAGGAGTGAGTCGTAAAAAAATTTTCTCCATTAGCTTTTTTCCAACTCAACACCTCAACCTCTCAACACCTCAACATTTTGGTGTTTCCATACTCACATGGTGTCACAACGTGGCATGAGGGTCTATCCTGAAAATACAGTGAAAAGTAAAATGTAAAAAGTTTACTATTTAGCAACCTTCCACATTCTTTTTCCATCCAATATGAATTTTTATGCTTTTGTTACAAGAAATAATTCACATGGAATGCTCTGGTTGGGAATTTTTCTTTCAATAAAACATTTGAACCGAGGTTGACAAAAAACATCTGATCACTAAAAATTGAATGATGTTTATGCTATCGGATGTGTTTTTACTATAGATTAGGAAATGGATGATACCGATGAATAATAGCCGTTCACGATCCAATAAAAATCTAATTGTTGAGTTAGGAGTAAAAAGCGATCCCATTCATTACCGGTATTCATTTGAATGGTTGTTCGACCTCATGGCGGAAGAACGCATTCATTATCTCCAATTAGGAACTTTTGTCGAGTTTTATTTTCTATCCGATTCCTATTTTTTACGCTTGAAAGAAGCGGCAGATTCCAGGAGTATTCAAATATCCAGTATTTTTACTTCTCATCGAGAACTTGGTGGTTTTATGACTGAAGATCCTGAATTTTCCCAAATCACGATTAAGAATTACCGGCGTTTGATAGAAATTGCTCAGATATTGAGATGTCCGGCTGCCGGTTCATCGATGGGTGGTGTTTTACGCGATCGTCTCGAGTTTCGGAGTCAGGGGATACAAGCCTATATTGAAGGCATGAAAGAGATGATGTATTATGCGAAAGAGCATGGTTTATCCTGGCTTACCATGGAGCCGATGTCGTGTTATGCCGAACCTCCTTGCAACACAACAGAATTAAAAATGATCGCCGACGAATTGGTAGAACATCACCATTCCCATCCAGAAAGTACAACTCAATTCGGGTATTGTTCGGATGTTTCCCATGGATGGGTGAATGAAAAGAAAGAGATCATTGAGAATAATATGCACTACTTCACTGCTTCTTTCCCTTATATGTATGAATTTCATTTTAAAAATACTGATAAGATCTATAATGACACTTTTGGATTTGAATCGGAAAACCTTGACCGAGGTATTGTCGATGTGAAAAAAATCCACACACTGCTTTTGGACAATCAGGATATCATCCCGGTTTCTCCGGTGATTGGTTATTTGGAGCTTCCCGGACCTAAGTTGGGGAGAGATTATACTGACAATCTGCTCGAGAGGATGATGCGTGAATCATTACGATATTTAAAAAAACAACTGGATTGATTTTTTTACCAAGAGAACTTTTCACATCCCTACCAGCTTACTCGAGCTAGTGCCCGACAACCGATGATATTCCCTTGGTCGTCTCTCACCAGATCATCAGGCACCAGCAGATCATCTCTTTTAGGAAGTGCGTTGGCAACGATTGGTGAGACAATTAAAAACACTCCTTCTTTTTTTTCTGGAAGATCTTGGACTATTCCGAAGCGGGTGTTCGTGAATGGTATTCCATCAATTTCTCCGATTTGAACGCGTTCCTCCTTGCAACGGGGGACAGGACCTTCTGGCTCTATAATCAGAAAAACCGATCCGTTTTTATAAATAACTACCGGGTGATGGGTTAAATTTTTTACCATGTGATTATCCAATGATTCTTTTTTTATTTCATTGTAAGTGAATCCTATCAAATATCAACCCCCTTATTTTGTGTTCAAACGAACGGTTGAGGGTTTGTTTCCAGTTTTAAGATATTGATAATATTCATTAATCTGTTATAGTATTTAATTTATTAAAACTGATACCGAGTGTTTGAAATACACAATGGAAAATTCTTTGATAAATAATTTTAATAAAACCTATCTCGATTTAGCATTGAATATGGGCGCTGATCACGCTGTCCTCTTCCAGGTGAAAGATATCAAATTTGATCCACGCACCATTTTGAAATGCATGTTTGGATGTAACGATTGGGGGAAAGGGAACACCTGTCCCTCACGGTCGGGGTCACTGAAACCCTGGGAATATAAAAAAATTTTTAGACAATATTCCTGGGGAATTATTATTCATTCCACCGATAAAGTACAATCTCAAAAAATTTCCTTTGCTATTGAGCGGCAGGCATTCCTGGATGGCTATTATTTTGCTTTTTCATTAAGTGATTGCGCTCTCTGTAAGGAGTGTGCTGGGTTCAAAGGTAAGGAATGTGTCAATCCCAAACAAGCCCGTCCGGCGTTCCATAGTGTAGGCATAGATGTTTATAAAACCGTCAGAAAATTCGGTCTCCCGCTCGAAACCTTGAAAAACGAAGACGAACCACAAAATTGGTATTCAGCGGTGTTTATTGAATAAACGCAACATGGAATATGCCCATGAAAAAACCTATAATCAAATAAAAGGACTCTAATTCATTGAATTGGGAAATTAAAGAAGTAAAAACCACGAATCAACTGAAAGAATTTGTGACGTATCCTCACCGTCTTTATCGGGACCATCCTTATTACATTCCTCCTCTGATTCGGGATGAAATCGCCATTTTTTCTCATGCCAAAAACCCAGCCTACGAAAACTGTGAAACGAAGTTGTTTCTGGTTTTCCACCAAGGGAGGTGTGTGGGACGAATTGCGGGAATTATCAGTCATATCGCCAATGAAAAGTATCAGGAAAAGAATATTCGATTCGGATGGTTTGATACCGTAAATGATCTCAAAAGTGCTCAATTGCTTTTTTCGGCGGTTGAGGAGTGGGGGAGACAGCAAGGGATGACGACCTGTACTGGTCCTCAGGGATTTACCGACCTGGATCCAGCTGGCATGTTGATTGAGGGGTTCAACGAGTTAGGAACTATGGCCACCATCTATAATTATCCCTATTACCCAGATTTAGTTGAAAAGTGCGGTTATGAAAAATTTATCGATTCCTTAGAATTCCAAACGTTGGTTCCCTATGAAAAGGGGATTCCTGAGAATCTAGAAAAATCGGCGGAATGGGTTAAAAAACGGTATAGATTTCACCTTATAGAATTCAAAACCAAAAAAGAAGTTCTTAAAAGAGGGATGGAATTAATTAACCTCATCGATGAATCCTATGCAGATCTTTATGGGACAGTTCCCCTCACTGAAAAGCAAAAAAACTACTATATAAAAAAATATCTCCCCTATATTCAAACCGATTTTATTAAAGCAGTGGCCAACGAAAACAATGAAATGATAGGTTTTATGATAACCATGCCCAGTTTTTCTCAAGCCTTGCAAAAAGCCCGAGGGAAACTCTTTCCTTTTGGTTTTTGGTATCTATTGAAAGCTTTGAAAACCTATCACATTCTTGATTTCTACCTGGCAGGGGTAAAAAAAGAGTACCGGAATAAAGGAGTGGATATTCTCATGGTGTATGAAATCACTAAAACCGCCATGAAATTTGGATTTTCGTATAGTGAATCCAATCCGGAATTAGAAACCAATAAGAAAATCCAGAACGAATGGAAACACTTCGAGCCTCGTCAACATAAGCGAAGAAGAATTTTCCGGAAGAAAATACATTGATGAAAATTGGCTGTTCCGCTTCAATTTATCCTTCTTTTTCGATAAATTCCTTCAAAACAATGGCATTGATCGGAGTGACCCATAACCGGAATGTCGCTTTAAAGGTGGAACGGATTTGTAAAGATTTCATTCCTCAAGAATTGGGAAGATAAAAATCATTAGAAGTCTTAGAAACTCACGCCTGTACTTTGGATGAATAGTTACAGAGTCGCTCATCTTTACCGGTTCGATATATCACATCTCTACACAATAGCAATTCTCCTCCCTCAGGGAAATAAACAATACCACATTATTTTTTCACCACAAACTCCTTGGTTACAAAATGAAATTCATCGAACAAAGTGTTGGTTTTGGGAAGAATTTTGGCAACAACCACGTCTTGACCAAAGAAGTCAGGAAGGATATCTCCAGCGTTTTTTAAAAGCTTTTCAGAAATCATCATCTGACCCTCATTGTATCCAAGTATGAGTGGAAGATGGGTTTTCCCATTTAGAATTACCGATTGGAGCGCATCCTTTGAGATAAAAGGTTGGAGCAAGGCGGGAATGGTGTTCTTTTCAAGGGTATAGAACAATTTTGGAGTTCCTTTGGCGAAACCGATGGTCAACTTAGACGATCCGGAAATGCTCTTGGATGTTTCCGGAGTGATAAAGTGAAACATATCCAGAATAGTCCCAGTCGGTTTCAAGATGCCAACCACTCTCATCAAGGGAATGCCAAAAAAATTTGGAATAGAGTCACCCGGGTTTTGAAACAGTTTTTCCTGAATCATCATGGTAGCTTCGGAAGCTCCAAGAAGCATTTCATCTTTTTCGGGTGGAAATAAGCCCTTTTGAACCAATAGCATTGGGCTTTTCAACGAATCGGAGGTAAAGAATAGTTTTGGTATTCCGGTAGATGAAAAAGTCACCATCGCCTGTCCGTTGTTCAGGAATTTTTCAAACGCCTGATTTATCTCTGGAGGAAGCTGTGTCATCACCGTCCCCATAATGGAACTGAAGCGGGCAAAACCGACGAACATCCAGGTAAACAAAAGGATCATGATGAGAGGAGCTGCCATGGAGAGATAGTTTTTTCGACGGGGACGAAAAGTGCGCAGCAGGAGAGAATTGGAAACCACCGAAATTGAGCTCAAAGCCATGGCCAGACCGGCTAATTCGGGGTTGAGCAGCAGTCCGAAAGTAGCAAAGGCTCGGGCGGCAATGGGAATACCGATCAAGTTATAAAAAAGCGCAAAAAAGAGATTTTGTTTTATTTTCCCCATGGTTTCTCGAGAGAGTTCCAACGCGGTTGCTACGTCACCGAGGTTGTTTTTAACCAGAATGATGTCTCCAGTTTCCATGGCCACGTCGGTTCCCGATCCCATGGCGATTCCAAGATCGGCTTGAGCGATCGCCGGTGCATCGTTGATGCCGTCACCAACCATAGCAACTTTTTTCCCGCTTTGTTGGAGTTTTTTTATTTCCTTCGACTTCTCTTCGGGGAGTACTTCAGCCAGGACCTCTGAAATACCGACTTCGCGGGCGACAGCACGGGCAGTACGCTGATTGTCGCCGGTTATCATAAACAAGGTCATACCCAGCTTTTTTAATTGATCAATTGCTTTTTTGGATGTTTCCTTGGGAGTGTCGGCAACGGCAACTGCTCCGAGAAGTGAATTGGGGTCAGCAAGAATCATTACTGTTTTCCCCTGTTCTTCTAAGTTGGAGATGTTTTGTTCGACGAATTCAGAAACCGGAAGTTGGTGTTCAGATAAAAGCTTTCGGTTACCAATCGTATAATGCTGGCCATTGATTTTGCCTTCGACTCCCCGTCCCGGGAGGGCATGGAAATGATCTACCTCGTTTAAAGATAGATTTTTTTCTTGAGCATTTTGATAGATAGATTGAGCGAGGGGGTGTTCGGATAACTTTTCCAGACTTCCGGCAATCTGTAATATCATATCCGATGAGAGATTTCCAAACGAGACAACATCGGTCACCACCGGTTTCCCGTTGGTCACTGTTCCAGTTTTATCGAAGACGACAGTGTTGATAGTGCGGGCTGCTTCCAGTGGTTCTCCTCCTTTAACCAGGATACCGTGTTCAGCCCCCTTACCGGTACCGACCATAATCGCGGTTGGAGTTGCCAACCCGAGTGCGCAGGGACAAGCGATGACGATAACTGACGTCATAGCCATTAATGAATAGGTGAGGGTCGAGCCAAGGATAAAATACCAGACGATGAAAGTTCCACCAGCAATGGCCAGCACTGAGGGTACAAACCAGGCAGCGATCCGATCGGCGAAAGCTTGAATTGGTGCTTTGGAACTCTGAGCGTCCTCGATGAGCTGAACGATCTGGGCGAGCATAGTTTCCGATCCCACCCGGGTGGCAATAAACTCGAAACTTCCTACAATATTCATAGTAGCTCCGATGACAGTATCGCCCGGTCCCTTTTCTACCGGGATGCTTTCCCCGGTGATCATCGATTCATCGACCGATGAGTTTCCAGTAATGATCTCACCATCGACCGGAATTTTCTCTCCGGGACGGACGATGATCATATCTCCTTTTTCGACTTTTTCAACCGGAATATCAATAATCGCACCGTTTCGTCGTACCCGGGCAGTTTTAGCCTTGAGTTTTAACAATTTCTGAATGGCATCCGAGGTTCGCCCTTTGGCATGGGCTTCCAAGTATTTTCCTAATATGACAAAAGTGATCAGAAAAGCCGAGGTTTCAAAGTACAGCTCGGGGACCTTACGGCCAAATAACC
The DNA here is from genome assembly GCA_964434845.1 of uncultured Atribacterota bacterium. GTDB lineage: Bacteria > Atribacterota > Atribacteria > Atribacterales > Atribacteraceae > CAYSWT01. The sequence continues at coordinate 32,357 of CAYSWT010000006.1, read as the reverse complement.
CTAATACGCTGCTGTTGGCCAGTATATGGCTGATATAGTGAATGAGGCTATAACCGTAGGCAACAGTGGTACCGATGGCGATGAGGCTATCCATGTTAAATGTTTTCATCCGTAAGCTTGACCACATTCCCTGGTAGAAGCGAAACCCGATGACGAATTGAACCGGGGTAGCCAAAATGAAAGACAGAATTCCGAAATAGGGAGGAAAACTATAGGCGCCAGGGAGCCATTTGAAGAAGTCCAAGAGCATAAAGTACATCATGGGAAGACTCAAAAAGAGGCTGATAAGGAAGGTTCGCCATTGGGCAGCGATGTCTGCCTGCTTGCGGCGATTTTCTTTTTCCCGATCAGCAGAGGTGATAACCTGGGCATTATAACCTGCTTTTTGGACGGCTTCGATGAGCTCTGCCGGGCTGGTCGACGCTCCGTCAAAAAATACGGTTGCTTTCTCAGCGGCAAAGTTCACTGTTGCCCGCACCACCCCCGGGGTTTTGGTGAGTGACCGCTCGATGAGAGCCGCACAGGAAGCGCAATGCATACCTGAGAGAGAAAATGTGACCCGCTGATTTTGGTTTGATTCAGTTTCACTTTTCATGGTCTTTTTTCCATCTTTGGCGGAAACAAAAGGGCAAATCGGTAGAGAAGGGGCTTGGTTTCCTTGGTAATCTTCGGTCAGGTCGGTTTCGTTTATGAGATGGGCATGATATCCGACTTCCTCGATAGCAGTAATGATTTTTGATAGAGATACTTGAGCCGGATCGATCTTTAAAATTCCTCGACTTTCATCTTTACTGATGGTGATTTCAGCTGTTCCCGGAAGCTCCTGGAGGGTTTGAGTGACGATCTTTTCACAACTGGGACAGGTCATACCATCTATTTGAAGTATAATTTTTTTCTTCATCGGAATCCCACCCTTCAAAGATTACTATGATACTAATATTAATAGTATATAAAGAATAAGTCAAGAAAACAGAAATAGTGGAGATAAACTGAAGGTTAATAAATACTTACTATATCAGTATACTATACAATTATTTTCACGTATAATACCCAAGAGAGTCAAAAATTCAAAAAGGATTAGAGGAGGAATATTCGGTGCAGCTCCCAACCAGGTATATAGGATGGACTTTAGTAGTGCTATTGATCATGATTCCATTTGTATCAGCGGAATCGGACGAATTGTTCCTTGGACAGAAGGGGCAAAATGTATCGATTATGAATGGTGAAATTACACTTTCCACAGAGATCTTTGTAGATGATACAATACATTTTTTTCATGCCACTTTATACTCGGGATTGACAATCTATTTTTTTATAGTGAAGGATCAAAAAGGGAATTTCCGGGCTGCAGCCAATGCCTGCCAACTGTGTTATCCAGCCCAAGAAGGTTTTCATCAAGAAAAGGATCTGATCATTTGTAATGTTTGTGGCAATTCTTATCCGCTAAATAAAATTGCGACTGGAAAAGGGAATTGTAATCCGGTGCCCATCAGCGAACAGCTTGAAGTCAGAGACGGGAAGATCATTCTTTTTCAAAACGATCTGGAAAACCTCATGCTCTTTTTTAAAGCCGATCAATAATGGGGTGGTTTGTCAGTGAAAAAACCCACGTTTTCAGCGAAGTCAAAGGCGTATTATGTCCAGGGGATGCATTGTCCGGCCTGTGAAATTTTTATCGAGAAAAAATTACTACAATGCCAAGGAATCGTTTATGCCGATGCTTCAGTAAAGGATGGGAAGGTTGTGCTCAAAAGTGAAGACACTTACCCCGACCTTGAACAGCTAAACAATCTCTTTCAGGATGATGGGTATCGTTTTTCCGAGCGGTCTTTCGAGAACGAGAAAAAAAACCGGTTACTGACTTTGGGTTTTGCCATCATGGTGATTGTTGCTTTCCTCCTCCTCGAAAGAACCGGCTTTACTCAATTTGTCTCGGTTGATTCCACATCCTCACTGATCACTTTTTTTCTATTTGGTCTCATAGCCGGCGTATCCAGCTGCGCGGCGCTGGTTGGGGGATTGGTCCTTTCCCTCGCCAAACAATGGAATGATTTGTACTCTCACCGGGATACTCCTCTCAAAAAAATGGAACCCCACTTTCTTTTTAATGTTGGACGATTACTTGCCTTTGCCGGGGGCGGAGGTGTACTGGGATTGATAGGAAGGCAGTTTTCACTTTCATTGCGTTTTTCCTCGATTTTGGTCATCATGGTTTCAGTCCTCATGGCGATGTTGGGTCTTCAAATGTTAGGAGTAAAGCGTTTACAAGGTTTCCGGGTTACCTTACCCCGTTTTATGACACGTTATCTGGTGGATGAAAGTCGCTTCCGGGGTCGTTATATGCCGCTGGTGATGGGAGCACTGACCTTTTTTCTTCCCTGTGGTTTTACCATAACCGTCCAGGGTTTGGCTCTCCTTTCCGGGAGTTTTCTTCAGGGTTCACTGCTTCTCTTCTGTTTTGCTCTGGGTACTCTTCCCCCACTGTTGAGCATTGGCATTTCCAGTCTCCGATTTTTGGAAAAGCCTCGTTACGCAAACACTTTTTTAAAAATAGCCGGTATGGTGGTAATATTTTTTGTCTTATTTAACGTCAATTCACAATTGAATGTTATGGGTCTGCCAAGTTTGGACGATCTTGTTTTGAATCCCACAGCTGTATCGGGAAAATCGAACGCGAATCTGGCCATGACCGTTGAACCTATGATCGAAGGAACGCAATTAATAAAAATGGAAGCATCGGCGCGTGGATATATACCCAATTCATTTACAGTCAAAAAGGGGATTCCGGTCCGTTGGGAAGTCACAGATGTCGGAACCAGTGGCTGCACCAATGCCATTATTGCTAAAGATTTTTTTCCAAAACAAATCGGACTTTCTCATGGAAAAACCAGTGTAATGGAGTTTACCCCACAGGTAGCCGGTAAATTTAAATTTAGCTGCTGGATGGGAATGATTACCGGCTCGATCGAAGTCGTAAATTAAATCCGGCTTAATTAAAATCGCCGGGGGAAGGAAACACATTATGAAAAAATTACCATTTCTATTCATTTTGGTATTCATGCTCGTTGTTCTGGTTGCAACCACCAGTCTGTTCGGTTTGGAAAAGCAGACCAAGCTTCCACCCTGTTGTCAGGATCAAGATTCGGCCAAAAAAAAGAGTGACTCCTCAAAAGACCTGGAAATATATCAGAAATTACTGATCACCAAAGCCTTTATAGAAAACGGCAAGGTTATGGTGATGGGTGAAACCGATCTGCCTGCTGGGGGCAAATTGAAGGTATTGGTTACCAATGGAGGTGACAATGCCGAACAGGCAATCATAAAAGAGAAAACCGTTGAAATCAGCAATGCCTGTTTCACAGCGACGCTTTCGGTTTCTTCATTCCCCGAAACTCAAAATTTAATTGCTGAAGTTTGGTTTGACCCCAAAGTGCAACCAGCGGGAATAAGCAAAAAAGTTCCCACTTCTGGAGAAAATTTGGTTGGTACTGCCGTTGAATCAACTGATGGCGGGAAAATCATGAAAGTCACACAACCAGTGGTGGCCAAGTAGTATATTCATTTCCCACTGAAAATACTAAAAATAAGGAGTGTTTATCTTGAAAATCGCTAAAAAGGATTTACCCGTATCACTGTTCCATTCACCAGGGGATGGTAGGAACGATCATATTCGGGTAAAATAGTTATCAATCACCAATAAGGAGGGGGAATAGGACTTGAATTTTTAGCTTCAAAGTTTCACACTATTATTAATTACAGTAACAAGTAACGGGCCACATGCCATGGCATGTGGCTCATTTGATTTTCATTCCTCACATGGTGCTGCCAAGCAGCATGGCGGTCGATCCATATTGAGGATCATCTTAATGGTGGAGAATTAATGTTTCAGCAAGGAGGTGGAAAAATGAGAAGGATTGTTCTTTTTTTCGGAATAATCCTGGTGATTGCACTGGGATATTCGGGATCGGTTCAGGCTCTCCTCTCCCAAACCATAATGCCCGATGAGGTGTGGCTCACGGTTTATCAGAATATTGACCGGGCCTGGGCAGTAGAGAAGGTAGCGCTGCTTCTCAATCATGGGGAAAATCGTTTCTTTCTATCCGGACAGAATCTTCTTCGCGAGAGATTTTACCTGCATCCTTTCGATCCATCGACTTCATTAAAAACCATCAGCACCACCGATTTCTCAGGATACCTGATGGTGCTCGAATCACAAAAAGCGGGTTCGTTTCCCTTTCTTATATCCTTTTTCGTGAGTGGTTTTGACTGGAGAGAAAGATATCAGGGGGTTTGGGATGAAAAGGAACAGCTTTTTTACCTCTATCCCTCAGTTTTTCTCTCGAACCAACATAATTTTACCTGGAAAAATCTCCATTTAAGCTGGTTATTAGGGAAGCCTACTTTTCATTTCGAAGGTGACAAAGGAGGAATGATGACCGAAGAAGCTCCACTTGCTTCCGATCGGGTTCAATCCCAAATAGCGGTCGAAAAGGTAAAACCGATGATCATGGAAAGAGTGTCAGAATATCAAGTTTTTCATTTACCTTATGTTATAGACTTGCCTGGTCCGAGCGTCCTGCAGGTCTTTCCCGGTTTACGAAAGTTTCCAGTGAAGGAACTGATCCGCATTGAAGAAGGGTCAATCAATCGGATATTGAAAATGAAAAGCGAGGGTGATCCTCTCCCCCAGGGATTGATTACCATCTTTGGAACTGAAAATTCGGTGGTGGGGACATTTGAATTCCCTCTCGTGCGAAGCCAGGAAGAATTTGAAATTCCCATCGGATCAATTCGTACCCTGCAGGTGGATCGAATCGAATCTGGTTATCTTCGAAAGAAAGTCGACTTCAATGAAGATCGGGATATAGCTGGATTTTGGTCGGAGAAGGTGATTCAGTTTGATATTAAGAACTGGGGAGAAACCGATAAACAATTAGACTTCATCGAATTATTGCCCCCGGGGGCGAAAATAACCGGAGGAGGAGAGCAGTGGCAATGGGAAAATGGCCGAGCTCACTTGAAAATGACTATCAACCCGGGGAAAAAGGAAACTATTTTATTAAATTATGAATTTCGGGAGGAATGGTCATGAAAAAACTCCTGGTGATATTCTTGATCTTTTTTTGCTGGAGATGGGCATCCGCCCAAGAAGTGATTCTCGAAAAGAATCCGGAAGAAATTTTGATATTTGCCGGAGATTCCCAATTCTATCTTCGAGAAACCTGGATGGTTCAACTCCAATCCGGAGAGAATGTTTATTCCTGGGAAAAACCGAACGCCTTAAGCGATGATGAAATATTTATTCAGGTCGAAGGTGGGGTTTTGAATAGCATTTTAACTCCTTCCTCAGATCGAGGGAGTACAGTGACCATTCTTGCCGATTCACCGACTGAAGGGCGAATTCATTTCACTTACCCTTTATCATCACTCACTTTGAATTATCTCTACCAATACTACTGGGAAAAAGAGAAAGCTGCACCATCAGGTTTTCTCTTTGCCGATATTACCAATCAGGGGCAAGAAGTCATTCGCAATGCCAATTTTGTGATTGCTGGAAAGGAATTCACGCTCCAGCTTGAGCCCTATGAAACGAAGCGCTTGAAAATTCAGGAATTTCAGGTGATCACCGCTGAGAAAGTATCGCGTTACGCTTCATTCAATTATGGCGATACTGATGTCCATTTTTTCTGGAAACTCGCCGTTCCGACCTATATCCTCTTTCCTGCCAAATCGGAATATTTTGAAAAATCCACTTCAGGTGTGGTTTTTTTAGGCGAAAACTTCATTTCGGGCACATCACCCGATCTGGAAATGGAAATTGGGAAAAGTAACGATCTGACCGTCGAGGAAAAAATACTGAAACAGGATAAGATCAACCAGGTCTACAATAATAAAGGCCAAGTGGTTCTTTATGATACTCAGGAAAAAAAGCTTTACATTGTTGCCAACCGGGGATCAGAAGTTAAAAAAATCGAAGTTTTTGTACCTCTTCAACCAAGTTTTGAAATGATCTCACATTCGGTATCATTGGATCGAATAGAGTCGAATCGACTCATTTTTACTTTGGAATTGCAGCCCCAGCAAAAAAGCGAAGTTGTTTTAGAAGTACAGGGAAAAAACTTAACGTCTGGGTTTGTTTTCTAAATTAAATTCCAGGTTGCGCACAATATCAGGAATTCGATTTAAAATAAGGGTGATGATGACATGCCAATGCAGCATAGAAAATAACTTGAAAGGGTGCATACCATGAGGTTGAAACAACGGATTGTTCTCTTCATTTGTATTCTGAGTGTTCTCTTTTCTCTTCAAGTCAGTGTTGCTCAACACCTCCAACCGCCACCGCCGGAACCGCCACAATGGACGAAGTTGATCGGGGCTTATATTCTTCAGGATGAAAGCCGATTTTATATACGTGAAAATCAAGGGCGACTGGAAATGCTGTTTCCCTGCGTGGATAAAGGACAGCATAAAGAAAGTGTGCTATTCAATGAGGTGATTTATGAGATTATTCCGCTGAAAGAAGCGGAGTCGGATACTTTTTTGTTACCCGCTATGAGTGGATTGAACGCAAGAAAAATGCGTTTTACCCGAGATAAGGATAATTTTGGTATATCAATCAACGCGGGTCAAATTCAATATAGACGGTATTTTTATGGGCCAGAAAAGGGGGAAACCTTTCGGATTCAACCCTTGAAGACCATTAACGAATTGCTTCCCGAAGCTCTTCAAGCGACTCCGCCCGTGGAAAAGGGGACCTTTCTTGAACCGGATCTGGTAGAAGTCATTCGGCTTGATACTACCATTCAGCTCGATATCCGTTATGCTACTGACAATAATTTTATAGGAGTGCCTCTCTATGCTGAGCACCGCGCTTTCTTGCAACGTCCAGCCGCCGAAGCTCTGGTACGAGTCAATTCGAAATTAAGACGGATAGGTTATGGATTGATCATCCATGATGCATATCGCCCCTGGTACGTGACCAAGATGTTTTGGGATGCCACACCTCCTGAAATGAAAAACTTTGTCGCCGACTCCCAAAAAGGATCTCGCCATAATCGAGGATGTGCGGTGGATGTTGCATTGTATGAAGTGAATACCAAAGAACCGATCCTTTTTGGTGGCGATTACGATGAATTTTCCGAACGTTCGTATGTATCATTCCCCGGTGGAACCACCCGGGAAAGGTGGTTTCGAGAAATACTTCGTCAGGCTATGGAAGCCGAAGGATTCGAAGTTTACCAGGATGAATGGTGGCATTTTGATTATAAAGATTGGAACAAATATCCGATTTTAAACCTCACTTTTGACGCCATTCGCTGAGAGGAAAACCATGAATGATCTTCACCCTTCTGGATCAAAACCAGAAAGGTGAAGATCATTGTCAGTTGACCTAATCACTTACACTCAAACGGACAAACACTGAAGGATCGAGGATGCGAAAAGTGAAGGATTCTGTAAAATAAAGGTTAACGTATTTATCGTCATGGCTTTCGTATCCGATCGATAGATCATGACCGAGTATCAATTCAAAATCGCCGCCCCGGGTTGACACGATTAATGCATCTTCCAGTACTGATGCCGGAATGATTTGACCTTCGATCGTGCTTTCGATGAGTTTCTTTAATGGATAGCCACTTTTTGTTGCCGCTAGATCAGCCCAGAGAAGTGGGTTTATCACCAAAGCATAAGGACCGGTAACCGAGGCGTCGTTTAAAACGGCAACCGCTTCTAACACGCTACCGAAAAACTCCCCCGGGTCATGGGAGAAGGGAAGGGGTTCATATTCAAGCACCGGAAGAAGCCCATCGATATCTCCCGGTTCGAACCCATGATAAATGGCTTTTTCTTCGAATAGAGCTGTTTGTTTGGCAGCGTCAATCAGAGGAGTAAAATCGATATCGGTTGCTCCCCGGGTAATATTATCCAATTCCCACAGATCAAGTTGAAAAGAGGTTCGAATTTCGACTAATGGTTGAACCATATGGATTCCAAAACGAACGTCTCCATCCCGTTGGTTTTCCGGAACATTTATTCGCCCTAATCCCACAGCGGCAAAATCCCACCCTTTTGGTCCAATCACTTCAACAAAGCGCCGTCCGGTGAGTTGAGTGAGGAATATTCTTTTGGCCTGACGATCAATCTCCTGCCAGGCTTGGTTGGTTATCGGAGATAACTCCCGTTTTAAAATATTCATACAATCCCCCTTTCCGATTCAACACTGAATCGATCAACAAACGGATAGACATTTGATTATGCTGGTATTAGAGAGAAATATTTTTTAGATTCCCGATTCCCAAATCATCCAAAGAACGTTCTTTTGGTTCTGATGAATCGGTTGGAGCGTGATCTTCAATAGCAGTTATGGATTGGGCGGTAAATAAATATATCTTTAAGCGTTCATCCCAGCCGGGCATATTCCGACGGAGCCATTCTAAAAGCATACAAGCGTGTTCGATTTCTTCTTCTAAGTTGTGTACTAAAATGGCTTTCATATCGATGTCGGTGGTGGTCACAGCTCGTTGGTGATACCATTCAACGGCATCAATCTCTTCTTTTAGACTATTGAGAGTTCGGTGAATGTCACGATCGTGACTGGAGAGTTCTTCAACGGGCTCAATATAGTTTGGCACACCTTTGCACCTCCTTTATTTATTTTTCTCATCATATCGTATTATATACTGTTTGCTCAATCTATTCATTGGTATTATATTTGTATGCAATAAATGGAAAATAGACATTCATGCCAGATGAATACCCTTGCACCAGCAGAGGATGAAAAATATTTATTGTAAGAATGTTGAGATGTTGAGTTGGAATGGATGAAAAGATGAGATTAACCGTTCACAGTTTACCAAATGGTATATATATTAAAAAGGAAGGAAAAAAACGATGGGAAAATATCATCTCAGTGGTATTAAATGGTTCTTATTCTGGTTGATTCTCTGGATGCTTTTCAGTGTTGGTGTCGTTTACGCCCAGAATCATGCTGCAGCGCCGTACACGATTACTGCATCGACCTCTGAAACTGCGCCTGGTCAAGAAGTCGTCGTTTCCTATATTGCTTCTCCAGAATGGAGTTCAGACGCCTGGATCGGTTTGATTCCAGCCGATACTCCCCGAGGTGATCAAAAGATTGCTGATAAAAAAGACATCGATTATCAATATTTAAACCGTTCTCCTGCTGGGAATATGACTTTTCTCATGCCTGAAGTTCCTGGATTCTACGAATTTCGTCTTTTCCCGAGTGATGACGACACTTATCCGGAAGTGGCAGTGAGCGAACCAATATTGGTGAAAGCCTCACTGACACCTTCCATCCAATCCCAGGAGAGCCCCATCCCTTTGTCATCAACAACGATTGATATCCTGCCATCTTTCCCGGAAACCGAACCGGTTGCCCCAACTCTGCCGGGTATGGGTCAAGTGGTCACTGCGCTTCCATCTCCCAGCCCTACGTTGATTCCAACCCTGTCTGATATCCTCATCGTTCCCCTCCAGACTCCAATCATCGATCAATTACCAATCCTTACTCCGCTGCCTTCCCTTGAACCGGTCGATACTGAACCTCCTATGGTAGTGACCACCGAACCCAGTTCCGGAGCGATCGAAATACCACTGAACACGACCATTCGCATACAATTCAATGAAACCATTTATCCCGGGAATGCTTACGATTTTATAACAGTACAGGATGCCAATCAAAAACTGATTGCAATTGAGAAAGGAATTCAGAATAAAGAATTGACTCTCAAACCGAAGAATGATCTCAACCCGGACACGATTTATCAAGTGGTCCTTCCTCTTGGATCATTGAAAGACTCAACCGGCAACCCTCTCATGGAAACCCTGGTTTTTTCCTTTACAACTATCGTCCCACTACCGGTGTCGATGTTCTCACTGCCGTTTGTGGGGGGTAAACCTCAAGATATCATTGATATTCCAATCCATTTTAACGGATACCAAAAAATGATACGGGCGGAAATGGTGTTTTCCTTTGATCCCAATCTCCTGGAATATTTAGGCATAGTCCATGGTGAAATCAATGCCGAGTGGCTCACCAGCGCTAAAATTCTTGAACCCGGCCGAGTCAGCATAGCCATTATCCAGGCGAATCATCAAATGTTAACCAAAGAAAGTGGCACCATTGCTGTAGTCAAATTTCAAGTTTTGAAAGAACCGAAAGGGATCACCCAATCTGATCTCGACCTCGAACAACTCCAACTGTTTGATAACAAGGAAAGATTGCTTCAGGGTGAGGTTATGAGCGGAATGTTCAATCTTTTAGGAACCGATACGGTCTCTTCTTCCCCGGCAATCGAGACTCCAGCGTTGTCTCTTGAACCTTCAGCGCTCGATAATGGAAAAACCGAAGAAGAATATATCTTTAAAGCGTCACTGGGAAATTTTCCGGATACGGTGAAAGCGATTAAATATCTGTGGAATTTCGGAGACGGATCGAAGGTCACCGACAGCAGCGAAGGGGAAATGAAGCACATATATAGCAAGCCGGGAAAATTTGAATTAACCGTTAAAGTTTTTGATATAAGTTCGGGGGAAATGATTGCTATGCAAAAAATGATGGTTACAATCAAAACATCCATCATGCCATCTCCTGAAATAAACCCGGTTTCTTCTGATCAGGCGGTGCAGACCTACCGGGAAAAGTATGCGAATGGAAAGCTCAAAATTCAATATACCTATATCATTCGTCTCGATGGCACCTGGTTGAAAAATGGCATTGAAACCACCTGGTTTGAAAATGGCAAGAAAAAGACCGAAGGTGAATATCAAAATGGAAAAAAAGTAGGAACCTGGATATCCTGGTATGAAAACGGTGTTATCGGTCAAAAGGGAACCTATCAGAACGATAAAAAAGAAGGCCTATGGACGAAATACTACCGCAATGGAAATAAGGAATCAGAAGGATATTACCGAGACAATCAGAGAGATGGAAAGTGGAAAAAATGGTATGAAGACGGTCGACTCTGGGCAGAGTTTGAATGTCAGAAAGACCAAATTATTCCGGGGACGTATAAAGAGTATCAATAGCATTTTTTTGATTGATCATTCACCTTGACCATCTGAGACTATGGTTCATAGCTGAAATTATACGTTTTATGAAGGATGTGGTTGCCCACCTATGGGAGGTTATTTCTATTTTTTCAGTTTTATTGCATTGGGTATGCTGATATCATTCCGAATCTTTCCCGAATTTAAAAGGGTCATCCGACTCTGGATCGGTGGGTTGTTTGGACTTTTAGGATTAATGTGGTTAGTGATTCCGATTGCTTTTTATGCTGAATTTTCAATTGCATCTCATTTGATTGCACTAGGGCTCATGGGGCTTATCTGTGGTTTGGTGTTTATTTTTACGCTGCGAAAAAAAAGGGGATTCATTGTTGCTGATGACTTTGATACCAGGATATTATGGACCGTTATTCCCTTATCCTGTTTCTTTTTCTTTCTTTTTTATACTCATTATCTCCTTCCTGGCAAGGAAGGACTCTATTGTGGCGGCAACGCATACGGGGACTTGCCTTTCCATCTTGGAATCATCACTAGTCTGAAAGAGCAGGGGCACTTTCCTCCCCAATATTCAATCTTCCCTGGTATCCGTTTAGGGTATCCTTTTTTAGTCGATTCACTCTCTTCAAGCCTCTATTTATGCGGGACGTCCCTGCGCTGGTCTATCGTGCTTCCCAGTACAGCCTTGATGGTATTGCTCGTTTCAGGTTTCATGATCTTTGCCCATGCGGTATTGCGAAAAAGAACTCCTACCATAATTGCTACCCTGCTTTTTTTTATCAATGGGGGTTTGGGATTTTTTTATTACCTCCCTGGGAAATTTTCGCAGATATTGTCTGAAATTGTTAATTCTCCCACTCATCTATTCGATGACAATATTATCTGGTCAAACCTGGTTTGTGACCTTCTCATCCCTCAGCGAACCACACTGGGAGGGTGGGCTTTTCTTCTTCTCGCATTGTGGGGTCTCCATCGCGCCATTGAAACCTCTCAAAAGAAATATTTCTTTCTCAGTGGATTGGTTGCCGGGTTACTCCCCATGATTCATACCCATTCTTTTTTGGCCTATGTGGTAGTGGCGCTGGTCTGGCTTCTGGTATATTATCGAAAGTCCGACGATAAAAAAAATTACTTCATAAACTGGTTCGCTTTGGCATTTCCTGGGCTCATCCTCTCAATTCCACAGGTTCTCTATTGGACAGTTCCTCAATCAGTTTCGGGCGGATATTTGAGAGTGATGCCCGGATGGGCCAACCAAGGGGATATTTGGCCACTCTTCTGGCTAAAAAATACCGGCTTATTTTTTGTTTTGGTGCTTTTCGCTCTTTTTTCCCGACGGAATCGACTCCGCTCTTTTTATTTACCGGCGATTGTTTTATTCATCATGGCGGAACTCATCGTTTTCCAGCCCTGGGCTTGGGATAATATTAAAATTTTTTTCGTCTGGTATTTGTTTAGTGTTATCCTGGTAGCTGATTATCTTGATGGGGTGATTGGAAAAATTACCAAGAAATCACTCAGAAGGGGATTCTTAGGAATTATTGTCGGGATATGTATTCTATCCGGAACGTTCAGTCTCATTCGAGAGGCGTTTTCTTCTTTTTTGCTCTTTTCGAACACCGATGTGGAAACAGCCGAATATATTCGTGTCCATACTCCGCGTGACGCGGTTTTTCTTTCTTCAGATTTTCACAACAACCCGGTATCAGCTTTGGCCGGTCGAAACATCGTAATGGGATATGAAGGTTGGTTGTGGTCTCATGGAATCAATTACGAAGAACGGGCGACCGATGTACAAGTCCTCTTTTCGGGGACGGATAACTTTTCAGGCTTAGCAGCCCAATACCAAATTGATTATATTTATTTGAGTTCTCGTGAAAAAGCGAAGTATAAAATTGATGGAAAATTTTTTTTAAAGTATTTTCCGATTTTTTATCACAACCAAGACATTGTGATCCTATCCGTTTCCGAGCGAGCACGTAAACAAAACAAGACCGATTAATTTCCTGGTTCGAATTGAAATTCCTTTTTGGTAAAGAGCAAGAGACAGGTATCAACCACGTCAGCATCGTAACGGGTGTTTTTATAGCGGAGAATTTCCTGGAGCGCTTCTTCCAGATGAAGAGAACTCCGGTAGGGGCGATTGGATATCATGGCTTCGATGGTGTCGGCAACCATCAATATCTTGGCTTCGGGAAGGATGCTTTCCTGAGTGAGTCCCTTTGGATATCCGGAACCGTCCAGTTTCTCATGGTGTTGAAGAATAATTTTATTCACTGGCCAGGGGAAATGGATGTTTTTTAATATCTGATAACCAACTTCGGGATGGTTTTTTATCATGTTGAATTCAATATCGGTGAGATGATGTGGTTTCCAGAGAATTTCACGAGGGAGATAAATTTTTCCGATATCATGAAGAAGCCCGGCGATACGGATCCCGTTGATTCTTTCTGGAGAATAACCCATCTCTTTGGCTATGGCACAGGCCAGTTGAGCCACCCGCTTCTGATGGCCAGTAATATAGGGGTCTCTCATTTCGACCATATCGGAAATGGCCTGCACCGTTCCTTCAAACGTCTTTTGGAGATTTTCTAAAGTCATTTTAAACTGGATTTCGATTCTTTTTTCTTTGGTAATATCAATGGCCATTTCATACCGCACGGTACGTCCGTCAGGCCAGGGAATAGCCTTGTCGATGCAACGATACCAGCGTTTTTCATTCTGATTAAAAAAATCCCATATAAGAGTTTCATTTTTCCGGTCTTCGAAGATGGTCTGATTGGTACAAAAAATACACGGAGATTGATAACCATGCAAAACTCGATAACATTTTTGTTCTACAACATTTCCCAATTTTTGATGGAGAGCTTGATTGATAAACAAGAGCGCGTGGGTGTCGGGATCGGAAATATACAAGGGATGGGGAATGTGATTCAATATGGTCAAGAATTCATTTTTTTTTCTGTCGGTCTCATTCTCCAGTTGTTTTCGATTGGAGATGTTTTGAATACTTCCCACATAGAAAAGAGTGTGATCGAACGTATTTTTTACTTCCCGGGCGTTGATTTCAACCCATATCGGTTGAGAATGTGCATTGACCAACTGGGTTTCAAATCCGGTTAGTACTCCCTTGGTTTCTAATAAGGTATGCCAAGTTAAACTATCAGCAGGAGAGGCAAAGAGGTGATAAAAGTTTTTTTGGTTGGGGTTAAATTCTAAAACTTCAACGAAAAATGAGTTGGTTTCGATAATCTGCCCTTCTGGATGTATGGCGAAAAGACCTAACGGAATTTCCTTGAAATAAAGTGAATTGGTTTCAATCTCCATCGCTTTTTTTTAATCTCCCTTATAATCTTTCCTTTTATAAAAAAATCAATTTAGTAAGTATTGATTATCAAGACGAAAAAAACCGGTTAAGGAGAGAGAAATTTTTGTGCATATTCAAGCATGCGATACAATGGAGTATTCATGGAAATAGTTGTCCAAGGTTTTGATTCGATTTCATCCTGTTGGCGTGGGGTATCGCTGAGAATGGCAACCGCTATGAGTTTTTGATTGGTTGCGTAGTAATATCTTTTTTGGATCAAGCAACGAGAGTTGGTGGGATCGGCGAGAATGTCTTCCTGGATACTTTCCACCGACCAATTCCGGTCGTTTTCAGTGAGGGGGACGATCCATAGGGTTCCGTTGACGTTGAAAGGGGTGGTATTCGGTATGGTCTCACCCTGATCGATTATGAAACGGATCACCGTTTGGATAATCCGGTTGACTCGATATGTATCAGTCTCGTTGATCAGGTATTGAGAACGATAATAAATATATTGATTATCGGTAATGTTCAGGGGACGAATGCTTTGCTCATTGATGGAATACTCTCCATCGATTCCACTTACCAAACCCTTTCCCAAGGTGACCCACCCCTTTGGTTTTTTCTCTTCTGGGATTGGTTGATTCAGTTTGGGAGGAGATGGGGATTCCGGGGTGATTTCAGCTGGGACAGGGGGAGAGGGGGTATTTTCTTCGGGAACGGTTTCTTCGGTTTTTTCAGAGCCTTGGGGTACATTTTTGGTAATAAGAATCCTGGTTTCTCCCAGTCGATTGGAAATAATATTCCCAGTATCGGGATCCTGCCAAACGGAAATCAACGCCGGGACGACCAAATGAAGCTCATCCGGTATCTCGCGAGTATATAACAGAGTGATTCCCAAAGAGGGAGTGGAAGAGAGCATAACACCCATAGAACATATGAGAACCATAAAGCTGAGTTTCATTAGTATATCGATATCCTTTCAAAAGCACTCATTATTCATTTATTATTATACTTGAAAAAGAGGAAATGGGGTTGAATTTTCAAAAAAGGATCGGGAAATGGTATATTGATTGCGGCATAAAGAGTCATGTTAGCATTCTTTTTAGACAGTATGATATAAATGAGGTGAATACTGTATGACATCGCGTGAACGATTAATAGCGGCATTGAACCACAAACCCGTCGATCGAATTCCATTCGATCTGGGCGGTACCAGTGTAACCGGAATTCATGTGAGCAGCCTTCATGCCTTGAAGGTCGCCCTGGGTCTTCTCTCCCCCCATAAACCGGTGAAGGTAAGCAACCCTTTTTTGATGTTAGGAGAAGTGGATAACCAACTCCGCCGGAAATTACAGATTGATACCATCCCGTTGTCATCACCTGGAAATTCTTTTGGTTTCGAAAATGCCAACTGGAAACCATGGCGACTTTTTGATGGAACGCCAGTTATGGTCCCGCAAAAATTTAATACGGAA
Source organism: uncultured Atribacterota bacterium (assembly GCA_964434845.1). GTDB lineage: Bacteria > Atribacterota > Atribacteria > Atribacterales > Atribacteraceae > CAYSWT01. The sequence goes on along the minus strand of CAYSWT010000006.1, from coordinate 16,547 downwards.
CCAGATGATCGGGGAGACATTGTTCAATATCCACGGGGAGATCGGCGGTTCCAGCCCTCAGCGAGAATGCCGCACGGCGGTTTTTACCATGATGCCATTATTAGAAAAAAAGAGGTTGTTGACGATGAACTCACCGTTGCCAATCAAACCGAAGAATACACGATTATGAAAGAAGAGCATCTTGTTTATTATGAATCGGAAGTAAATCGGCTCTATCAAGAAACTGATTATGGAATCATTTCACGGGGAGTGTCCGGAACCAACTTGGGTGATATTGCTCATATTCCAGGGTGTGCACTTCCTGATCCCAAAGGCATTCGAGATGTAGAGGAATGGTATATCTCTTTGATGACTCGAAAGGAATTTTTAAAAGAGGTATTTGCTCGAATGACCGACATCGCGCTGGAAAATTTACGACTGTTTCACCAAGCAGTCGGCGAAAAGATACAGATCATAGTTATTTCGGCAGCCGATTTCGGGTCTCAACACGGCCTTTTCATTTCTCAGGACCTATATCGCGAACTTTTCAAGCCCTATCATACCATGGTCAATCGCTGGGTCCACGAACATACCACCTGGAAGACGTTTATCCATACCTGCGGATCGATCCGTGGTCTGGTCCCTGATCTCCATGAAGCAGAATTCGATATTCTCAATCCAGTGCAGATATCAGCATTCGATATGGATCCGGTTCAGCTGAAAGAACAGTATGGGAAATGGTTTACTTTTTGGGGAGGTGGTATTAACACCCAACATACTCTTCCCTTCGGATCACCCGATGAAATCAGGGAAGAGGTGAAACGGTTCATCGGTATATTTGGTGCGGGGAGCGGTTATGTGTGGAATGCGGTTCATAACATTCAGGCCAATATACCGATAGCGAATCTCATGACTTTGTTTGAGACCCTGAATGTATATCGTTGAATAAGAATTCAAGACAAGAGCCATAGTCATTATTGAGTCGATCGAGTTTCTTTTCGGTATCGGTCATCATCAATTGGATATACTGGATGGTGTCGCGAATATTTTTCACCATCTTTTTGATATCCCGGAACCGATCTTGGTTTTTCGAGCAGGTATTATTCCAAATGGTAGTGGAATGTTTGATTTCTTGGAGAAGAACCTGACTCTTTTTTAACAAAGTGTGGGTTTCTGAAAAGGAAGAGAAAGGAGAAAGGAGTATCTGAATTTCTGTAAGCCGATTAACAGACCGGTTCGAAAGACTTTGGTAGTTTTTTTGGGAGGGACCCATATCATCGATGAGCATTTTCTCCCTTTCCAGACTGAGATCAGGGAGATGAGAGAGGAGGGTATCGCCTTCTTGAAGCGTTACGTAGGATGTGTCAAACACTCTTTGTATTGCCTCAAGCAGTTCCTTTTTCTCTTCATTGGAAAGTGAAGACCATTTTTGTTCTGAGGGAGAATCTTTGCAAAAAATGATGAGCTGGGTTACGTTTCCTTGCAGGTCAAGTATATGTTGGCGATAATTCCACAAGGTATTTTCTATCTGATTTAAATAACTCTTGGTGTTGGAAAGGAATCGGGTGGTTTGGGAGAGTTGATTTTCCATGTTTTTCATCAGGGAGAGGAGTTTCTGGACTTCATGGAAACGAACCGATGCTTGGTTGAGGGCTTTTTCGAGATCAATTGTATTCGGGGTATTCATTTTTTCCTCGCCGGCAAAAACAATCGATGCGAAGAAAGCGAGAAAGATCAGGAATAAGAGAGAGAATATTTCCCTGCGGTTCATATATCCTTCTCCTATGTTTTTCCGAACAAGGATTGGGCGAAAGAGCGTGCCTGGTTGAGATCGTTTTGATCAGGACACCCTTTGTTTATCCCACCTGCAAGCTTGAAAGGCCCAAAGGTGTCAAACCCCTTACAGGCAAAATCGGCTACAATTTCACCCCCTTTTTCTTTTAATATCTTTTTAAGGGCGTCATGACTGCGAATAGAACCGGTACCGCTGGTCGAAAAGATGAAGACTTTTTTGTTGAGTTGAGGGATGCGTTCCAGTAAAGAGAAAAGTTGATCATGATGTTTTCCATAGTAAATTCCGGATCCCAAACCGATCAGATCATACCGATCGAGAGATTGAATATTGAACTGCTCGGGAGTAACCACTGGTGATTGCAAAACTTCGGCCATAGCGCGGGCTATTTTTTCAGTATTCCCATGATGAGGAGATATGCAGATGATAAGTGAATTCATGATTCTTTATCCTCCATGAAATTTATCCTTTTCTCAACCACTTTATAGACATTCATGCCAGGAAAACACCTTGGCACCATCTGAAAGATGAAAACTCAACCTACTTTCAAGGAGCAATAACCATGGGCATGAATGTCTATTTATTTGCATATTATGAATCTGTGTGAATACTCTGTCAATTCATCAGCAGGGGAAACAAGAGAGGGTTTATTGGTCGATCCTCAGTTGACGGAAAAATTATTGGTTCTTGCCTCTTTTTAAACACATTATCCTTGACAAGAATCTCATTGAGGTGATACTTTTATACAAATTTTGAAATGAAGGGGGAAATGGCTTTGAAGAAATTTTATTGTTTGGGAATTTTATTTATGATGTTTCTTGTTTTGTCTTTACCGGTTTATGCACAAGATACGGTTAAAATCGGAGCCAACCTGGAAATGACCGGAGGAGTAGCCGCTTACGGTCAAATGGAGAATGAAGGTGTTGAACTCATTAGGGAAATAGTCGGCACCGAAGTATTAGGAAAGCAAGTCGAATATGTCGTAGTTGACAACAAGAGCGATAAGGTGGAAGCTGCCAATGCGGCTACCCGTCTTATCGACAAAGAGAAAGTAATCGCTATCATCGGTTCAGCCACCAGCGGAAACATGTTGGCCGCCGGTCCGATCTGCGAGGAGAGAAAGGTTCCGCAGATATCAGCGACTGCCACCAACCCGTTGGTAACCCAGGGGAAGAAGTACTCATTCCGAGCGACGTTTATCGATTCCTACCAAGCGGTGGCTGCAGCTCAATTTGCCTATGAAGATCTTCAGGGGAAAACCGTGGCCATTCTTTCTGATATCGCCCAGGACTATTGTGTTGCATTGGGAAATTTCTTCAAAGATGCCTATGAGAAAAAGGGAGGGAAAGTACTGACCGTTCAAAATTGTAAATCCGGTGACCAGGATTTCTCCGCTCAATTAACTACCATTCTAAATTTGAATCCGGACATTTTGTATCTCCCGAACTACTATACCGAAATCGCATTGATTTGCCGTCAGGCTCGTGACCTTGGTTTTGAAGGAAAGATCCTGGGTGGAGATGGTTCTGATGCTCCGGAACTAATTGCTATCGGTGGCGATGCAGTGGAAGGATTCTACTTCACCGCCCATGGTGATACCCAAAAAGCGTTGACTGAAATCGGGCAGAAGTACTTTGATGCCTACCGAAAGAAGTATAATAAGGAACCTGGTGTATTTGGAGCCTTAGCCGCCGATTGCTATTTAATTATTATGGACGCTATTAAACGCGCGAATTCCTTTGAACCAGAAAAAATCGCTGCTGCTATAGAAGATACCAAAGACCTTGAAGTAACCACTGGGAAAGTCACCATTGAAAACGGAGATGCCCAGAAACCCGTCGTCGTCAAACAAGTCGAGGGTGGTGTAGTGAAACTCTTAGGAACGGTTGTTGTTAAGTAAGATGAAAATGGGGACGGGGGATTAACCCGTCCCCTCTTTTTTGTTTTATCACTTTTTTTTATTGAACCTATTGAGTACAATAGAACGAAAAAGTAGGAATCAGTATCTTGGACAAAGAGGGTTGAATAATGAGTTTTGCTCAGTTTTTCCAACAGCTCATGAATGGATTTTCGCTGGGGAGTCTTTATGCTTTGCTCGCCATCGGTTATACTTTGGTCTATGGCATTCTCAGTTTGATTAATTTTGCTCATAGCGATGTATTTATGCTGGGCACCTATTTTGCCTTTTTTATGATCGTGATTTTTATGCTTCCCTGGTGGCTTTCGGTTCTCATCAGTATTGTTTTATGTGCCATTGTGGGGATGACGATTGAACGGGTCGCCTATCGACCACTACGAAACGCTCCTCGTATTTCGGCATTGATTACCGCCGTTGGAGTCTCTTACTTTATTGAAAACCTGGGTCTGGTGGTTTTAGGGGCGAGACCAAAGGGTTTTCCCCGACCAGATTTGATGAAAAATGTCTATATCATCGCTGGTGCTAAAATACAGGGGGTCACTTTTTGGGTTCCTATCATCAGTATATGTATTTTAATGGTTTTGCTTTATATCGTTTATAAAACCAAAGTTGGAATAGCAATGCGTGCAGTTGCACGAGATATGGAAACCACCCGCTTGATGGGAGTCAATATCGATCAAATCATCCTGTATACCTTTGCGCTGGGTTCGGCATTGGCTGCCGCGGGAGGGGTGATGTGGGCTGCTAAATTTCCGCAAATCAACCCCTTAATGGGTATTTTCCCGGGGTGGAAAGCATTTACCGCCGCAGTGGTCGGTGGCATTGGCAATGTGGTGGGTGCGATGATCGGAGGCTTCATTATTGGCCTGGCAGAAATTCTCATTGCTGCTTTCTTTCCCGGACTTACCGGTTATAGAGATGCATTTGTTTTTGGGCTTCTCATTCTCTTTCTTATCATCAAACCGAACGGCATAATGGGAGAAACTCTAAAGGAAAAGGTGTAAGTCATAAAAAAAAATGGGGAAAAGAGATTACCTACTGACTGCCATTCTCTTCGTTATTTTGCTTTTTGGACTGTGGATTGCCCAAAATTATTTAAATGCGTATATTATTCGAATTTTAAACACTGCGTTTATTTATGTCATCGCCGCTGTTGCCTACAATTTAATAAATGGTATTGCCGGTCAATTCTCCCTTGGTCCCAATGGTTTTATGGCTCTGGGCGGATATACCGTGGCACTGTTGATGCTGCCGGTGGTTCAAAAACAACAAGTCTATTTCTTAACCCCGCTTATTTGGCCTTTTAGCGTCATTACTTTTCCTTCCTACCTGTTTATCGTGAGCTTAATCCTGGGGGGCTTGATCGCCGCTGGAGGTGCTCTTCTCATCGGTGTACCCACCCTCAGATTGCGAGGAGATTATCTGGCAATCGCGTCTTTTGGATTCAGTGAAATCATCTTCGTTTTAGCGAATAATTTCATTCCTCTCACCAATGGCGCCCTGGGCATTAAGGGGATTCCGGAATACACCAATCTCTGGTGGACAGGAGGATTGGCCTTTCTAACGGTCTACCTTATTTGCAGTCTGGTGAATTCCAGCTTTGGACGGGCACTCAAAGCGATTCGTGAAGACGAGATCGCCGCTCAAGCCATGGGAGTCAATCCGTTTCGGATGAAACTGATGGCTTTTACTTTAAGCGGTTTCTTTGCCGGAGTTGCTGGTGGGTTGTTTGTTACCCTGATCAGTACCGTGTCACCGACATTATTTACCTTTTCCATGACCTTTAACCTGTTGATCATTGTTGTCTTAGGTGGTCTGGGGAGCATCACCGGCTCAGTCGTCACGGCTTTTATTTTTGCCTTTTTACAGGAAATTCTTCGCGAAGTCGAAGCTCCTCATACCATTGGTTCCTTTACCATACCTGGTATTCCCGGAATGAGAATGGTGGCTTTTTCAGCTTTGTTGGTGATAATGATGATATTCTATCGTCGTGGACTATTTGGTACGAAAGAATTATCCTGGGACTTGATTATGAATTTGTTCAAAAGAGGTAAACCCCAAAATGAATGAGCAGACACAAACCCTCCTTTCTATAAACGGACTTACCATGATTTTTGGAGGGTTGATCGCGGTGAATGATTTTAATTTTTCCCTACAGTCCGGTGATTTGGCGGGTTTGATTGGACCGAATGGCGCTGGAAAAACCACCATTTTTAATATGATTACCGGGCAATATATTCCATCTAAAGGGAAGGTCGTTTTTTTGAACCACATTCTCAATGGTCTTCCTCCCCATGAGATCACATCGCTCGGTATATCCCGAACCTTTCAAAATATTCGTCTGTTTGGAAACCTTTCGGTATTGGACAATGTCATGGTTTCGTTTCATATGGGTTTAAAAAATTCTTTTCTCGGTGCTATGTGGAGAAGTCCTGCCTATGTTTCAGCGGAAAAAGCCATGAGAGAAGAGGGATATCGATTGCTCGAAGCTGTGGGATTGGCAGAACTTTCTCGAGAGGAAGCCAAGAGTCTTCCCTATGGTCAACAGAGAAGATTAGAAATTGCCCGTGCCTTGGCAATTCATCCAAAACTTTTGTTGTTAGATGAACCAGCAGCAGGGATGAACCCCCACGAAACCATGGATCTTATGAATTTTATTCAAAAGATTCGAGAAGAGTTCAACTTGACCATTTTTCTTATCGAACACGACATGAAGGTGGTTATGGGGATCTGTGAAAATGTGGCGGTGATGGATTTCGGGATAAAAATTGCCGAAGGCACACCAAGTAATATACGAAAAAACCCAAAAGTTATTGAGGCTTATCTGGGAGTGGAAAGTTAAATGAACAACGACCACATCGTACTGAAAATAGAGAATCTTCATGTTTATTATGGAGGAATACATGCCCTGAAGGGAATCAGTTTGAATGTCGAAAAGAAAAAAATTGTATCACTGATTGGTGCCAATGGAGCAGGGAAAAGTACCACTTTGAGAACTGTTTCCGGGCTTATTCATCCCCGACAGGGGGCAATTACATTTAATGGGCATCCTATTGCAGGTCTTCCCGCCCACCTCATTGTGGGCATGGGGATTGCCATGGTCCCAGAAGGACGAAGAATTTTTCCTAATTTAACTGTTATGGAAAATCTTATTCTTGGGTGCTATATTCGAAAAGACTTTGATCAAATTAAAAAAGATATGGATTGGGTTTTCACCATATTTCCGCGACTGAAAGAAAGAACCTGGCAAAAAGGGGGAACACTCAGTGGTGGAGAGCAACAAATGCTGGCAGTGGGTCGTGCCCTTATGTCACGTCCCCAATTGTTGATGATGGATGAACCTTCGTTGGGTTTAGCACCGCTACTGGTTCGAGAAATTTTCCATATTATTGAGAAAATCAATCAAGAAGGAACAACTATTCTTCTCATCGAGCAAAACGCTCGGGGTGCTTTAGAAATCTCTGACTTTGCCTATGTAATGGAAACAGGGAGAATCTCTACGAGTGGCGAAGGGAAAGCGTTACTGTTTGATGAAAAAGTTCGAAAAGCGTATTTAGGTGAAGATTAGGTTTGTCCCCCCTCCGCTTCCCTTTTTCAATCCATTCTTCATTTATAAATGGTTTAACCTTTTTTGAACTGGGTTTCATTGGTTTCATAGTGAGAGGAGGTTATAACATGAAAAACAGAGATGACCATGACAAAAAAGGCACCATTCTGAATGATATTCCCATGGAGATATGGTTGCTTGATAAACGAATTATTAACCGCTTTTTCACTCCCCAAGAACGTGAGACTCTTCTTCAGGGATTAACGTGTTTAAGATGTGGAAAAAAATGCGGTGGTCAATGTGAAAAGACTTAGGGATTATCGCCTTTCATTCGAACCTTCCACCGGTACGGAGTTTATTTTCCGCTGCGTTTCGAACAGCATGGATAACTTCAATCAGTGGGAGGTGAAATTGTCGGGCGATACTTTTGCATTCTTCATATTCGGGCGTTAGTTTTATTCCATCACGGTAACGAGATATTTTGACCTTTGTTTTTCCCCAAGTAGTTTCCAATTCCATATCTTCACGGGGAAGAGACACTTTTTTGAATGAAATTTCTCGGATTCCGAGGGTGGTGGTTTCTTTAAAAAGAAGATCTCTAAATTCCTGAAGGCGGCTGGGCGGGACAATAACAGACAGCATGAAGGCTGGACGTTGTTTTTTCATGTAGATGGGCGTGGTATAAACGTCCAATGCTCCAGCCTCAAAGAGTTTTTCACTGACATAATCGACGATTTGCGGACTCATGTCATCGATATTGGTTTCGATCAGAATATTTTCTTCGTGCTGAGAGGTGGGGAGATCTCGCCCTAATAAGAGACGCAATACATTTGGTGATTCATAGTCGCGATGGCCGGCACCATAGCCGATGCGTTCAATGATCATTGGGGGAATAGAACCAAATTGCTCGGCCATGGTACCGATGAGGGCAGCACCGGTTGGAGTCGTTAGTTCTCCTGGAACATGACCAGCTGTCACCGGAATCCCTTTGAGGAGTTCCGCAGTTGCCGGTGCGGGAATGGGGAGGGTTCCATGACTGGTGGAGATGAAACCATACCCGGTGGGGATAATTGAGGCCATGATTTTATTGATTGCCAAATAATCAACACCGATGAGAACGCCGGTGATATCAATCAAAGTATCAACTCCTCCGACCTCATGGAGATAGACATTCTCCGGGTTTTGTCCGTGAATTTTCCCTTCTGCCTGTGCAATTTTCCAGAGGATGGTGGTTGACTTTTCCCTTATTGAATGAGAGAGCTTACTCTCCTGAATAATCCGTATCAGCTCAGCTACGGGGCGGTGATGATGATCAACATGATGGCTTTCACTTTCTTCCGGGTCGGCTATTTCAATCTGAACCGCTTGAATCGATCCCTTTTTGGTCGTAATGGCATGGAACTGAAAAGGAATTTTCATTTTGGCGATTTCCGATTTCAAATAATCCACCGGTAACCCTAAATCAATCAAACCCCCAAGAAACATGTCCCCACTGATTCCAGAAAAGCAGTCACAATAGAGAATCATGGTTTTATTTATCCCCTTCAGCTAAACGATTGATAAGGTGGGCAAGATATCCGGCGCCAAAGCCGTTATCAATATTCACTACTCCTATACCCGGAGAACAGGTATTCAACATGGTTAGGAGTGCTGATAACCCTTGAAAATGGGCACCATACCCGATGCTGGTTGGGACGGCGATCACCGGTCGTCCAACCATGCCCGAAATAACGCCGGGAAGAGCTCCTTCCATACCAGCCACTGCCACAATGACGTTGGCTTGCCAGAGTTGGTTCAAATGCGAGATAAGTCGGTGGAGACCGGCAATTCCCACGTCGTAGATTCTGCTCACCGTACTCCCGGCAACATCAGCTGTGATAGCAGCCTCTTCGGCGACCGGAAGATCAGCAGTACCGGCGCTGACGATGGCAACTGACCCTTTTTTTGAAACCGGCTCTCTTTCCAGAACCAGAAGGCGGGCATTGGGATGAAAACGGATGTCGGGAAATTCTTTTTTTACCGAGTCATAGGTATCCGGTTGAACCCGCGTGGCGAGGCAATTCGGATGCTCCCGGCTGATTTTCTTAAGGATATCTACGATTTGTTCATTGGTTTTTCCTTGACAAAAAACAACTTCAGGGAAACCCTTGCGGAGGGCACGATGGTGATCGATTTTGGCGAAACCGATATCTTCATAGGGAAATTGTCGGAGTCGTTTTTCGGCTTCCTCCGGATTAATTTTTCGGTCCCAAAGGTCCTGTAGGGTTTGTTGAAAAATTGATATACAAACCACCTTCTTTTATTGTTGAATTGCATGCTATTATAGCATCGCCTAATGGCGAGTTTCAAAATATTTTGATAGATGACTCCAAAAAGTGGGTAAATACCAGGGGGACATGATAAAATACCAGAAAAAAATGGAGGAGATAAACATGATGCGGAAATGGTTGGGATGGCTATCACTACTTTTAATACTATCAATATCGGTAATTGCATTCGCTCAAGATGAGTTACCGAATGTGATTCAATTTGAGAAACTGAAACATCAAAAATACTTGATTCGAGAAGAAAAAGACGGAGCGACGATCGAAGGCCATCTCGCTGTCGATGTGACTCCTCAGGATGCAGGGGTTTTTCAGGTAGTGGTTGATTTTCAATTGGGTGACAATGAGTTTTCCAATACTTTTACTGCAACCAAGGATGATTCCCAAAACGTTTTTAATAATCTCTTCTTTGCCAACCCGATGACAATGGCGGTTATTGCTCCGGTTATGGCGGTCCAATTCATGCTTCTCCCCGTCACCTTGATGGGGGGAGAATTGAAAGAGGGTTTCAAATGGAGTACCAAAGAAGAGGGGGAGAAGATGACCATTCAAGTCACCTCTTCTGAAGAACGTTTTGGAGCCAAAGCCAACTGGATTGAGATCCTTAAAAATGATCAGATTATTGTTCGGATGCTGTTATCCAAAGCGTCGCCGCTTCCCTTTGTGGTTGAAATCAGGGATACGGATACACTTGAGGAAGGTCAGAAATCGTTGTACCTGGAACTTCAGGAATGGGAAATGAACTAATAACACACAACATCGCTGCAAGCGGATGGGGATGAATCCCCATCCGCTTTTTTTCTTTTCGATTGAACCATTTCTCTGTTGGCTAACTGTTTCTCTAAAGACTGAACGGCAATTTTCCCTTGCCATTTTTCAAGGATTTTCATATTTTTATCAACTAAAAAGGCAGTCGGGAACTCCCAAATTCCCCAGCTCGCCTTGAGATTCACTTTTCCCATATAGATTGGGAGCTCCAGATTGAGTGATTCTTGGATACGTTTCACCTCTTTCCAGTTACACCCAATACAAACCGGTATGAGCTGGAAAGAGAGATTTTTTTGAAGGATATTCGCCATAAACAATTCCCGATCACAGGCAAAACAATCGGGAGACATGAATAAAAGAACCACCATATTATCGGAAACGGTAAATTGTATTTCCTGTCCGGAGAGGTCGTATAAATAAAAGGAAGGAGCATCTCGCCAAGCCGAGGCTGCTATTGGAGAAGCGGTGCCGAGAATCATCGTTCCTACAATGATGACCAGAAGAATCATAAGCTCGAATTCCCAATTCATTTTTCTCATGATTATTATTTTAACCGAATTTATTCATTCCGTAAATTCCCGATGAGAAAGAAACAGGGAATTCGTATATAATATGGGAAAACAGGTTGGTGGAGCGTTCAGTGGAAAAGGTATCAATTATTACTCTTTCCCGCGAAACCGAAAGCCTCGGTGATGAGATTGCGGAAAAACTCTCTCAACTTTTAAATTATCAACTCATTGATCGTGACCAATTAGCACAATTCCTCCATGAATCAGGGCATGACGATCTGGATGAAAATATTGATCGAGTTAAATTTCTCATCTGGGCGAAAGCGGTTCGTGAGATCGTTTACAAACAGATAAAAAAGCGACCTATCATCTTTCTTGGTCGGGGTGGCCAAACCATCTTTCAAAATGATGTCCGTACTTTTCACTTGTTAATCGTCTCTTCGCCGGAAGTCCGGTTGAAAAGAATCATGGAAAAATACCATCAGGATGAAGTGACGGCTTCTCATATATTATCCGAACTGGATCGGAAAAGGGAAAAGTTCCTGTTAGAAACATTAGGAGCTGATTGGAAAAACCCCATGATGTACAACCTGGTTTTGAATACCGCTTATTATTCGGTTGATCGGGCTTGTCACATTATTCTGGAAGCAATGGCAAATATTGGAGTGCCATCGCTCGGAAAGGGAGAACAACAACCACTTTTTCCCAATCTTGATTTTGGAGGGAACCGGGTGGATTTTGTTCATCCTTCTGAGGAAGAATTTGCTCGCATTCTTGATTTTTACCGTATAAAATGGCTTTATGAGCCCCGCACTTTTCCTTTGGAATGGGATAATGAGGGGAATGTTATTGAAGCCTTCTCCCCAGATTTCTATCTTCCCGATTTTGATCTGTTTATCGAACTCACCACCCAGAGACAAAAATTAGTCAGGAAAAAAAACCGAAAAGTGAGAAGACTTCGGGAACTTTACCCTCAGATAAAAATCAAGGTAATATATTCTCGAGATTATATGCATCTTTTACGCAAGTTTGGAGTGGAGGATAATCAATGATTGAATCCAAGCTGGGAGAATGTGTATTTACAAGAGTGGAAATAGAAACCCGTGTCAAACAGATTTCGACAGCGATCAGTCAAGATTATGTGGGGAAAAGACCGCTGATCATCTCCATTTTAAGAGGGGCGATTTTTTTTACGGTTGATCTGACCCGGTCTCTCGCTATTCCATTTGATCTTGATTTTATGTCGATCTCGAGCTTTAAAACCGGTTTTAAAAAGGTTGAAATCGAAAAAGACATTACTGAAGAAGTCGCTGATCGAGATGTCATCATCGTTGAAGATATTATCGATACCGGCATGACTTTGAATTTTTTAATGCACATCATGGAAAAGCGATTCCCCGCCAGCATCGTTGCCTGTACTTTTTTAGATTGTCCTGACCGGCGATTTATCGAAGTACCAGTGCATTATTCCTGCTTTGAAATTCCCGATATATATGTTGTTGGTTATGGTCTTGACTTTCGAGGTGATTATCGGAATTTATTGGAAGTGTATACTTTGCATGACACGAGTGGGAGGAGTACTCAAATATTAAAGCACATGGGCAAAGGAGGTCCGAGATGAGCTATTTTCGTCCTCACCTGGAAACGATGAAAGGGTATGTTCCGGGTGAGCAACCTCATGACGGTGAATTTATTAAACTGAATACCAATGAAAATCCCTATCCTCCTTCACCGTTGGTGATAGAATCTTTGAAACAAAGTCTTAATCCACGTTATTTGGGGCTCTATCCCCCACCACTCTGTGATGAACTGAGAGAAAAAGTATCTGAGGTTTATGGGTATCCTCCCGATTGGATTTTAATCGGAAACGGTTCCGATGAACTTCTGAATATCGTTTTTCGGGCTTTTTTGGGGAAGAACGATCGGGTTGTTTATCCTTTTCCCACCTACACTTTATATCGAACCCTCGCTCTTTTTCAGGAAGCTGATTATCACGAAATTCCGTTTAATCCTGACTACACTCTCCCGGAAAGCATATTTACTAAATCAGCGTGTATGAAAGTGATTTGTAACCCAAATTCACCTACTGGAACTTTTTTACCTTCCAGCCACATCGAGAAGCTTTTAAAGTCTTCATCGTGCCCAGTGGTGGTGGATGAAGCCTATGTTGACTTTGCCCGGGAAAACGCGCTTCCGCTTCTTGGTCAATTTGACCAACTCATCATATTGCGAACCCTCTCCAAGTCTTTTTCTCTGGCGGGTATGCGCATTGGTGTTCTTTTCGCTCATCCCAATCTGGTTGATGGTTTTTTAAAATTAAAGGATTCCTATAACGTCAGCTGGTTTTCCCAAAAAGCCGCCTGGGCAGCTCTGCAGGATATCCAACATATGAAGCAGAACGCAGAGAAGATCAAACATACTCGAAGCGTATTTTCGGAGGCGATGTTGGAGCTGGGCTATGTGGTTCTTCCCTCAGAAGCCAACTTTGTTATGGTGAAACGACCGGGTAAAAATTTAGAACGAGTGTATCTTCAACTCAAGCAAAGAAAGATTTTAGTCCGATATTTTTCCGAATGGCCCGATTCTCTTCGAATATCGATGGGGACTGATGCGAATATGGAAACTGTGATCGGAAATCTGAGAGAAATCGAAAAGGAAACCGGTGGCCATGTTTAAGCTTATGATTTGGGATTTGGATAATACACTGATCGGGAGTTCGAAACTCCTCTGGAATGCTTTTAATATGGTTTCGGAAAAGTATACTGGGTTGAAAATGACCCCGGCGGAGATCGTTCGTTTGTATGGGCCTCCTGAAGGCGATGTGATTGAAAAAATTGTCGGTCCTGAAAGAAAAGCCCAGGCTTTACATGATTTTTATACTTATTATCAGGACAATCATGACCTTTTGGTCAAAACATTTCCCAGAGTATTTGATTGTATACGCACTCTCCGGTTAAAAGGAATAAAACAAGCCCTGTTTACCTCCAAAGGTCGAAGAAGTGCTGAGATTACCATAAAAAAGTTGAAAGTTATCGATTTATTTGATGCCATTGTCTGTGGTGATGAGATTCCACGTCCCAAGCCGTTTCCAGATGGAGTTCAAAAGATTTTGGACTTGTTTTCGATTAAACCCGAAGAAGTGATTTATTTTGGTGATTCTCCATTAGATATTCAATCAGCTCATCGTGCTGGAGTTCAGGGCGCCCTCGTTAAATGGGATTCAATTCATCAGGATGTATTCCTCGATGATGCGCCCGATTTTATTTTTTCAACCTGGGATGATTTAGAATGCTGGATCGATAAAAACTTTTTTATGAATAATTAATATCAAATCGGCCAGGATGTCGGCGAAAGGTGGGAATAGCCCATGACAATTTGGAAGTGTGAAGCGTGCGGTTCAGAAAAAGAAAGTCGGTGTAAACCTCAGAAATGCCCGAGCTGTGGAGCCAAAGGGAGCTTTGTGAAGAAGGAGGCTGAAGATGAAAAGGAGGTATGAGATTGGCTGATACTTTCTTTGCCCAGGTGAAAAAAAGAAATGGCGAGGTTGAGCCCTTTTCTACTGTGAAAATCGTGCATGCCATCGAACAAGCACTTCGAGCGACGGATCAATATCAAGTGGGTCGGGCTGAAGATCTGGCACAAGAGGTAATTTCCAGACTCATCATTGATGGTATCGGACCGGTACCGACTGTCGAAGAAATTCAAGATGCAGTCGAAAAGACCCTTATGTCTCATTCGCTTCCCGAAGTGGCCAAGGCCTATATTCTTTATCGGGAAAAGCGGAGAGAGATACGCGAAGCCAAGTGGAATGTGTTTGGGGTTCATGATGATTTAAAGCTCACTCTCAATGCAATAAAGGTTTTGAAAGAGCGCTACCTTATCAAAAATGAGGAAGGAGAAGTTCAGGAGACTCCCAAACAGATGATGGAGCGAGTCGCCCGGACGGTCTCTGAAGCGGATCGCCTCTACCATGAGGAGGCTGATCGGAGTGCTGAAGTTTTTTACCAAATGCTCACCAAACTCGAATTTCTCCCCAATTCGCCCACTCTGATGAATGCCGGTACTCCTTTGGGTCAGCTGTCCGCGTGTTTCGTTCTCCCTATTGGGGATTCGATTGAGGATATCTTCAACACGTTACGAGATATGGCTTTTATTCATAAATCAGGAGGTGGAACCGGTTTCAATTTTTCCCAGCTTCGTCCCAAAGGTGACCGGGTGGCTTCAACCGGAGGCAGAGCGTCAGGGCCGGTTTCATTTATGCGGATTTTTGATGTGACGACCGATGTAGTCAAGCAGGGTGGGCGTCGGCGGGGTGCCAACATGGGAATCCTGCGTTTCAATCATCCTGATATTCGTGAATTTATTCAAGTGAAAGAAAAATCCAGTCTTTTGGAGAATTTTAATTTATCAGTGGCAATTACCGACGAAGAAATGGAAAAAGTTCGTCAAGAACAAATGATCGATTTAATGAATCCCCATACTGGAAAAAACGTTTTACGCATGAATGCTCGGGAACTTTTCCAACAGATTGTCGAAAGCGCCTGGAAATCCGGGGAACCAGGTTTGATATTTTTGGACGAAATAAACCGGACCAATCCCACTCCGGCTTTAGGACGAATTGAAGCAACCAACCCATGTGGTGAAGTACCGCTCCTTGCTTATGAATCATGCAATCTCGGATCGATAAATCTGGCGCGGATGGTCCGTGACGGAAAAATCGATTATCCTAAGTTAAAACACGTGGTTTTTGCTGCAGTTCATTTTTTAGATAACGTGATCGACATCAATCGTTATCCTTTGCCAGTTATCGAACAAATGGTACGGGGAAATCGAAAGATCGGGTTGGGGGTGATGGGATTTTCCGATCTACTGAGCGCCATTGGAGTATCCTATTTTTCCGATCACGCTTTAGTCGTGGCAGAAGAACTGATGTCATTCATTTGCTTACAAGCACGAGCCGCATCTCAGGAATTAGCCAAGAGAAGAGGGGTTTTCCCCAATTATTCGCAGAGCATCTATTCTCAAGAGAATAACCGATTACGGAATGCAACTGTAACCTCGATCGCTCCCACTGGTTCCATCAGTCTTATAGCCGGGTGTTCGAGTGGCATTGAACCCTATTTTGCTCTCGTCTTCAGGCGGTATGTGTTGGAAAATACCGAATTGCTGGAAATCAATCCTTGGTTAGAAGAGAGTCTGAAAACATATCACATTCCGGAAAATGTGCGAAAAATGATTTGGGAACAGGGATCACTACGGGATATACCAGGAATACCTCCCCTCCTTCATGCTCTTTTCTTGACGGCGTCGGAGATTCCTCCAGAATTTCAGGTACGCATGCAGTCTTCATTTCAAAAATATGTTGATAATGCCGTATCCAAAACAATTAATCTTCCTGAAGAGGCAACACCAGAAACGGTCGCTCAGGTTTATCTCCTCGCCCATGCACTTCGCTGCAAAGGGATTACGGTCTTTCGGTATCATAGCCGGGAATCCCAGGTTCTTTATTTAGGAACTGGCGAGAAAGAATGTGAGAATTGTTGAAAACTCAATCTACGGGGAAAGACTGGAATAATGAAAAGAGAAAAAAAATAAATGAATAAACCTCCATATCTGGATAATAGACCGCCATGCCACGTTGTGGCACCATATGAGGATGAAAACACCAAAATGTTGAGTTGTTGAGAGGTTGAGGTGTTGAGTTGTAAAG